>NZ_FNTD01000004.1:7820385-8162950 GCF_900104815.1 Streptomyces misionensis
GAGTCCGGGACGGACGCGACGGCCGGCACGGACAGTTCGCCGACGATGCGCGGTCCGGGCCGTGACCGGCCGCTCCGCGAGGCGTTCGGCGGGGCGTGGTTCCGGTCGTGTGCCGCGTCCTTCATCGGACCTCCCGAGACGGGCCCGCCTTCAGCGCGTGGGCCGCTTCGATGTGGTGGTCGGGCAGATGGCGTGCCGGACACGCGGGGCCGGCGTTGGACGGCGGCCGCCCGCGCTCACCGACGGCCGCTCGCTGCGATCCGACGGCTCCGAACGGGGGCGACGTGCTGCCGGGCTCGCGGCTTCCCCGTCGGGTCCCGTGGCGGCGGACGTCATGGGCCCCTGGCCGTGAACCTTCCTCAGGTGCCGTCGGCGGAGCCCCGGATCACGACGACGGGGCACGGCGCGTGCTGCACACAGTGCATGCCGACCGAGCCCAGCAACGTCCCACGGATCTCGCCGCGCCCCCGATTGCCCACGACCAGCAGCTCCGCTCCCTCGGCGGCCTCGATCAGAACGGCGGCCGGATGTCCCTGGACGGAGGTGGCGCGGAGCGGGACGGGCCGTCCCGGACCGGGGCCGAGGGCCTCGTCGATCGCCCGGTCCAAGGCCGTGCGCATGCGCTCCGCGTAGTCGCTCGTCTCCTTCTCCGAGGGCGAGACCAGACCGTGCCACGGTGTCGGAAGGTCCCAGGCGAGGACCGCGTCGACCGCGCCGCCGATCAGCTTCGCCTGGTTCACCGCCCATCGGACGGCCGCTTTCGAGTGTTCGGACCCGTCGACGCCCACCACGATGCGCGGAGGGGCTGCGGCCTCGTTGTTCATCACGTGCTTCCCACCTGGTCGTAGACGTCCCCTCCCACCACCATCTCCGCGACCGTGCGGAGCCGCCACTTCACCCGGCGGTGCCACTCACCGGCGGCGGCCCGCGCGACGCACGACGAGCGCGGCGACGGTCCGGCCGCGATCCGGCCCTTCGGGTGAATCGCGGCGTGCGGGGACGCCCCGCTCCACGCTCCACCGGCCCGGCCGCGCCTGCCGGGACGACCGGGACCGGCATGGAGACCGCGCGGAGGCACCGGCTTCCCCGCCGGTCCGAGCCGGTTACCACGGAGTCGACGCGGCACCCAACCATTCCTCCTTCATCACCCTCGGCGTCATCCTCGGCTCCTCCATCGGCGCCGCCGCGATCGACGCCTGGGGTCTGCGCGCTCCGCTCTGGCTCGGCGCGATCACGGACGTCGTCGGCCTGGCCACCGTCCTGCCCGACCTCGCCCGCCGTTCCACCACGGCAACGGCCCTTGTCTCTCCCCGCGTTGCCGCTCAGGCGGAACGAGTGTGAGTGATCGCGCCGTCCGGCAAGTCGGCTGCAACGAGCGGGCACGGCCCCCAAGTCCCTTGGTACGGTGCACCGATGTCAGCGATCAAGAAGTTCCAGGTCACCTTCGACTGCGCGGAACCCGAGCGTCTCGCACGCTTCTGGTGCGAGGTGCTGGGGTATGTCGTACCGCCGCCACCGGAGGGGTTCGCGACGTGGGACGACTACAAGCGCTCGCAGCCGCCTGAGGAGCGGGATTCCTGGTTCGCCTGCATGGATCCCTCGGGTGTGGGCCCGCGACTGTACTTCCAGCGCGTCCCCGAAGGGAAGGTCGTCAAGAACCGGGTGCACCTCGATGTGCGGGTCGGCACCGGACTCGTGGGTGAGGAGCGCCTCGCCGCGCTCGAGGCCGAGTGCGCACGACTGATCCCGCTCGGGGCCGTCCACGTGCAAACGCTGTACGACGGCACCGATTCGTGCATCCCGATGCTGGACATCGAGGGCAACGAATTCTGTATCGACTGAGCGGGGCGTGCGGTTCGCGCTACTGCGGAGCGCGGCCGGGCAGGGTGTCGCCCTCGCCCGCGATGATCACTAAGGTCGACCGGGTGACAGCCGGGTCGGCCTGCGCGAGCGATCCCCACCCGTCCGCGGAGTTCATCGCCGTGATCCTGGGCCTGGAAGTCGGCGCCCCGTTCGGGCCGTTCCTGCCGGTCGACCTCGGCAACGGGGTGACGCTCGACTACTTCGAGAAGAGGGACGAGCCGATCCAGCGCAGCACTACGCATTCCTCGTCTCCGACGAGCGGTTCGACGCGGCTTTACGCCCGCCCCTGATCGGTCGGCTCCGGCAGTCCTTGTCCGGATCTTCATCCGCCCCGGCGTTCAGCCGGTGCGACGTCCACCACCGGTACGACAACCGCACCCCGCCTCGTCGTCGCCGGTGACCAGGACGAACACCCGCTGCCCACCCGGGGCCCGTCCTGGACCACCGCCCCGTACACCCCCGAGCACTTCCTCGGCGGCAGACGGCCCAGTCCGTACTCGCCGGTGACACCCACCCGTTGGGGCTGCTGGAGTCGAAGCAGCCACGCGCTTGGCCGGAACGGGCCGGGGCAAGTGCCCCGCGGTCAGAAGGCGTCGACGTACACGAACACCCGGTCGAAGCGGAGGGCGGCCAGGTCGGAGCGGCGGATCACCCAGTGGAAGAGGGCCGCCTCCAGCTCCTCGCAGTCGTCGTCACCGCGCCAGGTGGCCAGCAGCGTCCACTCGTCGCCGTCCGCGGCGGGCAACGGCGCTTCGTCCCGGGCCACCTCGACCGGGTCCCAGTTGAAGAGGTTGGGCTCCCCGCCGAGTTGGAAACGCCAGCGCGGGCGCCAGCCGACCACGTGCGACCAGGCGGACTCCAGCTCGGCGATCCGCTCCGACTCCTCGTCGTCGTCCTCCTCGTGCGGCGGCCACGACCACTGGTGGAAGCAGAAGTCCAGCCGCGCCGGGCGGTAGGTGCCCGGACCGTCGTCCGGGCCGGCCGGGCGCTCCGCCGACGGCGTCCCGGCCGGGACGTACCGCACGGCGTCGTCGACCACGGCTCCGCAGCCCGGGTCGGGGTCGGCGAAGAACAGCAGCCGGCCCTCGGTGGGCAGCGGCAGATCCGTCACCCCGGGCGGCAGGGCCGCGCAGTCGACGGCCGCGACGAACGCCGCCTTCGGGTCGGGCGCGCCCTCCGGCAGCGGCGGGTTCCCGCCGGTCAGCGCCACCAGCGGGCCGGGGCCGTCCTCAGCGAGGTAGATCGCCGGGCGGGCGACGCGTATACGGGCCTCCACCTCGGCGGCCGTAATGCCCCGTGCGGCGGCCTCCGCGCGGAAGCGGGCGGCCCTGGCCGCCGGGGTCTCGTCAACGGTTTCCGTGTCGGTCATGGGACGACCCTACGACCCGTCAGCCGGTGCATGCGGCCATCGCCCACGGCCACTTCGGCTCCGCCCGGCCGCGCGGGCGGCGGGCGGGCGAAGGTTCTTGCCCTACGCGGTTCCGCCTGCACTCTCCGTGTCGGACGGACCGGCGTCGCCGAGGACCGTGTCGGCGGCGCGCAGCTGGCGGGCCACCGGGCCGAAGGACACCAGTCCGCTGCCGGCTCCCGCGAACTCGTCGCGTGCGCAGGCGAGTTCGGCGCGGGCGCGGCGCAGGACCGGCAGGTGGCCCACGGACGCCGCCGCGCGCGCGAGGACACACCACAGGGCCTCCTGGAGAAGGTCGTGCGGCGGCCGGGGAACCGTTGTGAGGGCTTGGCGGGCCTGGTCGGCGGCGCCGGAGGCGGCCAGCAGCAGAGGGGCGAGCCAGGGCCGGTAGGGGCCGGCGTCGAGGTCCGCGAACTCCGCGGGCTCCGGCAGGCCGTCGCCCCGCATGACCGGGACCAGTGCGACGAGGACGGCCAGGCCCCGGGTCAGGCCCGGCATGCCGCAGTCGGCGGTCTCGGCGAGGACCCGCTCGTACCGGGGGCGCGCGGCCCGCCAGCCATCGGTCTCGCACACGCGCAGGGCCTGGTACCAGGACGTGAACACCCCGGCGAGCGGCCGCTCGTTGCGGTGCGCCAGACGGTCGATCTCCTCGGCCTGCGCGTCCGCCGCCGCGAGGTCGCCCAGTCCGGCGAGGGCCTGGAGGCGGACGAGGCGGCCCAGAACCTCGTGGCCGGGCAGCTGGTGGTCGACGGCGAGCCGGATCAGCTCGGCGCCGAGGGCATCGCGGCGGGCGGCCGATCCGCAGGTGGCGAACGACTGCATGAAGGCGCCGTTGAGGGCGAACGCGAGCAGCGCGGGGTCCTGGAGGCGGCGCGCGAGGCGGACCGCCTCCTCAGCGGCCCGTTCGGCGCGCAACCGCCACGGCTCGGTGGCGCGCGGATCCACCGCCCGGGGCGGCGGCGCGTCGGCCGCCGCGTCACCGCGCGACTCGACGGCCACGACCGACAGCAGCCGGGCCCGCAGCGCGGGCGGTCCCTCCGGGCCCAGCCGGGCGGCGGCGCGGGCAGCGGAGCGGGCGAGCGCACCGGCGTCCTCGGGGTCGTCGGCGCGGGTCCACACGGCAGGCACGTCGTAGGAGCCGATGATCCTGGCGGCCAGTTCGCCGTCACCGCTCGTCTCGGCCGCCGCGACCAGGTCCCGGCGGTGCGCGCGTGCCTCCTTCAGACCGTCGGCGCCGGTCACCGCGAGGTCGCGCAGCAGGCCGGCGGTGGCGTGCAGCCGCGCCCGGGAGCCCGCCGGGACCGAGCGCTCCCACGCGGCGGCGGTACGGTCCCAGACGCTGCCCGCCGTCCCGGCCGGTTCGGCCGCGGCACCGTCGGCGGCGAGGATGCGGGACTCGGCGCGCGCGAGGGCGGCTCCGGCACCGGGCCCGTACGCGCCGCCGAGTTCCCGACGGGCGTCGCGCAGGACGGTCAGGGCCTCGCCGCGCATCCCGCACCGCGCCAGCGCCGTGGCCAGCAGCACCCAGCCGTCCTCCCGGCCCGGATGCGCGGCGACGTGGGCGCGCAGGTCGGCCACCGCGTCCCGGGCCGCGCCGGTGGCAAGCAGGGCGTCGGCGCGCCGTTCGACCGCGTCCAGGCGCAGCGCCTCCAGCCGGGCCTGCTCGGCAGCGGCCCACGCGGCGGTGGGGAAGTCGGCCAGGGCAGGGCCGCGCCAGTGGGCGAGCGCCTCGTCCCACAAGGCGACCGCCGCGTGCGGCGACGCCTTAGCGGCCCGAGCGGCGCAGTCCTCGAAACGCCAGGCGTCCACCGCGTCGCGCCCGGCCCGCAGGACGTAGCCCGGCCCCTCGGTGACCAGCAGCCGGGATGGCTGCCGGGCGGGACGCCCGGGTTCCAGGGCGCGGCGCAGCGCCGCCACGAAGGTGCGGACCGCGCCGACCGCGCCTGCCGGAGGCTCGTCCTCCCACAGGTCGGCCACGAGCCTGCCGACCGGGACCACCCGGCCCCGGGCGATCAGAAGGCGGCCCAGTACTTCCCGGTGGCGGGGCGCGCCGAGGCGCACCCGTGTGCCGTCCGGTTCCCAGGCGGCTACCGGCCCCAGAATTCCGAACTCCACGCGCACGCCATCCTCCCGGCGACGCGGCGCCGCCCCCGGGTCCCTCGAATCCACTCATCGATCACTGATCCGGCGCCCCCAACCTGGGTGACGTCCCGGAACGACCGGACCGCCAAGGTCAGGGCCCCGGACATGTCCACTCTGCCACGAACCGCAGGAGTCGCTGTGACCCACCCGAAGATCCCCGGATTCACCGAGCACCGCGTCGCGGTCGACGACGGCGTGACGCTCCACGCCGCCGTCGGCGGCGCCGGAAGCCCGGTCGTGCTGCTGCACGGATTCCCACAGACCCACCTGATGTGGCGGCACGTCGCCGCCGACCTCGCCGCCGACCACACCGTCATCTGTCCCGACCTGCGCGGCTACGGCGCGAGCGACAAGCCGGCCGAGAGCGGCCCCGACGTCTACTCCAAGCGCACCATGGCCCGCGACGTCGTACGCCTCGCCGAGGCGCTGGGACACGACCGCTTCACCCTGGCCGGCCACGACCGCGGCGCCCTGGTCGCGTTCCGCGCCGCGATGGACCACCCGGACACGGTGTCCCGCGCGCTGTTCCTCGACATCCTGCCGACCCTCGACATGTGGAACGCCCTGCACGGCGTGTCCGGCGCGGTCGGCTTCCACCTCTACCTGATGGCGCAGCCCCCCGGCCTGCCGGAGCAGATGATCGAGGCGGCCGCCCGGCCCTTCTTCGCCCACTTCCTCGACGCCTGGACCGGCTCCCCGGACGCGATCCCCGCCGAGATCCGCGAGCACTACCTCGCCGCGTCCGCGGCGGCCGTACCGTCCATCGTCGCCGACTACCGGGCCTCCGCCGGCGTCGACGTGGACCACGACACCACCGACAAGGAGGCGGGCAACCGGCTGGCCATGCCCGTCACCGTCCTCCAGCAGGACTGGGGCGCGGCCCTCGGCTACCACGCCCAGGGCCTGTGGAGCGCCTGGTCCGAAGACCTGCGCCACCGCACGGTCTCCTGCGGTCACTTCATGGCGGAGGAGGATCCCGGGATGATCGCCGAGGAGATCAGGGCGCTCGTCCGCCGCTGACCTCGACGGTGTACCGGTGAAAGCGCTCCGCCCTGCCGAAGAGAGGCCGGCAGGGCGGAGCGCGGGGCGGGGCAGTCGGACCGGAGGGGTCAGGCGGCCACCGAAGCGGCGGGCTGGGGCTCGGCGTGGACACTCTCGGCCTCGTCGACCGGGGACGCCGACGCCTTGTCGTACTTCGTACGGTCGAGGATGTTCTCCCGCGCGGAGACGATGACCGGGATGAGGGCCTGGCCCGCGACGTTGGTCGCGGTGCGCATCATGTCCAGGATCGGGTCGATCGCGAGCAGCAGGCCGACGCCCTCCATCGGCAGACCCAGGGTGGACAGGGTCAGCGTCAGCATGACCGTCGCGCCCGTCAGACCGGCGGTCGCCGCCGAGCCGATCACCGAGACGAAGGCGATCAGCAGGTACTCCTTGATCCCGAGCTGGACGTCGAAGATCTGGGCCACGAAGATCGCGGAGATGGCCGGGTAGATCGCCGCGCAGCCGTCCATCTTCGTCGTCGCGCCGAACGGCACGGCGAAGGAGGCGTACTCCTTCGGGACGCCGAGATGGATCGCCGACTGCTGGGTGACCGGCATGGTGCCGACCGAGGAGCGGGAGACGAAGCCGAGCTGGATGGCGGGCCAGGCGCCCTTGAAGAACTGCACCGGGTTGAGCTTGCCGGCGAAGGTGAGCAGCAGCGGGTAGACGCCGAAGAGGACCAGGGCGCAGCCGATGTAGATGTCGGCGGTGAAGGTCGCGTAGTTGCCGAGCAGATCCCAGCCGTACTGCACGATCGCGCGGCCGATGAGCCCGGCGGAACCGATCGGGGCCAGCAGGATCACCCACCACAGGGCCTTCTGGAGCAGCTCCAGGACGGACTCGGAGAGGGTGAGGATCGGCTGGGCCTTCGGACCGATCTTGAGGATGGCGATGCCGGCGACGACCGCCATGAAGACGATCTGGAGGACGTTGAGCTGGACGAACGGCGTCACGACGTCGGTCGGGAGGATGCCCGTGAGGAAGTCCAGCCAGCTGCCGGCGTGGTCGGGCTTGGCGCCGTCGGCCGGGGTGAGGGAGGAGCCGGAGCCCGGGTTGGAGACCAGGCCGATGACGAGGCCGATGACGACCGCGATCAGCGAAGTGATCATGAACCAGAGCAGGGTGCGGCCGGCCAGGCGGGCCGCGTTGTTGACCTTCCGCAGGTTGGTGATGGACACCATGATCGCGAAGAAGACCAGGGGCGCCACGGCCAGCTTCAGCAGCTGCACGAAGATGCCGCCGACCTTGTCGAGGGTGGTGGCGAGCCAGGACACGTCGTAGGTGCGGGCGACGTAGCCGAGCACCAGGCCGACGGCGAGGCCGAGCAGGACCTGGGCCCAGAAGGGCAGGGGTATCCGGAAGCCGGACTTCGTGGGCTTTGGATCAGCGGTGTTCGAGGACACGGAGGGACACACTCCAGTGGGGACGCGCGGGGGAGACCAGCGGGGCGTACGGGAGCGGCGACCGTGGAAAGGTCAACGGTGCCGCTGCAGCGAGGAGTTCGCGATCAGACGCAACAAGCCGCGGACATGCAGAGGCAGAGGTCGACATGCAGACGCTGCACGAGCAGGACGCTCGTGATGGTGCGGCGGACGCCGCGCGGGGCGCCGGGGCGGCACACGGTTGCTGTCTTCATGGCGTGAAGGACATTAACATCTTTACTTTGAGAACATCAAAGCAGGACTTTGGTAGGTCTTTGGCGGCCCTTTGTGCTCATCGGTTGACAGGTCTCGTACAACCTTCAACTCCTCTTGATCGTCAAGGAGTAGCGGCCCGGCGTGGGCCGATGATCGGCGACCACGCCGACCGCGCGACCTGCCCGCCTCTCACCTGGAGATGTCATGAGAGCCGACTCCGTCCGCCGCGCACTGCGGCTCGGAGCCTGTACGACGCTCGCCGCCGGACTCGTCACCCTGGGGCTCGCCACCGCTCCCGCGTTCGCCGCGACCGAGCCGGAGACCGACCAGCTCTGGATCACCGCCCCGTACGATCCGACCCTGCCGCTCGGCATCGACGGCGGGACACCGCCGACCCGCACGCTCGATGTCAGGCTCAACCACGACAACGACCACTTCACGGTGACCGACGGCCGGCTCACGGTGGACGCCTCCGGCCTCGCCGGGGTCGCCGAGATCACCTGGCCGGACAACTGCACGCCGAGCGGCGCGACCGCGGTGTGCGACGTGCCCGAGGTGCCGGCGACCGGCAACACCGGCGGCGAGGTGCATCTCACGGTCCGCGCGGCCGACGGGGCGGCCGCCGGGGCCCGGGGCCGCATCACCTTCGAGGCGACCGCCACCGGCGGCCCGGACGGTACGCTCACCGCCCCGCAGGACAGCTTCGACACCACGGTCACGGTCGCCTCGGGACCCGACCTCGGGCTCACGACCGGCGGCGGCATCAAGGACGCCCAGCCGGGCAGCACGCAGACGCTCCCGTTCACGCTCACCAACCACGGCAACGAGACCGCGCACGGCTTCACCGTCACGATGACGGCCTCGTACGGGGTGCGGTACCTCAACCGGTACGACGCCTGCGCCTACACGGCGTCGAGCGGCGACGAGTACGCCCCGATGTCGTACGCGACCTGCACCTTCCACCAGGATCTCGCGCCGGGCGCCTCCTTCGAACTGCCCGAGCCGCTGCAGGTCGAACTGACCGCGCACGCGCTCCAGGAGCGGGTCGACATCTCGGCGCAGCCGATCGGCGCGACCGACCTCGGCGGCTACGACGACTACGCGGTGCTGGCGATCGGCGCCGACAACACGGCCGACTTCTCGGTGACCGGCGCGGCGGTCACGGGCGCCGCGGGCGAGACGGTCACCGCGGCGCTCACCTTCAAGAACAACGGGCCCGCCTGGCTCGGCAACCTGGGCTCCGGGGACCCGGTCGCCGACGTCAGGCTGATCGTGCCGTCCGGCACCACGGTCACGGCCGCGCCGGAGGACTGCGCCCCGCGGACCCTCTCCGGCGGCTACTACCCGAACCGCACGGGCGCCCCGCGCTACGACTGCTCGCTGCCGTACTGGGTGCTGGAGAACACCGAGCGCTCCTTCCCCTTCACGCTGCGGATCGACACGGTGGTGCCCGGAGCGACGGGTGCGGTCAGCATCCATCCTCCGTTCGGCGAGTTCGGCCACGACCCGGACACGTCGAACAACGCGGCCGTCCTCACGGTGAACTAGGGATCGCGCCCACGGGCCCTGGCGAGGTGGTGGCCGGCGACGAGGTCGTCCCGGCCCCCACTGCTTTCCCGGCGGACGACGGCACGATGCCGCTCACTTCGTCGTCTCCCAGTCCCAGGTGTCGAAGTAGGCGGCCCGGCCGGTATGGCGGGCCTGGGCCACGGTGCTCAGGCGGGCGAAGTCGCGCGGGGGCATCAGGGCCTGCCACGCGGGCAGCGGGAGGACCCGCACCTCGTCGTGCTCCTCCGGGTTCAGGACGATGCCGTCGATCTGCGCCGGGGACAGCCGGCCGCCGTCGAAAACGCAGCCGATCGTGCTGTAGGGCCACTCGTCGCCGGGCAGCCCGTACACCGTCGCCAGCAGCCGGGGCGGCCCGGTCACCGTCAGGCCGGTCTCCTCCGCGCACTCCCGTACGGCCGTCTGCCACGGACGCTCACCGGGATCCATCGTGCCGCCCACCAACTGCCACGGGTGCGCGGGCGAGTAGACGGAGCGCAACTGCAGCGGCCGGTCGTCCTCGTCGGTGAAGTACAGGCACGCGAAGCACGTGGCCTTCGGAACCGTCTCGGCGTACTGCTCGGGCGGCATCCAGCCCGGACCGGTCCCGCGCAGGTCGTCCCCGTGCTCCGGTACGCCCGGGGCGGCCGGCTCATCGAGCAGGGTCATCCGCATCAACGCGGAGCTGGACGAGAAGCCCAGCCGACGGTACAGGGGAGCCGCCTCCGCACTGGCGTGCAGCTCGAAAAGGGTGACGTGTTCGGCCTGGAGCCGATCGAGCAGTGCGCCGACGGCGGCTCGGGCGTAGCCGCGGCGGCGCAGATCCGGGCGGGTGGCCACCACGTGCACACGGGCGGCCAGCCCCCGGGGACATTCCGGGGCCGGGAGCACGGGGTGGATCAGGCCCAGGGCGCACGCGGCCAACGAGCCGTCCGCGGCGTCGACGACGAAGCAGCGAGCGTCCCCGGCCGGTGCCAGCCGGGGAGCCAGCCGGACGGTGCACCGCCGGATCCACTCCTCGCTCAGCGGCTGGGACAGGACATACGAGGAGCGCAGGCGGACGATGCCCTCGGCGTCGGCAGGCGTGGCCATGCGGACGGGAGGCGGCTCGGCGACGGCCGGTGGCCGGACCGTGGCAGCAGAGGTGGTGTCGGTGTTCATCAGGTGCCTTCCTGAAGCGAGTCGAGGGAGCCGCGCCCGGCGGGTGACGAGGGCTGGCGGGGGAGAGTGGGGCACGGGGGCAGCGTCCAGGTGAGAGCCTTCGGACCGGTACCGGAGGTGACGTGTTGCGGACCGTCGCCGTCCGGCAGCTCGACCCGGTACGTGTCCGGTCGCCCGGCCTGGTGCCAGCGGTCGTGGAGGCCCTCCAGTTCGGCCCACACATCGCGCGGCCCGTGGACGCGGACGGTGCCGTCGCCGGGGCCGGCCACCGCCCAGGAGTCCTCCTCGGGGGCGACGACGGTCATCGTCTCGGCCTGGAAGTCGCGGACCAGCCCCGGTGCCAGGTAGGCCGCGGCGACCCAGAAGCCGTGGGCGTCGTCCGCGGGCGGGGGCAGCCGGGTCGGGCGCGGCCGCCCGGGATCGGCCGTGATCCGGTCCCGGTGGTCGACGGCCGTGAGCCACCGGAAGCCGAGCAGGGGCCGGTATCCGCGCGGCCGTCCCCGCAGGAGGGTCCGGAGCCCGCCCTGCGGTGTGCGGGTGACGGACAACTGCCCGGGCCAGCTGGGCGTTCGGGTCGTGAGGGTGGTCAGCAGCGTTCCGCCGGGGGCGAGTTGTTCGGCCCAGGCCCGGGGGAGGCAGGGCACGCCGATGCCGGAGTGGATACGGTCGTACGGCGCCCCCGTGGGATGCCCGTCCAGCGCGTCGCCTTCGACCACCTCCGCGCCCAGGCCGAGCCGGTCGAGGTGGTGCCGGGCGAACTCGCGCATGTGCGGATCCCGTTCGACCCCGGTCGCGCCGCCGGGACCGATGACGGCGGCGGCGAGCGCGAGGGTGATCCCCGGCCCTGTGCCCAGGTCCAGGAACCGCTGCCCCGGCTGGAGCCGGAGTTGCTGGAGGACTTCGACGGTGGCCGGGGTGTAGGTGCTCATGGAGGTCATGTGGCCGCCGGTCACCGGCCCCCGGCCGAGGCCGGTCAGCGCTTCTCCGTCGCGCTGGAGGAGGACGGACTCGCCGCTGTGCACGAGGTCGAGCCACTCCGCCCGGTCGCCCGGGTGGGAGCCGTCCAGGAGCCGCCAGCCGACCGGGTCCGCGCCGGGGCCGCTGACCCGGACGTAGGCGTGGGGGAGCAGCACCTCCCGTCGCACACGCAGGAGCGCTTCGCGCAGCCGCGGGTCGGTCAGCACACCGTCGGCCACGAGCCGCTCGACCATCGAGGCGCGGGCTGCGGTCGCGGCGGCGAGCAGGCCGACAGGCATCGGTGGGTGCGGGGTGTCCAGGGACGTGAGCCGGGACGCGTTCATTTCCGAGGTGCTCCTTCCTGGGCTGCGCCGTCCTCGTCGGTGAGGTGATCGCTCCGGGGGACGCCCGGCGGTCACTTCCATCCCCTCTGCGCGTAGGTCCGGCCCGCGAGGATGTCCGCGATGGCGGTGCGGGTGTACGGGACCAGCTCCGCCGGACAGGACTCCGGCGCCCACCACCGCCACTCCAGACAGCGGTCGGGTTCGCGCACCTCCGGGATGCCCGACCAGGAATGGGCCTGGAAGAAGAGCTGGAGGCGCGGTCGGGTGTCGTCGGGGCCGGCGAGGTGGACCAGGTGCACGAACTCGACATGCGCCGGGTCGATGACCAGGTTGGCCTCTTCCCTTGCCTCCCTCACCAGGCAGGCGACGGCGGACTCCCGCTCGCAGTGTCCGGCCGGCAGGTGCCACCGACCGCCCCCGTACGCGGAGTCGGGGTGGCGCAGGCCGAGAAGGATCCGGCCGTCGTCGTCCCGGAGGAACAGATGTACGCCGACGACGTGGAGTTCGGCCCCGCTCGGCGTCGCGTCCCGGTCACGTCGCGGCGCGGGAGGCGTTCCCTTCGTGCGCGGGCCGCCGGGCATCGGACGTTCGGCCGCGTGTCGGCGGATCAGGCCGCCGAGGCCGGAGCTCAGGCGCACCCGGTCGAGCATGTCTACGGTGAACCACCGCAGGAGGACGCCTTCGCGCAGGTCCACGGAGTCGGGGTGCCCGCTCCAGCGGCCTTCGTAGACCTGGACGGGCACGCTGAGGCCGTCGACGCCGGTCGCCGCCTCCACGGCGTACGGCGTCAGACCGGTGGGTTCCAGGCCGGGCGCCTCCTCGGCGAGCTCACGGCGCAGGGTCGCTTCCAGGTCGGCGTCGCCCGGCTCGCGGCCGCCGCCCAGCAGGGCGAGGGACCACGGCTCCCAGATGCCGTCCCGGTGATCGCGCAGATGGAGCAGGTAGCGGCCGTTTCCGTCATGGATCAGGACGGAGGCGTTGACCGGCTCGGGACGCCCGTCGAGGCCGTGGGCTTCGGCGGCCAGGAGTTTGGCGCGCAGCGTCGGCGACCCGATGTCGGCGAGGTCGAGCCACCGCGCGCAGGTCACTTCCTCGTGCCGCGGCGTGAGCGGCGGTGGCTCCGCGGCCGTGAGGTAGAAGGCGAAGCGGAAGTCGAAGTGCCGGTGCGCGGGTTCGCCGCCTGCCGGGCCGGCGTCGATGTCGTGGACGTCGATGTCGACCGGCGCGCCGAGGAACTGCGGGGTCAGGCACAGATCCCCGGGTCGGAGCCCGGTTTCCTCGCACACTTCGCGCAGCGCGGCAGCCAGAAGGGTCCGGTCCTCCTCGACGTGACCACCGGGAGCGAGGAGCTTCCCCGACGCCCTGTGACCGATGTGCAGGACACGCCGGTTCCGGTCGACGACCGCGGCGCTGCACGTGATGTGACCGGGCAGCGCCGCACGGCTCGTCGGCTCGGCGGGCCCGTCGAGGAGGGCGAGGAGCCCGGAGAGGGCGTCCCTCTCCCGCGGATGCCGGGCCAGGTACGCCTCGGTGGTCGCACGGATGTGGGAGCGGGTGGGTGGCACGTCATCACCTCGGCAGGGCGTGGAGCGGAACGTGGACAAGCGGAGCGCGGCCGCGGGCGCGGACATGGGCGGTTCGGGCCGGACCGGCTTCGGCGCAGCTCATGCGGGGGTCCCGGGTTGCTCGCGGGCCGGTTCCGAGGTGACCTGGAAGGACAGCAACTGCTGGAACATGCCGGGCTGTTGGGAAAGCTCCCGGTAGGTGCCCTCCTGTACGACCTTGCCCTCGTCGAGGACGACGATCCGGTCGGCGACGGCCACATTGGTGATGCGGTGGGTCACCAGCAGGACCACGCGGTCCCGGGCGAGACCGCGCAGGCGCTGGAAGATGCGGTACTCGGCGCGGGGGTCGAGGTTCGCGGTCGGTTCGTCGAGGACCAGCAGCCCGGCCTCGCGGAAGAAGGCCCTGGCCAGAGCGATGCGCTGCCATTGGCCGCCGCTGAGTTCCTCGCCGTTGAGCCACTCGCGGGCCAGCAGGGTGTCCAGGCCGGAGGCGAGTTTGTCGACGACCTCGTCGGCGCCGGCGGCTTCGCATGCTGTCAGCACCGCCGCGTCGCCGCCGGCGGTGGGCTGTCCCAGGTGCACGTTCTCCCGTACGGTCAGGGGCCAGTGCGCGTAGTCCTGCGGTACCAGGGCCACCTGCCGCCACAGGGCCTGCGGGTCGGCCTCGCCGGTGGGCAGCCCGTCCCACAGCACCTCCCCGGCCGTGGGCAGGTTCAGACCGCTGATCAGCTTGGACAGCGTCGACTTCCCCGACCCGTTGAAACCGACCAGAGCGGTGACCTCCCCGCGGCGCAAGGTCAGCGAGACGTCGGAGAGGGCATCGTGGTCCTTGCCGGCGTAGCGGTGAGTGACCGACTTGACCTCGATCGTCTTGGGCGGCTCGGGGCTTTGCGTGCCCCGGCGCATACGGAATCCCCCGGCTCTCTCCAGGAAGTCGCTCCAGTCGTCCATGTACAGGCCGGTGCGCACGGCTCGGGCACCGATGGCCACCAGGCCGCGGACCGACTGGCCCACCATCTGCAGCGCGAAAATGGCCGTCCCCGCGTGGCCGACGGTGATGCGCCCATCCGCCAGCAGCAGGACGACCGCCGCCCACACGACGGCCGACCCGAGGCCACCGCACACCGCGCCGACCAGGGACATGCGGGCGCCCTTGTCGGCCGCGGTGCGGTCCTCGCGGTTGATCCGGGCGACGGTCTCCCGGTACCGGCCGGACAGGAACGGGGCCATGGTGCCGGCGCGGATCTGGTCGGCGGCGTCCCTGTTGTAGATGTGCCAGCGCAGCACCGACAGCATGCGCAGATCTCCGTTGCTGCGCAGGTTCGCCAGGTACCGCACCCGCGCGGCACTGACCTGGGCCAGGGCCTGCGGCAGGCTGGCCGCGATCAGGAGTGGCAGGAGCAGCCAGTTCACCCCGGCCAGCACGAGCGCCCCGGCGACGAACGAGGCGGCCGAGGCGATCAAGTCCTGTCCCTCGTCGATCAGGTCCCCGGTGACCTGGGCCCCGCGGTCGGCTGCCTCACGGGCGCGGTTGAACTCGGGGTCGTCGTAGGCGCACAGTTCGACACCGGCGCAGCCGAGCAGCAGTTGCTGCTCCGCCTCGCGGGACATCAGCGGGCCCAGCCGGGCGGACAGCCAGTTGACGGTGATGCCCAGCAGAGCGCGCATACCGGCGGCACCGGCCAGCAGCGCGACGGACGGCCACGCCTCAAGCAGCCGGTCGTAGACGTCCTTGCTGGTGAGCAGCGCGGTGAGGGTGCCGCTGATGGCGACCAGGCCGAGTGCTTGCATGACGCCGCCCGCGGCCTGGCACACCAGGAGGCCGACGGTCGCCGGACGGTCGACCTGCCAGGCCAGCGCCAGGGAGCGGCGCACCAACTGCGGCAGCCGCCGGGCCATGTCACGCAGCCGGATCGAACGGCCGGCGGCTTCACGGCTGCCGGTCAGATCGACGTACCGCATCTGCGGCTGGGCGCCGGACTCCGGCGCGCTGTCCTGCCGTGCGTCCGAAGGGCCGGGGCTGCCCGCGGACTCGGCCGGCGTGGTGGTGCGCGGCTCGGGGACGCTGTCGGCTGACGCACCGGTGGCGCTGCTCATGCCGCCCACCTCGTATCCGGGCATGCCGCACGGAGGGAGCCCATGGCGTGCCGTGCCGGTGCGGGCGTGCTCGCGGGCGGGGCGGGTACGGCAGGAGCGGGCGGAAGGGTGGTGTGGGGGCTGGGCAGGCGGTACACGGCGGCCTCCGGGAGAGAGCGACAGGGCACCGGGATCAACGACGAGGGGCCGCGTCTCGAACACACGTCTTTCGGACGTGCTGGAAATCCCGGTGGCACGCGAATGCACGTTCGTGCCGGATACACCGACCCTTGCCCGAACGGCCCGGCCGCCGAGCGCGGCCGTGGCCGAAACGCCGATGCTCGGAAGACGGGCCGCGGGGTGGCCCGCCCGGAGGAACTCCGCCGTGCGGAGGCCTACTCGACGAAACCGCTCCGCCCTGGTCCAGGGCCTCGGGCGGGACGGGTCAGGAAGCCGCGATTTCCTGATCGGGAGAGGCGCTGAACCGTTGTCCGGCCGCCGGTGGCGCGGGCCGCAGCGTCGTCACCGCGATGAGCAGGGCGATCAGCACGAAGCCCCCGGCGGCCAGGAATGCCACGTGGTAGCCGCCGACCAGTGCTTCCGCCTCGTCCTTGCCCGCGGCCGTGAGGCTGTTCGTGCGTGCGGTGACGAAGGCGCTCAGCACCGTGAGACCGATGGCGCCGCCGATCTGCTGAGTGGTGTTGAACAGCCCGGACGCGACGCCTGACTCGGCACGGGTGACGGCGGCCATGCCGAGCCCCATGATGGCCGGCGCGGCCAGGCCGAAGCCCAGCCCCATGGCGAGGCTCGCGGGCAGGAAGTCCACCGGGTACACGCCGTCGACGCGTGCGAAGGACAGCATCACGAAGGCGGTGGTGATGAGGACGAGGCCACTGAACAGCACCGGGCGCTGACCGAAGCGGGTGATGAGCCGGGCGGACAGGCCGAGGGAGACCGCCGCGATCACCGTCGCGATCGGCACGAAGCTCAGACCTGCTTCCAGTGAGCTGTAGTTGAGGACGCGTTGCAGATACAGCGTGCTGAAGAACAGCAGGCCGAACATGCCCGCGATCATCATGAACTGCACGAGGTTCGCCACCGCCAGACTTCGTGAGCGCAAGAGCCGCAGCGGCAGCAGCGGATGTGCGGCCGTGGCCTGACGCAGGACGAACCCGCCGAGCAGCAGGAGTGACAGGGGGCCGAGGAGCAGTGTCCGGGCCGAACTCCAGCCGGTGTTCCCGGCGTCCACGATCGTGTAGACGAGCAGCATCAGGCCGGCGGTGACGAGCAGGGCACCCAGGAAGTCGGTGCCCTCGCTCATGCCCTCACCGCGATCCCGGGGGACCGTGCGCAGTCCCACGACGACGAGCAGGGCGCCGATCGGGACGTTGATGAAGAAGATCCAGTTCCAGCTGAGCAGATCGGTGACGACGCCGCCGAGCAGTGGCCCGACCGCACCACCGCCGGCGGACGCGAAGCTGTAAGCGCCGATCGCCTGGGCCTGCTTGCGCCGGTCGGAGAACATGGTCGCGACCATGCCGAGGATGCAGGCCGACGCGATCGCACCACCGACTCCCTGGATGAAGCGGGACCCGATCAGCGTCGCCTCGCTCGACGCGGTCCCGCACAGCAGTGAGGACATGCCGAACAGCGCGACACCGGACAGGAAGACCGTCCGCCGGCCGATCAGGTCGCCGAGCCGGCCGGCCAGCAACAGCAGACCGCCGAAGGGGACGACATAGGCGTTGACCACCCACACGAGGTTCTCGGCGGAGATCCCGAGACCCCGCTGAACGGCGGGCAACGCCACGTTCACGATGTTCTGGTCGAGGACGATCATCATCTGGCCGATGCAGAGCACGATGACGGTCAGCCAGGGTGCCGCGCTCGTCCGTGGGGCGGGCTGGTCCATGTCCGGAGCTCCTCCATAAGTGCATCCTTTGTTACAGCCGTCATCTTCTGTAACCATGGTGCGCAGCGGAAGGAGGCACTTTTATGTCACACCGTCACACGCATGTGTCCGAGCAGGTCATCAACGAGGCGTGTCCGGTCACGGAGGTGCTCGACCATGTGGCGGGCAAGTGGAGCATCGGCATCCTGGTCGCCGCGGCGGACGGTCCCATCAGGTTCACCGAACTGGAACGCGGCATCGAGGGCATCAGCCGGCGGATGCTCACCCTGAACCTGCGCAAGCTGGAACGCGACGGCCTGCTCGTCAGGACCGTCCACCCCACCGTGCCGCCGAAGGTCGAGTACAGCCTCACGCCCATGGCGCGGGAGTTGCACTCCTGTCTCTCCGGGCTGGTCGACTGGGCGCAGCGGCACCGCGCCGCCATCGCCGACGCCCGGGCCGCCTACGACACCGGTGCCGCCGCGACGTCGGCGGCACCGCGGGACCAGCGGCCGGAGCGCAGAGGAGTCGTCTGAGGCGGACCGATCGGTGGAGGAAGCAGCGCGGTGTGACGCCCGGACGCCCCGGTTGCCGCTGCCGTAGGCCCGCCTCCGGCACCTGGGACGGTTCTTTCGGATCGTCGCGCCGTCCGCGATGACTTGCACGGTCGACGTCCGCAGTGACTCTGTCGTCGCGCTGATCGGCCCCACGATCCGCGCAGCGCCGGTGCCCTTGGTCGGCGCGACGGAAGACTGCCGTCGAGGGCCTTCGGTCGGCACGGCCGTACGCCTCCGGCCTGGGCGGGGACGGGGATCCGGAGCGTCCTCGTTCCCGCCGGGCCGGAGGCGTACGCCGGTTTCGTCAGGCTATGTCGAGGATGAACTTCGTGCCCGAGTCGCTGACGCTCTTGAGCTGGCAGTTGACCGTGCCCCCGGGGCCGGTGGCGGGGGTCACCCCGCTTCCTGGCGTCATGCGCAGACAGGCGTTCTGGAAGGTCGCCGACCCGGTGACGAACGAACCGTCAGGCTGCGCGGAGAAGGTGAACTTCTCGTACACCCCGGCGTTGTACTGGCAGTTGACGGTGCCTCCGCCGGCGCCGTTGCCGGGGAGCCCGCTGGCGTCCATGCGGAGGAACACGTTGGGGTAGGCGACCGACTCGAGGGCGTAGACGCCGCTTCCCTGCGAGCGGAGCCGGAACGAGGTCTCGGGGCCGGGGCCGTACTGGCAGTTGACCTTTCCTCCGCCGGGGGTGGTGTTGGCGACCACTCCGGTGCCGTCCAGGCGCAGGTAGATGTTCTGGTAGAAGGCCGAGCGGATGCTGATCGGCGTCTCGCCGAGGTATGCGAGGTCGTTGGCGTTCAGGGGCATGGTGTTTGTCCTTCGGTGTAGGAGTTGTGCGGGCGGGCCGGGTCCGGGTGCGCTGCGGCGCTGTGCGGCCCGTGGGCGGGCCGCTCCGGGGAGCAGTTTCCGGAGCGGCCCTCGGGCGCCGTGCCTGGTCAGCCGATCCGGATCAGGCCGGCGGTGGCGGTGGCCGCCTCGTGGGCGGGGTCGCCGGCGTAGGTGGCGGTGTAGCCGAGGTTCAGCAGGACGGCGGCGACGGGGCAGGGGCCGGTGCAGGAAGCCGTGCCCGCGGCGTTGGTGATCGCGGTGCACACGGTGGTGGCGCCGACTTTGAAGGTGACGGTGGCGCCGGGGACCGCCTTGCCGGTGGTGGTGTCGGTGAGGGCGGCCGACAGGTTGAGGTTGACGCTCAGTTGGCCGGGGCCGATGGAGAGCAGCAGCGGGTTCGCGGTGAGCTTGGCGGTGTCCTTGGTGTAGGTGTAGCGGTCGGTGGCGCCGGTGGCGCTGGTGCCGGCGGGGGTGGTGACGGAGACGTCGACCGGCCCGGCCGCCGCGGCGGCGGGGGCGGTGGCGGTGATCGTGCTGTCGTCGACGACGGTGAACGAAGTCGCGGGAACCGTGCCGAAGTTCACGGCGGTGGCGCCGGTGAAGTGGCTGCCGGTCAGAGTGACGACGGTGCCGCCGGCGGCCGGGCCGGTGGCCGGGGCGAGGCCGCTCAGCACGGGTGCCGGGTCCTCGTAGGTGTACTGCCCGGCGGGCACGGTGCGGCCCCTGGCGCTCAGCGTGACGTCGACGGTGCCGGCGGCGTGCGCCGGGGCTGCGGCGGTGACGGTGGAGTCGTCGACCACCGTCACGTTGGCCGCCGGGGTGCCGTCGAAGGAGACGGCGGTGGTGCCGCTCAGGTGGCTACCGGTGAGGGTGATGGTGGTGCTGCCGGCGACGGGGCCGTGGCCGGGCGCGAGGCCGGTGACCTTCGGCGGGGCGGGCTTGCTGACGGCAAGGCCGAACGGGGCGAGCCCGGCGGAGACGGTGGCGGTGACGGTGTTGGTGGCGGTGCTGATCGTCGAGACGGTGTTCGACGTGTTGTTGGCGACGTATACGGCACCGCCCTCCGGGTCCGCCGTGACGCCGAACGGCCGGACGCCGACCGGCACGGTGGCGGTGACGGTGTTGGTCGCGGCGTCCAGGACCGACACCGACCCGCTGGACATGTTGGCCACGTACACCGACCCGCCGTCCGGGGTGACCGCCACGCCGAACGGCTGCGCGCCGACCGGGACGAGGGCCGTCACCAGGTAGCTGCCGGCGTCGATGACCGTGACGTTCCTGCTGTTGTAGTTGGTGACGTACACGGACGCGCCGTCGGGGCTGACCGCCAGCCCCGTAGGGCTGCGGGCTCCGGCGGGCTCGGCGATGGTGGCGGCGAGGGTGTTGGTGGCGGTGTCGATCACCTCCACCACGTTCTTCACGAAGTCGGCCACGTAGACCCGGCCGCCGTCCGGGCGCACCTGGAGCGCGAACGGCTGGCCGCCGACCGGGACGGTGGCGGTGACCGTGCGGGTGGCGGTGTCGATCACGGCCACCTGCCCCGGGCTGCCGGTCAGGCCCACGTAGGCGTGCGCGCCGTCCGGGGAGAAGGCGACCGGGGTGGGAGCCGCGCCGACCGCGAAGGCGTCGACGGCCGTGTTGGTCGCGGTGTCGATCACCGTGATGGCGCCGCCGGCGTAGTCGGTGACGTACGCCTGCGTCCCGTCCGGCGAGAGGGCCACGGACCGCGGCTGGCTGCCGACCATGACGTCGGTGACCTTCGCACCGGTCGCCGGGTCGTAGACGGTGACCGAGTCGCTGTCCGAGTTGGCGACGTAGACCAGTTGCGCAGGGGCGGCCGCGTGCGCGGGAACGGCCGGCAGCAGCGCGGCGGCCGTGCCGAGGAGCGCGGTGGCCAGTGCGCCCGCCGCGCCGCGCCGCAGGCGGCGCAGCCGCCCCGGGCGTATCGCGGTGTGGACGGTGGTCGGTGCCATGTGTTCCGCCTCTCGCGGGATGCAGAAGCCCGGCTGAACGGACGGGCTCTGCCGAGTCACGCTAGCTTCACAGAACATGACGAACGGTCAGATGAACGATGATGACCGTTTCTGTTCGTCCATAATCGGAATGCGGTCGTCCGACGATGGGGCGACGGGCCGCACGGGCACTCGTCGCACTCCGGTGAGCCCCATCCTGTGTGCATGCGGTTCCAGAACGTCTCTGGTCGAGACGTCCGGGTCCGTCTGCCGCGACGAAGCACCGAGGGTGTTTCTTTCGGATCAACGGATCGTTGGATCTGATGTGTCGCGCGGATCCGGGTGCCCCGCCCGGTCGGCCGACCGCGGACGACGCCGGACACTGTCCTCGCGGACAAGGCCTACTCCTCCCGCGCCATCCGCTCCTACCTGCGACGTCGACGGATCCGTGCGATGATTCCGCAACCCGCGGACCAGGCCGCCAACCGCAAACGGCTCGGCAGTCGAGGGGGCCGCCCGCCAGGGTTCGACCGCGACGCCTACAAGCACCGCAACACCGTCGAACGCTGCATCAACAAGCTCAAGCAGTGGCGCGGCCTGGCCACCCGCTACGACAAGACCGCCACCACCTACCTCGCTGGACTCCACATCGCGGCGATCCTCATCCGGTCAGCCCTGATCCGAAGGAAACGGCCTGGACGCGTCAGCCGGCCGGGTTGAGTTCCGCGTAGACCAACTCCACCAGGTCTTCCGCCTCTTGGCTGTCGGGATCCCCGGAGATCTCGTAATACCCGCCCAGGGTGGCGATCACGTCCGCCCGGGAGTCCTCGGACTCGTGGGCACGGTCTTCCCGCTCCCCGCAGCCGTCGGGATCCTCGGTCCGCCACCACCACAACCGGCTCCGGATCTCGTCCCTCGACAAGCCGCCTTCCAGGGTGATGTCCCGGCCGTGGACCCTCCCGGTGATCCTCGCGGAGTTCGCGTCGATGGCCATGTGCCCTACTCCTTTCGTCAGGGGGGCGCCGACAGCGTCGCGTCCCGATGAGAACGCGGATACCCGCCGAAGGGCGTCGCCCACAGGGCGGGCCGGCCGATGGCTCGAACCGGTGAGGCCGTTCCCGGCGGTGGCCGTTTCCGTCCGTCCCGGTTCCGCTCCGGTTGTCCGCGCCGGATACGGATGCTGAGGTCGTCACCGAACGTACGACAGGCGCGCGGAGGGGGAAGCGATCATCGTGGAGTTCCGGGTTCTGGGCAGGGTCGAGGTGGTGATCGACGGCCGGGCGAGGCACGTGGGCCACGCCCGGCAGCAGTGTGTGCTGGCCGCCCTGCTGGTCGACGTCGGCCGAAGGGTGAGCGTCGACCAGCTGATCGACCGTGTATGGGGTGAGCACCCGCCGCAGCGCGCCCGGGACGCCCTCTACAGCTACCTGTCCCGGCTGCGCCGGGTGCTGGCCCCGGCCGGCGGCGCCGGCATCGAGCGGTGCGACGAGGGGTACCTGCTGCGTGCCCCGCAGGACACGGTGGACCTGCACCGGTTCCGCCGGCTGCTGGAGCGGGCCCGGGCCGTCGACGACGCGGTGGCCGCCGACGACCTGTACGGCGCGGCCCTCGGCCTGTGGCGGGGCGAACCCTTCGGCTCCGCCGACAGCCCGTGGATCCACCGGCTCCGGCACAGCCTGGACCAGGAGCGTCTCGCGGCCGAGTCGGACCGGGGCGACCACGCGCTGCGCTGCGGCCGGCACACCCGGCTGCTGGCGGAACTGCCCGCACGGATCGAGGAACACCCGCTGGACGAAAGGCTCGTCGGCCAGCTGATGCTGGCGCTGTGCCGAGCAGGGCGGGCCGCCGAGGCACTCGACCACTACCGGCGCCTGCGCCACCGCTTGGCGGAAGAACTCGGTGTCGACCCCGGCGAGCGGCTGCAGCGTCTGCATCAGGACATCCTCACGGGCGACCCGGCGCTGAACGGTGGGTCCGAACCCGCCGACCGGGGCGTCGCCGGGGCGCTGCCGCGCCAACTCCCGCCCACCGTCCTCCACCTGGCGGGCCGAGAACCCGAACTGGCCTTGCTGGACGCGGGGTTGCGGATTCTGGACGACGGCCCGGGCACCGCCCTGATCATCTCCGTGTCCGGCGTGGCCGGGGTCGGCAAGACGACGCTCGCCGTGCACTGGGCGCGCCGGGTGGCCGACCGATTCCCGGACGGCCAGCTCTATCTCGACCTGCGGGGCTTCGGCCCCGACGAGGCACCGGTGGCTCCCGCCGAAGCCGTACGCCGGCTGCTGGAGGCCGTCGGGGTGCGACCGGAGCGGATTCCCGCCGACACACAGGGCCGCGTGACCCTGCTGCGCAGCGTCACCGACGGCAGGCGGATGCTCCTGGTGCTGGACAACGCACGCAGCGCCGACCAGGTCGAACCGCTGCTGCCCGGCAGCCCCAGCTGCCTGGTGCTCGTCACCAGCCGGCGGCGGCTCACCGGACTGGTCGCACGGCACCAGGCGCAGCACCTCTCGCTGGACACCCTGACCCCCGCGGCGGCCCGCGAACTGGTGGCCGCGCGCCTCGGTGCCGAGCGGGCCGCCGCGGAACCGGACGCGGTGACCGAACTCGCCGAGCACTGCGGCCGGTTGCCGCTGGCGCTGAGCATCGCCGCCGCACGCGCCGGCACCCTCCCCGGTCTGCCGATCGGCACGCTGGTGGAGGAGTTGCGGGACGAGCGCCACCGCCTGACGGCCCTCGCCACGGGCGACAGCGAAGACACCGACCTCACCTCGGTGTTCGGCTGGTCCTACGACGCGCTGTCCCCGGGCGCCGCACGCCTGTTCCGGCTGCTGGCCGCACACCCCGGACCGGAGTTCACCCTGCCGGCCGCCGCCGCGGCGAGCCGTCTCACCCCCGTGGACGCCAGGGCCCGGCTCGCCGAACTGGTCGACGCCCACCTGGTCCGGCCCGGCACCGCCGGCCGCTTCCTCCTGCACGACCTGCTGCGCGCCTACGCCCGCGCCCGGCTCGCCACCGACGAGACGGACGAGGACGCGGACGGCGCGGCCCACCGGATCTTCGACCACTACCTGCACACCGCGCTCGCCGCCGACCGGCTGCTGGACGAACACCGTGACGCCGTCGCCGTACCGGCGCCCACGGCGGGCGCCCGGCCGCAGCCGATGGCGACGCACGACCAGGCCGAGCAGTGGTTCTCCGCCGAGCACGCCGTACTGCTCACCGCCGTCCAGCAGGCCGCCCGCACCGGGTTTCCGGGGCACGCCTGGCGGCTCGCCTGGGCGATCGGCACCCACCTGCACCGCAGGGGCGCCTGGCAGGAGTGGGTGGAGACGCAGCGCACCGCACTCGCGGCGGCTTCCGACTGCGGTGACCGGGCGGGCATCGCCCATGCCCGGCACGGCCTCGGCGTCGCCTGCGCCTGGGCCGGCCGACCGGAGGAAGCCCACACACACCTCGTCACCGGCCTGCGCGAGTACGGCGAGCTGGCCGACGAGCGCGGACAGGCCCACACGCACCGCACCCTGGCCTGGCTCGCCCAGCGGCAGGGCAGGCCCGCCGAGGCGCTGGAGCACGCCGAAGAGACGTTGCGGCACTACACCGCCGCGGGGTTCGTCCCCGGGCAGGCCAGCGCGCTCAACGTGATCGGCTGGTGCGAGACCCTGCTCGGCCGTCACCCGCAGGCGCTGTCCGCCTGCCGACGCGCCCTGGACCTCTTCGAGCAGACCGGCAACCGCACCGGGCAGGCGTACTGCTGGGACAGCCTCGCCCACGCGTACCGGGGACTGGACCGGAACGCCGAGGCGATCGACTGCTTCCAGCAGGCCCTGGCCCTGTTCCGGGCCCTGGGCGACCGCTACAACCAGGCCACCACGCTCACCGGTCTCGGCGACGGCCACGCCGCGCGCGGCGAGCATGCCGAGGCCCGGGCCTGCCACCGGCAGGCGCTGGGCATCCTCCGGGAACTCGGCCACCCGGAGGCCGACGACCTCCAGCGGCGGATGACCGAGACCGCACCCGCCTGACCTCCCGGGCCGCACCCGCCGGACGTCCCGGCCCAAAGGCCACCTCCGTCGTCCCGGACACCGCCTGCCACGGACCCGTCCGCGGCGGACGGCGCCCGGCTTCCTGCAGAAGCCCACAAGGTTTGCCGAAGGGCCGGTGACCAGGATGGCTGTCGCCGGCCGGCACCGGGGGCGGACGCGCCTCCACCCACCGCACACAACCCGTGGTGCGGGAGGACGACTTGAAGGGGGACCACATGATCTCGAAGATCGCCGTGCGGCTCGGAACGGCCGCCGCCGCTGTCACGCTCGCCGCCCTGGGCGTCGGCGCGTTGACGGCTCCGTCCGCGATGGCGGGCACGTCCGGCGGGCCGGTGCACATCCAGTCCGGCACGTTCCACCTGTACGAGAAGAACGGCTACAAGGGCGGTTGGGCAGGCCTGACCCGGACCGACAAGGACCTCAGGAACAACTACTTCGACAACGGCAGGAAGGTCGACAACCAGACCAGTTCGGTGAAGAACTACACGAACAAGTACGTGGACCTGTGGCAGAACGTCGGCTGCAGCGGCGCGCACACGACGTCGTACCCGGGCACGAAGGACCCCAAGCTCAGCAACGACGCCATCAAGGACAACCGACTCAGCTGCGTCAAGTTCCGCTGACCTGAGGGCCGTTCCCGGGTGCGTGGCCAGGACGGCCGCGCACCCGGGGACCAGGCCGCCCGAGAGGAGCCGCATGTCCGTGTCCCGAAAGCCCCGGCGAGCCGGCACCTGCCTGGTGACGGGGTTCTGTGCTCTGCTGGTGGGCTGCGGCCCGCCCGGCGCGGCGCCCGGACACCCCGCCCCCGCCGTGCCGGCAGGGCCCGCCGCCTCCGGGCGGACCCGCGCCCTGCTCCTGCCGTACGACCGTTACGAGTTGGCGCCCGCCGACGTCCTGACCATCGAGTCGGCGGAGGACGCCCTGATGGTCCCGTGCATGCGGGCCCGGGGCTGGACGTGGAAGCCGCTGCCGCGGGCCGCGGACGCCGACCCGCCCAACCGCTCGCGCTACGGCGTCATCGAGCCGGACGTCGCGGAACGCTACGGCTACCACCAGCCCCCGCCACCACCCGGCGTCGCCCGCCGCACGGCCGCCGAGCACGCCCGGAACGCGGAACTCACCCAGGCCGAGGCGGACGCCGCGTTCGGCAGGGCGACGGAACACCCGGACTCCGTCGGCGGATGCTGGAAGACGGCCCACGACCGGCTGCGCCGCCACGTACCCGCGTCCGACCACGCCTTGCTCGACGAACTGACCCTGCGGTCCTTCGACGCCTCGCTCGAGAACTCACAGGTAAGGAGAGAACTGGCTTTGTGGAACTCCTGCATGAAACGTTCGGGGTTCGCCTACGCCACGCCCCTCGACGCGGCCGACGACTCGGCCTGGGGGAAGACGAGGCGGCCCGCGAGGCGCGAGGTACTGATCGCCACCACGGACGTGCGGTGCAAGAAGTCGACCGGGCTCGTCGACGAATGGCGGCGGGCGGAGGCCGCCTGGCAGCAGGACTTCGTCGACCGGCATCCCAAGGCGTTCCGAGCGCTGGCCCGGGCCAAGGAGGTGTGGCTGCACGCGGCCCGTGCCGCCCTGCACTGAGGCCGTGCGATCACAGGCCGCAACGGCCGGACGGGCGGGGGAGGGCGGTGTCCCCGGGGCGACGCACCGATCATCAAGTCACATGGCCGGTACGGCCGTTGAGAGGTGTACGTTCTCCCCGAAGGATGCCGCCGTCCCGTTCGTACGGCGGCCGGAGGGGGGAGACCGTGCCTGATCCGCAGCATGTGCAGCAGGTGGCGGAGGCGCTGGCGATGACGGGTGCCTCGACGCTGGTCGCGGCCATGGCCACGGACACGTGGCAGGTGGGCCGCGGGGGCTTCGCGCGGCTGTTCCACCGCCGCGGGAACGGCCTGCGCGAGATCGAGACCCAACTGGACAACGACGCGGCGCTGGTGACGGGGGAGGACGCCGCCGCGGCCCGGGAGGCGCTGATCGGCCCCTGGCGGCTGCGGCTGCTGCGCCTGCTGCGCGACCATCCGGACGCGGCATCCGAACTGACCGAACTCATCGACCGGATCCAGGAGCGGCTCCCGGAGGACGGCCGCCGCTGGACGCAGAACGTCCACACGCACGACCGTTCCGTCGCCAACGTCGTGCAGGGCGGCAACCAGTACAACCACTACATGGACAGATCCCGCACGGACGGTGACGCGGACGACGAGGCATGAGCGACTCGGACGGCACGGTCTTCATCCAGAACCTCTCCGCGCACGGCGGCCGGATCAACGCCGTCCAGGGCGCGGACCAGTACAACTACATCTACCGCAGCACCCCGCCCTACCGGGTCGAGCCGTATCCGCTGGACGCCGGGACCATCCCGCCGGGCCTGCGGCGCGTGCCCAGCCGCCTGCTGACGGCACGGCACCGACTGGTCCCCTTCGCTCCGCGCCCGGAACTGGAACTGCTGGAGGCATGGCGGGACGACACCGCACCGGGACTCACGGTACGGCTGCTGCACGGCGAGGGCGGCCAGGGCAAGACCCGGCTCGCGGGCGAGTTCGCCGCGCGGTCGGCCGAAGCGGGCTGGACGGTGGCCCAGGCCCGGCACCGAAGCGAGGTCGCCTCCGCCGGCGGCGGCGACGAGACGCTGACGGTCCGCTCGCCCGGCCTGGTCATCGTCGTCGACTACGCCGAGCGCTGGCCGCTGCCCGACCTCATCACCCTGATCCGGCAGCACCGCGCCGCGGCACGCGACCGCCTGCGCGTCCTGCTCCTGTCCCGGCCCGCAGGGGACTGGTGGCAGGACCTGGCCCACCAGCTGTCCAAGCTCGACATCCTCGACGCCGACGCCGTCCACCTGCCCGGCCTGCCGGCGCGCCCCGAGGCGCGCGGCACGGTCTACGGCTCGGCCCGCGACGCGTTCGCCGCCGCCCTCGGCCTCGCCGACCCGACCGCCGTCCGGGTTCCCACCGAGCTGGGCGACCCCGCGTTCGACCTGATGCTCGCCGTCCACATGAAGGCACTGGTCGACGTGGACGCGGCGGTGCGCGGCGTCACCCCGCCGTCCGGCCGCGACCTGGCCGCCCTGTCCACGTACCTGCTGGACCGCGAGCACGACCACTGGCGGTCCGGCCACGACGGCGGCCGCGGACCGGTGCGCACCGGCCCGCGGGAGATGCGCCGCGCGGTGTACGTCGCCACGCTCACCCCGCCGCTTGCGGCCGACGCCGCCGCCGCGGCCCTGACCCGCACCGCCGCCGCCGAGGCGGCCGACGCTGAGCAGGTCCTGCGGGACCACGCGCTGTGCTACCCGCCGCAGACGGCCCGACTGCTCTTCGAAAGCCTCTCGCCCGACCGGCTCGCCGAGGACTTCCTCGCCCTCACCCTCCCCGGCCGGGAGGACCGGTACGGCTACCACGCCACGGACGAGTGGGCCGGGGCCGCCCCGGCGATGCTGTTGGAGCACCCGGAGGACGGGCAGCCGCCGCCGTACGCCCGCCAGGTGCTCACGGTCCTCGTCGAAACCGCCCGCCGCTGGCCGCACGTCGTCGACCGCCATCTGATCCCGATGCTGCTGCACCGGCCCGCCCTCGCCCGGGCCGCCGGCGGTGCCACCCTCAGCCGCCTGTGCGACCTGGACGGCCTGCCGGACGCCGTGCTGGAGTTCGTCGCACCGCACCTGCCGAAAGAGCGCCACGTCGACCTCGACCTCGGCGCGGCGGCCGTGACCCGGCGCATCGTCCGGCACCGGCTCGGCACCGGCGACCTCGGGCCGGCCGAGCAGGCCGGACTGCTCTCCCACCTCGCCTGGCGGTACGGCAACGCGGGGCTGCTCCGCGAGGCCGCCGACGCGGCGCGGGAAGCGGTGGCGCTCGGCCGCCGGGCCGCCGCCGACGACACCACCGCGCTGCCCGCCCTGGCGGACGCCCTCAACGGCCTCGCCGCGCACCTCACCACCGCCGGCCGGTACGACGAGGCGTCCGAGCCCCTTGGGGAAGCCGCCGACGCGTACCGGGCGCTGGCCGCCGCGGACCGCGCCGAGCACTCCCCGGGACTGGCGATGGCGCTGAACAACCTCGGTATCCACCTGCTGCGCACCGGCCGGGCCGCGGAAGCGGCCGGGTACGCCGCCGAGGCCGTCGAACTGCTCCGGCCACCGGCGGACGACGACCCCGGGACACATCTGCCCGCACTGGCGACCGCGCTGACCAACCTGAGCAACGCGCTGGCCCGCTGCGGACGCCTGGACGAAGGCGTACGCGCCGCGCAGGACGCGCTGGAACTCCACCGACGGCTGGCCGGCGCCGACCGGATGCGGTACCTGCCCGACCTCGCGATGACGCTGCTCGACTGCGGCCAGTGGCTGATGGCCGCCGACAGACCGGAGCAGGCTCACGAGGTCACCGAGGAGGCCGTGCGCCTGTACCGCGAACTCGCCGACGCCAACCCGGCGGCCCACCTCCCGTACCTGGCCATGGGCTGGGACAACCTCGGCAACGCCCTCGCCCGCCTGGGCCGGCCCGAGGACGCCCTGGAGGCCACGCGCAAGGGCCTGGAGATACGCGAACGACTCACGGCCGCAGACCCGGAGCGCCACCGGCCCGACCTGGCACGATCGCTGACCAACCTCAGCATCCGCCTCTCCCAGCTCGCGGAGCCGCACGACGGCCTCGCCCCCGCGGAGCGGGCGGTCGGGCTGTGGCGCCCGATCGCCGCCGCCAATCCGGCACATCTGCCCGACCAGGCGACCGCCCTCCACGCACTGGACCACTGGCTCACCCGGGAGGGACGCCACGACGAGGCCCTGGACGCCGCCGAGGAACAGCTCGCCGTGCGGCGCCGCTCGGCCGAAGCCGACGCCTCCCAGGTACCCGTGCTCGCCACCGCGCTGCACTCCGTGGGCGCACGGCTCGCCGGTGCGGGCCGCCGGGAGCAGGCCATGGCACACCTCGCCGAGGCGGTCGACCTGCGCCGCGATCTCGCGCGGACCGGGACGGCCGCCGACGCGTCCCCGCTGCTGGACTCCGTGAACCTGCTGGGCACCCTGCTGGTCGAGACGGGCCGGGCAGGGGAGGCCGTACGGCTGTCCGCCGGCGCCCTGCTCGCCCTCAAGGAGCCCGCGAGCGCCGACCAGGCTTCCTACCGCCCGCACCTGGCGACCGCGGCGACCCTCGTCGGCATCAGGCTCTCGGAGGCCGGTCAGCCCGAACCGGCCGTGCAGTCCTTGAACTTCGCGTTGTCGATGCTCCAGGAACTGGTCGCGTCGGACACGGCGTACCTCCCGCGGTTAGTCAACGTGCTGCGCATCCTCGCCCTGGTCCGGGTCGGCGCCGGCCTCGACCTGAACCCGGCCCTCCAGGCGACCACCGAGGCCGTGCGCATCGCCCGCGGGATCTCGGCGTACCTCCCTCCGGAATCCACCCTGCTCACCGACGCCTTGACCGCCCACTCCCTGGTGCTCGAAGCCCTCGGCGACGACGCCCCGGCGGAGCCCTCGGAGACGGAGGATACCTGACCCGGGCCGTCCTCACCGGCCGGCCACCCGCGGGGGCATGCCGGTGAGCACGGCAGCGGCGGCGGGGACGCCGGGAGACCGGCGCATGCCGGCACGGGTCGGCACGCTGTCGGCGCAATGTCGGTGGCCGGGCGGCCCTGTCGGTGCCGCGCAGGCGAGGTGTCGGTGCCCGCCGGAACGGTGGTGACCAGTCGCCCGGCAAGCAGCCGCGACCGTCCTCACCAGCAAGGGAGCCCCGCCGCCATGTCGTTCGCACCCACAGATCCGCCCTGGAACGTCGCACGGCTGCCGCGTGCCGACGGCAGCACCTTCCTGGTCACCGGCGGCAACGCCGGCATCGGGTACTTCGTCGCGGAGCAGTTGTCGGCGACCGGCGCGACCGTCGTGCTCGGCAGCCGGAACCCGGCCAAGGCCGAAAACGCGATGGCCTCGATACGCGCACGGGTCACCGGTGCGCGGGTGCGCGCCGTACGGATGGACCTGGCCGACCTGTCGACGCTGCGCACAGCGGCGGAATCACTGGCGGTCGACCGCCTCGACGCGGTGGTCCTCAACGCCGGCGTCGCGCTCGACGACCCGCCGCGCAGGGAGACGGGGGAGGGCCATGAGCTGATGTTCGGCACGAACCACCTCGGGCACTTCGCGTTGACCCGGTGGCTGATGCCGCTGCTGTCGGCCGCACCGGCGGCCCGCGTCGTGACCATGGGCAGCTTCGCGGCGAAGTCGGAGCGGCTCGACCTGGACGACCTGCAGTCCCGCGAGGACTACCGGCCCAAACGCGCCTACGGACGGTCCAAGTTGGCGCAGATGTACTTCAGCCTCGAACTCGACCGCCGCCTGCGCGCCGCCGGCAGTACGGTGGCCGGCGTGCTGGCCCACCCCGGTGGCGCGCTGGACTCCCTCACCCCGTCCCGGCCGCCGGTCCACGTACGGACCGCCGGTGCACGGCTGGGCGCGGCACCCGCGGCCCTCCTCGTCCAGGGCAAGGACGCCGGCGCGTGGCCCGCGGTGCGGGCGGTGCTCGACCCGGTCGTGCCCGAGGGCCGGATGTGGGAGCCCCGCGTCTTCGGCCTGCGCGGCGAACCCCGGTGCGCACCGGTGTGGCACCACCTCACCGACACCCTGGCGGCGACGCGGTTGTGGCACGCGAGCTGCGACCTGACCGGCGTCGACCCGGGGGCGGTGACCGGATAGCACGAGGCACGCGCGCCCCGGCCGCCGACTACGGGTCGGCGGCCGGGGCGAGGTGCGGCCGGTTCCGCTCAGCGTGACAGGAGATCGATGGCGACCTTCAGCCGTTCGAGGTAGAACTCCCGCGACGGCGCCTGGTGCTTGAGTCCGATCGACGCGCTGATCATCGTCTGCGCGACGGCGAGCGCCCCTGCCCGTCCGGTCTCCGCGGCGATCGCATCGGTGATCAGTTCCTCGAAACGCCGCGGCGCGGTCTCGGCCGTCTCGCCGAGCAGATCGGGGTTGGCCTCGATGACCTCCGTCACCTCGCGTGCCAAGGGGCCGATGTAGCGGCCCGCCCACTGGTCGAAAGCCGCGAGGAGACGCTCCGGGAGGGGACGTCCGGTGTCGGCCAGGACCTGTTCGACCGCTGCGATGTCGCGCTCCAGGGCCTGGGTGACGGCGGCACGGAACAGCGCCTCCTTCGAGGAGAAGAGGAAGTAGAGCCCTGGCCGGGAGATCCGCGCCGCCCGCGCCACCGCCTCCATCGAGGTCTTCCGGTAACCGAAGCGCGCGAAAGTGGTCAGGGCGGCGTCCAGAACCATGGTCCGCCGACTGCTGTCGGTGGCCGCCGAGGACGGGTGGCCGGCATCAGGGTTGCTCATGGGCCGAGCATAGGAGGGCCATACGAGCTATACAAATCAAGTTCACTCTGTATAGTCCTGGGCATGGCAGAGTCTGCGCTCATCTCCACGCCCTTCACCGCCGCGAGCACCGCGGACGACGTGCTGCGGGGCCTCGATCTGACCGGTGTCCGCGCCGTCGTGACCGGTGGTTCCTCGGGCATCGGGGCCGAGACCGCTCGCGCGCTGACCGCTGCCGGCGCCGAGGTCACCCTCGCCGTCCGGAACACCACCGCGGGCGACACCGTCGCGGAGGCGATCGCACGGTCCACGGGAAGGCCCCGGCCCCGAGTGGTCCGGCTCGACCTCGCCGACAGGACGTCCGTCGCGCGCTTCGCCGAGGCGTGGCGCGGCCCGCTGCACCTGCTGATCAACAACGCGGGCGTGGTCACCGGCGGTCTCGAACGAACCCATGAGGGCTGGGAGTTGCAATTCGCGACCAACCACCTCGGCCATTTCGCCCTCGCCACCGGCCTGCGTCACGCCCTGGCCCGAGGAGCCCGTGACCGCGACGGTGCCCGGATCGTCTCGGTGAGTTCCACCGCGCACATGCGCGCGGGCGTCGACTTCGACGACCTCCACTTCGAACGCCGCGGCTACGACCCGCAGATCGCCTACGCTCAGTCGAAGACGGCGAACTCCCTGTTCGCCGTCGAGGCGACCCGGCTGTGGGCGGCGGACGGGATCGTCGCCAACGCCGTGAACCCGGGCGGCGTCGCCACCGGACTGCAACGGAACTTCACCCCGCGGCAGAGGCGGTCCCTCGACGCCGCCGAGGCCGCGGGCGTCTTCACCTACAAGACGGTCGAGCAGGGGGCCGCCACCAGCATCGTCGCGGCCGTCTTCCCGGCCTTCGCCCACTCCGGCGGCCACTACCTCGATGACGCGCGGGAGGCGTACACCGTGCCGAACGACGCCGATCTCGCGCGCCATCCCCACGGCGTCAAGGAATGGGCGCTCGACCCCGCCCTCGCCGAGCGCCTCTGGGCGGTCTCGACCGACCTCCTGCGCTCCTGAAGCCCCTCACGCGGGTGGCTGCTGGAGACGGGGGATACGGTGGGTCTGTCCAACTCGCGCCCACTCTCGGCAAGTTGCGAGAAGGCCGGCTGACTTACATGGAGTGACCATGCCGTCCCACAGTGCTCCACAGGTCGTCAGGGAAGCCGCCCGCCGCATCGTGGATCTCGTGCCCACCGAGGACGACGTCCACCTCGACAGCCTCCCGGACGAGGTCGAGACCTCCATCGCCGTGCCGCTGACCGAGGTGGCGCGGATGCTGGAGGAGCGCACCAGCGACAAGGAGTTCCGCGGCGGGGTCCGGCTCCTGTTGGAGGCGGGCGCGGAGGTGGTGCCCCGCATGCCGGGCGAACTGCGGCACCTGTTCGAGGAACTGCGGTTCGCCGTGCGCGGGGTGGCCGCGCGCTGACCCGGGGGCCACCTGCTCCATGAACTCCGCTGGCGACCGCCGGTCCGCCCGCCGCCGGAACAGAGCCCGGCGCCCCCGCTCCCGTCACCGGCCCCCATGCCACGCGTCCACGGGAACAGGCCCCGTGCCGAGACAGAGAGGAACCGACCGTGCCCCGTGACTCCGCCGAGCCGACCGCCCGCGTCATACGTCCCACGCCGACGCTGCCCGCGGGCCGCCCCGCCGGCGAACTGCTTGCCGAACTCCGAGAGTTGCGCGCCGCCGACGCACCGACCCGGGGCGGCCGGACGTTCGCCTACGTCTACGACGCCGGCCTGCCCGACGTCGACGAGCTGGCCGCCACCGCGTACGGCGTGTTCGCCACGGTCAACGGCCTCGACCCGACGGTCTTCCCGAGCGTGGCCCGGCTGGAGAACGACGTGGTGGGCGCGGTCTCCGCGGTCCTCGGTGTGCCCGGCGCACAGGGCAGTTTTACCAGCGGCGGCACCGAGTCCATCCTGCTGGCCGTGAAGACGGCGCGGGACCACGCCCGCGCCGTGCGCGGGGTGACCCGGCCGCAACTGGTGCTGCCCTCGACGGCGCACGCGGCCTTCCACAAGGCGGCCCACTACCTGGGGTTGGAGACCGTGGTGGTCCCGGTCGACCCGCTGACGTTCCGGGCCGACGCGGCCGCCGTCGCGGACTCGATCACCGACCGGACCGCGCTGGTGGTCGCATCGGCGCCGTCGTACGCGCACGGCGTGCTGGACCCCGTGGCCGAGATCGCCGCGGCGGCCGCCGAACGGGGTGTGCTGTGCCATGTCGACGCGTGTATCGGTGGCTGGTTCCTGCCGTTCCTCGCCCGGACCGGCCGCCCGGTCGAACCCTTCGGCCTCTCCGTTCCGGGCGTCACCTCCATCTCGGTGGACCTGCACAAGTACGGCTATGCCGACAAGGGCGCCTCGGTCGTCCTGTACCGGGACGCCGAGCTGCGACGCCACCAGTACTTCGCGTACGCGGGCTGGCCCGGCTATCCGGTCGTCAACCCCACCGTGCAGGGCACCAAGTCCGGCGGACTGCTCGCGCAGGCGTGGGCGGTGCTGCACCACCTCGGCCACGACGGGTACACCGCGCTGGCCCGCCGGGTGGCGGTGGCCGCCGACCGGCTGCTCCCCGGCCTGCGGGCGATCGACGGCATCCGGGTGCTCGGCGACCCCGCGGGCAGCCTCGTCGCGTTCACCGTGCTCGGTCCCGCCGGCACGCCGGATCTGGGCCTGGTGCTGCACGTGGCGGACGAGATGCGGGAGCGCGGCTGGTACCTCCAGCCGCAGCTGTCCTGCGACGGCCTCCCACCCAATCTGCATCTGACGCTGACCCCGGCGACCAGCGACCGGGTAGCGCCACTGCTGGCGGACCTCGCCGAGTCGGTGACGGCGGCGCGCGCGTGCGAGGCGGTGACCGTGGACCCCGCACTGACCGAACTGGCCGCCACCCTCGACCCCGAGACCCTCACACCCGAGGACGTGGCGGGCTTCCTGGCCTTCGCCGGCCTGGACGGCGAACAGGGCCTGCCGTCCCGGACGGCACCGGTCCTGGCCCTGCTCGACGCACTGCCGCCCCGACTGAAGGAACGGATGCTGACGGAGTTCGTCGGGTCGCTCTTCCGTATCTGATCCACACCTGAGGTGTCAGCGTCTGGCTCCCGCTGGTGGCAGCCAGGTGCGGTCGCAAGGGAGCATGGGTACTCAAGCGGTTCTCAGGCGCATTCCGTCACCACGGTCGTGCCGCAGGATCCGGCACGGTGATCCGACTCCCGCGTTGAGGCGGGCCGCCCGGCGGCCGGGGGTGTCACTGCTCGTGGAGGGCCGCCTGCCGGGCGAGGAACTCCTCGAACGCCGCCCTCTGTTTTGGATCCATGAAGCTCTGGCGGACAGTGCGGGCCTTCTCCCGGAGCCAGTGTGCCTCGTCGGGGTCGAGGAGTTCGGCGACCACAACCCCTGCGCGAGCGACCGCCGTGCGCCCGCCGGCACGACGGCGGAAGAGCGTGAACGCCCCGAACTCCGCTGGATGGGCCGGCTCCGGCTCCTTCGCCACGGCCTGCTTCTCGTCCCCGGCGGAACTCGCCTCGTAGGCGGTCGGGGCCCAATGCTCCCAGAGCGCCAGCGTGGCGGCGGGCACAAGCACCGCGCGTTCCGGCTCCTCACCCCCCTCCCAGACGAACGTGACCGTGACGGGCTCCCCGACGGCCTCGGCCAACCCGAGCACCCTCTCCACCTCGTCGTTGACCGGATAGTCCACCACCACATCGATCTTAATTCCCACGCGCCTGAGGCTACTTGCCACCTCTGACATCCGAGCCCCACTCTCCCTCGCCCTCTTCGTCCGACCGGCGGTCGGGGCGCGGCGCCATGACTGCAGCGGACGCGGTGGCCGTCGGCCTGACGCAACTCGTCGCCGAGGGGGCGCGCGGCGTCTACGGCGGGCCGTCACCAACGGCGCGAGAGGCAGGGAGCTTGAGTCTCCCGTAAAGGGAGACGGTCACGATTCCGCGATCGGAGTAGAACCGGATGGTCTGCACCGTGCCGGCTGCCGCCGGTACGACGCCGACGCCGTCAGTCGCCTGGACCGCGTGCGGACACTCCGGGAACTGGGGCTTGGCCTAGGACTTTGCTGCCGTACCGACGTCCACGCCCCCACGACATGCCAGGAGGCGTGGACGCGGCCATGCACGGTCGACCCGTCAGAGGCCGAACGCCGCCGTGCCGGTTTCCTCGGCGAGCACCCCCGTCAGGAGAAGACGACGGAGCGCAGGAGGAGGCGGTCACCGGCTCCCGCGCCGGGAGGCAGGGTGTAGTAGGTGTCGCCCTCGCAGTCGGCGTCGAGGAAAACGGTGGCGGTGGCGTCTGTACGGTTCTTGGGCGCCCGGCTGAATGAACCCGGCTCGGAGGCCGGGCCGCGCAGATTGATGCACTCGCCGCTGGCCGGATTGTTCAGGAAGCCGACGGCTTCGTATCCCTGGGCGGTGGTGTAGGTGTAGCGGAACTGGCCGGTTGCCGCCGAGGCCGAACCCGGTGCGGCCAGCAGCAGGACGAGGGCGCTGCAGGCAGCGCCGAGGGCTGCCGTGAGGGAGCGAGCAGACACTGGGATCTCTCTCTTCTGGGTGCTACTACGGTCAGTGCCAGCGATGCCCCTGAAAATGGCGAGGTAGACGCTTTGTCCCCCGGACGGGGAAGGCGAATCGTTCCACACGAGGCCGGGTGACGCCTTGTTCGATGGGTTTCGATGGAGTTCGACGGGATGGGCGCGGAGTTCGGGCGAGAGTCGGAGCGGGGTGCGCGCCGCAGCCGCGGTCTCGCCGCGCACGGCACTACGCGGCGGGATCGTTGTAGTCGTCGAGGAGGGGACTGTGGCGTTCGGCGAGCGGGCCAACGCCGAGGTCGTCCCGCATGAGTCGGCGCATTTTGGCGGCCGCCTTGCCGCGCGCCTCCCAGCGGGCGCGATCCTCCGGGCTGCTGACGGCGGTGCCGGCGATATAGCCCTCGCAGATGCGTCGCAGGCAGTGGAACACGTCGTTGGACGCCTTGACGACGGGCTGGGGCGCGATGAGCCACATCCGTTCCGACGCTATGGCTATGCCCGAGTCGCGAAAGGCGTCCCGCAGCGCGAGCGCCCGTTCGTCGGGGGAGGGGTGATCCCGCCCGGCCAGCGCCCGCAGGGTCTCGCCGAGGACCTTCACGGTGGTGGTGTACTGCGTGTAGATGTCGAGCCGCAGTCGCAGGGCCTCCTTGTCGTCGTCGTGCTTCCAGCGATTGCGATCGGCGATGAGCGTGGCGACGATGCCGATCGCGGCCCCGGCCAGGGTGGAGAGCAGTGGCAACCAGTCCATCGGGCCAGCTTGGTCCATCCCGTGTCGGTGGCACCAGGCGGGCGCACGGGGACGGCTGCCGTGATCCCGGATCTGTCAGGTTTCCGGCCGGAGCAGTCCGTTCTCCACCGCACGCTCAGGATCGGCCCAGACCCCCATGGCGGTGTTCATGTGGAGGAATCCGAGTCTCCGGTAGAAGGACTCGGTGCCGGGGTTGGCGTAGAGGATGATCTTCTTGTGGCCCCGCGCCGACTCCAGCAGCTTGCGGATGATGTCGGCGCCAAGGCCCCGTCCCTGGTGGTCGGGATGGACGGCCACATCGGCGATGTAGGCGCAGTCGCCGCCGTCGGCCAGCGCGCGCCCCGCCCCGACGAGCACGTCGGCGGCGTAAACGAAGCAGGTGTAGCGGCTGTTGCCGAACACCGTGGCGAGTGCCTCGGGCGGCTTGTGGCCCAGCGGTGCTATCCGGTACAGCCGTGACAGCTCTTCGAGGTCCACACCCTCATGGCCGTACCTCCACGCGTAGTCCGCCAACGTCCCATCCTCTCCTCCGTGTTCGACGGGTCGGCTCGTGCGTCCCGGCCGTCCGCCGCACCTTGTGTCCGGATCGTACGAACGCCGGCCCCGTCCTCGCCGGGTAATCCACGGATCCGCGATCACCGCCGCGCCGGACGCCCTTGACGCCGGACTGGTCGGGAAGCCGTGGCGGCGGGGGCCCGGCCGGCGATGACCGCGTGCGGCGGCAGCGAGCGCTCGGTGCCCAGCAGGATCGCCGCACCGGAGAGAACCATCAGCGCGAGAACCGCCCACAGGTGCCACTGCCCCGTGTCGAGCAGGAACCCCAGCAGCAGGGGCGCGACGGTACGGCAGACCGACCAGGACAGCTGGTAGACCGACAAGTACCGTCCCCGCAGGTGATCGGGTGCGGCCTGGACGGACAGGCCCAGCGAGGGCGAGGAGTGGACGAGTTCCCCGGCGGTGTAAAGCACCGCCACCGCGAGCACGGCGACGATGGCGTCCGGACCGCTGACGAACCGGGGGAGGACGGCGAAGGCGGCGAAGGACAGCGCGAAGACGACGGCGCCGAGCGCGGCCGCGCGCGTGCGCCTGGCGCGCAGGGTCAGACGGGCGACGGGGACGCCGAGTACGGCGACGAGAGCGGTGTTGACCGCGAAGACCACCCCGGCCAGGGCGTCGGGCAGGGCGACATCGCGGGTGAGGAAGACCGGCAGGGCCATGGCCTGGGTGGTGTAGCCGAAGGCGATCAGGGAATTGGCCGCCGTGATGAGCAGGTAGGGCCGGTCGGCGAGCACCTGTCGGTACCCCTCGGGGGCCCCGGGCGGTTCGGCGCGGCCGCGGACGTGCGGAATCCGGATCACCAGTACCGCGGCGACGGCGAAGACCACCGCCAGCACCTCCGCGGCCGCGATGAAGCCGGTGGTGCCGTTCAGCGCCAGCAGGCCCGCCGCCGCCAGGCTGCCGCATCCCATCCCGGCGTTGCGCAGGCTGCGGTCCCACGCCAGGAGCCGGTCACGCTCGGCGCCCTGGGCGATGTCGCCGATGAGCGCCTGCTGGCTGGGCGACGTAGCCCACATCCCCACCGCGACCACCAGGGCGACCGCCAGGAAGGCGGGGTAGGAGTCGGCGAACGGGTAGGCGGCGAACCCGATCGCGCGTAACGCGAGGACACCGACGAGCACCCGCCGGCCGCCGAACCGGTCGATCGCGGCGCCCACGGCCGGCATGAACGCCAGCGCGCAGAGCCCGGCGATCGTCAGGCCCGCACCGATCGATGTCAGGGACAGACCGGTGAGCGAGTGGACGAACAGCATCGTCAGCGGTACGTACATGCCGTCACCGATCGAGCCGGCCAGGCCGGCGGTGACGAGGCGGCGGGCACGAACACCGGCCTCAGCGGAGGTCGAGCGCACCGCGCCCCCGCTTCAGCTCGGCGAACGCGCCCGTCCCGGCCAGCGTCCGGAGGGCCTGGAACAGCCGGACCGCCTCCTCGCCCCGCGGTATGGAGGTGAGGACGGGACCGAAGAAGCCGACGCCGTCCACGGTGACGACGGGCGTCCCGGCCTCCTCGCCGACCGCTTCCTGACCGGCCTGGTGGCCGGCGCGCAGGGCCGCGTCGAATTCGTCGGTGCGCGCGGCCTCGGCCAGGGACCGGGGCAGCCCCAGTTCGTCGAGGGAGTCGGCGATGACCGCGTCGTAGTCCTTGTCACCGTCCACGTGCACACGTCGGCCGAGCGCGGTGTAGAGGTCACGCAGGACGGCTTCGCCGTGCAGGGTTTCGGCGGCCGCGCAGACCCGGGCGGGGCCCCAGGCACGGTCGTTGAACTCGCGGTACCAGGGCTCGAGTTCGCGGTGCTCGTTGAGCACGGACAGGCTCATGATCCGGAAGCGCAGGTCGATCGGCTGAAACCGTTCGACTTCGAGCAGCCACCGGGAGGTGGTCCAGGCGAAGGGACAGGCGGGGTCGAAGTAACACACGACGGACGGGGTGGCTCGCCGAGCAAGCATATCTTCCATGGAAGATAAATTATCATCCGCGGAAGATACAATGGAAGCCATGCAGCCCGATCCCATCGCCGCCATCGTCGAACAGTGGAAACGCGAGAGGCCCGATCTCGACGCGGCACCCATGCTCGTCATCGGTCGGCTCTTCCGGCTCACCAGCGCACTGGATCAGCGGCTGCGCCCGCCGTTCGCGGCCGCGGAGCTGGGCAGCGGCGACTTCGACGTGCTCGCGGCGCTACGACGCGCAGGGGCCCCCTACTCCCTGTCCGCGGGCGAACTGAGCCGCACCGTCCTGGTCACCACCGGCGCGATCACCAAGCGGGTGGACCGGCTCGAAGCCCGTGGGCTGGTCGGCAGATCCGTGGACCGGAGCGATTCGCGCGGACGCCTCATCACCCTCACTCCCGAGGGCGTCGAACTGACCGACGAACTCATCGCCGTCCACCTGGACAACCAGCGCCGGCTTCTGGCCGGGCTCAGCGCGGACGAGCAGACCCAACTCGCCGGCCTGCTCGGACGACTCGCGCTCACGCTTGCCTCGGGCGACGACTGAGACCCACGGGGGCATGGCGCTCGCGGCCTCGCTCGCCGCCCCCGTTGCCCCGTGCCGAGTTTACGCAAGCCGCTTACGTAATCCGCGCTATTCTTGCGCGCATGACGCGACGACTTGCGGAAGTGGCGAAGAAGGTAGGGGTCAGCGAGGCCACGGTCAGCCGGGTGCTCAACGGCAGGCCCGGAGTCTCCGACGCCACCCGGCAGGCCGTGCTGACGGCCCTCGACGTCCTGGGCTACGAGCGCCCCACTCAACTGCGCGGTGAGCGCGCCCGGCTCGTCGGCCTGGTCCTGCCCGAGCTGCAGAACCCCATCTTCCCCGCGTTCGCCGAGGTCATCGGCGGTGCGCTCGCCCAGCTCGGGCTCACCCCCGTGCTGTGCACCCAGACCAAGGGCGGCGTCTCGGAGGCGGACTACGTCGAACTGCTGCTCCAGCAGCAGGTGTCCGGCGTCGTCTTCGCCGGCGGCCTCTACGCCCAGGCCGACGCCCCGCACGACCACTACCGGCTGCTCGCCGACCGCAACATCCCCGTCGTCCTGGTCAACGCGGCCATAGAACACCTCGGCTTCCCGGGCGTGTCCTGTGACGACGCGGTCGCCGTCGAACAGGCCTGGCGGCACCTGGCCTCGCTCGGTCACGAACGCATCGGACTGGTCCTCGGCCCCGGCGACCACATGCCCTCCGCCCGCAAACTGGCCGCCGCGCACGACCTCACCGGCGGTCTGCCGGAAGAGCGAGTCGCCCGGGCCATCTTCTCCATCGAGGGCGGGCACGCCGCCGCCTCCCGGCTGATCGACCGGGGCGTCACCGGCATCATCTGCGCCAGCGACCCCCTCGCCCTCGGCGCGATCCGGGCCGCCCGGCGCAAGGGCTGCGACGTGCCGGGCCGGATCTCCGTGGTCGGCTACGACGACTCGGCGTTCATGAACTGCACCGAACCCCCGCTCACCACCGTCCGCCAGCCCATCGAGGCCATGGGGCGCGCGGCCGTGGAACTGCTGAACGCGCAGATCGGCGGCACCGCCGTACCCGCCGAGGAGCTGCTGTTCGAACCCGAACTGGTGGTGCGCGGATCGACCGGGCAAGCACCGCGCGACTGAGACCCCAGTACATCCAGCCCACTGTCAAATAATTACAGAACTCGCGCGACATCTTGCGGACCCTTGTCGGCGGTGCTTGAGTGTGCCGCGCCCACTGCTCCCGCCATGAGTGCCACCAAGGGGTCCATCGATGACAAGCACCGGGTTCCGCCGCACCTTCGTCGCGATCGGCGTCTGCTCCTCCCTCGCCCTCGCCGCCACCGCCTGCGGTTCGGGCGGCGACGGCTCGGCGAGCGGCAAGACGCGCATCACCGTCAACTGCGAGCCACCGAAGAGTGCCAGAACCGACCGGAAGTTCTTCGACGCGGACGTCGCCTCCTTCGAGCGGCAGAACCCGGACATCGACGTCGTCACCCACGACGCCTTCCCCTGCGAGGACCCCAAGACGTTCGACGCCAAGCTCGCCGGCGGCCAGATGGAGGACGTGTTCTACACGTACTTCACCGACGTCGGGCATGTCGTGGACATCAACCAGGCCGCGGACCTCACGCCGTACCTCAAGGAGATGAAGAGCTACGGCACGCTCCAGAAGCAGTTGCGCGACATCTACACGGTGAACGGGAAGGTGTACGGCATACCGCGTACCGGATACAGCATGGGGCTGATCTACAACCGCGCCCTGTTCGAGCGGGCCGGCCTCGACCCCGACCAGCCCCCCACCACCTGGGACGAGGTCCGCGCCGACGCCAAGAAGATCGCCGCCCTCGGCAACGGCACCGTCGGGTACGCCGACTACAGCGCCCAGAACCAGGGCGGCTGGCACTTCACCGCCGAGCTGTACTCCCAGGGCGGCGACGTCGTCAGCGCCGACGGCAAGAAGGCGACCGTCGACACTCCCGAGGGCCACGCCGTCCTGCGGAACCTGCACGACATGCGGTGGAACGACAACTCCATGGGCAGCAAACAGCTCCTCGTCATCAACGACGCACAGCAGTTGATGGGCGCCGGCAAGCTCGGCATGTACCTGGCCGCACCCGACAACATCCCGATCCTCGTCAAGGAGAAGGGCGCCCGTTACGACGACATCGCCATCGGCCCCATGCCCGGCGGCCAGGGCACCCTGATCGGCGGCGACGGCTACATGTTCAACAAGCACGACTCGCCCGCCCAGATCCGCGCCGGCCTCAAGTGGCTGGAGCACATGTACCTCACCCCCGGCAAGGGCTTCCTCGGCGACTACGCCCGCGCCAAGCGGAACAACGCCCCTGTCGGCCTGCCCGAGCCGCGCCTGTTCACCGGCGCCGCCGACGCCAAGGACCAGGCGATCAAGAAGGCCAACGCCAACGTCCCGGTGAAGAACTACCAGCCCTTCCTCGACGGCAACGCCGAACTCCGGATGAAGATCGAGCCGCCGAACGCGCAGCAGATCTACTCCGTCCTCGACGGCACCGTCTCCGCCGTCCTCACCAACAAGGACGCCGACATCGACCAGCTCCTCAAGGACGCGTCCGGCAAGATCGACGGCATTCTCGCCCGGAGCTGACCGCCATGACGAAGACGGCCGAACGACAGCCGACGGCGGCCGCCGCCTCCCCGGCCCCCGTGCCGCCCCAGGCAAGGAAGCGGGGGCGGCACCGCCTGCTCGACCAGGCCCGCGCCTACGCGTTCCTCCTCGGCGGCCTGCTCTGCTTCGCACTGTTCTCCTGGTACCCGGCGATCCGCGCGGTCGTGATCGCCTTCCAGAAGTACACCCCGGGCTCCCCGCCCCAGTGGGTCGGCACCGCCAACTTCACCCGTGTCCTGCACGACCCGGAATTCGCCGCCGCCTGGCGCAACACCTTCTCCTTCACCCTGCTCGCCCTGCTCATCGGCTTCGCCGTCCCCTTCCTCCTCGCCCTCGTCCTCAACGAACTCCGGCACGCCAAGGCCTTCTTCAGGGTCGTGGTCTACCTGCCGGTGATGATCCCGCCAGTGGTCAGCGCCCTGCTGTGGAAGTGGTTCTACGACCCGGGAGCCGGCCTCGCCAACGAGGCGCTGCGCTTCGCGCACCTGCCCACCTCGAACTGGTCCAACGGCACCGACACCGCGCTCGTCTCCCTGGTGATCGTGGCGACCTGGGCCAACATGGGCGGCACCGTCCTCATCTACCTGGCCGCCCTGCAGTCCATCCCCGGCGAGCTGTACGAGGCCGCCGAACTCGACGGCGCCGGCCTCCTCCAGCGCATCCGGCACGTCACGATCCCGCAGACCCGGTTCGTGATCCTGATGCTGATGCTCCTTCAGATCATCGCCACCATGCAGGTGTTCACCGAGCCGTTCGTCATCACCGGCGGCGGCCCCGAGAGCGCCACCGTCACCGTCCTCTACCTCATCTACAAATACGCCTTCCTCTACAACGACTTCGGCGGCGCCTGCGCCCTCAGCGTGCTGCTCCTGCTGCTGCTCGGCATCTTCTCCGCCGTCTATCTGCGGCTCACCCGCAACGAGGGGGACACCGCGTGACCGCCACCCGCACCCTGATCTCCCCGGCCACCCTCGCCCGCCCACGCGGCAAGGCGATCTACTGGACGGTGTTCACCGCCGTCGTCGTCCTCTTCGCGCTGGCCTTCCTCTTCCCGGTCTACTGGATGGTCACCGGCGCGATGAAGTCCCCCGACGAGGTGGCCCGGATCCCGCCGACGCTCGTGCCGGAGCACTGGCACACCGGTGCCTACACCGACGCCTGGGACCTGATGCAGCTCCCGCGGCACCTGTGGAACACCGTCGTCCAGGCGGCCGGCGCCTGGGCCCTCCAACTGGTGTTCTGCACGGCCGCCGCCTACGCCCTGTCCAAGCTGCGGCCCGCCTTCGGCAAGGTGATCCTGGGCGGCATCCTCGCCACCCTCATGGTCCCGGCCCAAGCGCTCGTCGTGCCCAAGTACCTCACCGTCGCCGATCTTCCGCTGCTGCACACCAGCCTGCTCAACGACCCGCTCGCCATCTGGCTGCCGGCCGTCGCCAACGCCTTCAACCTCTATCTGCTCAAACGGTTCTTCGACCAGTTGCCCCGTGACGTGCTGGAGGCCGCCGAGATCGACGGCGCCGGGAAGCTGCGCACCCTGTGGTCCGTCGTCCTGCCCATGTCGCGGCCGGTCCTCGGTGTCGTGTCCATCTTCGCGCTGGTCGCCGTGTGGCAGGACTTCCTGTGGCCGCTGATGGTCTTCTCCGACACCGACAAACAGCCGATCAGCGTGGCCCTGGTCCAGCTGTCGCAGAACATCCAGCTCACCGTGCTCCTCGCCGCGATGGTGATCGCCGGCATCCCGATGGTGGCGTTGTTCCTCGTCTTCCAGCGGCACATCATCGCCGGGATCAGCGCGGGCAGCACCAAGGGCTGACGCCGACCGCACGTCTACAGAAAGGCAAGCTCAGTGGGACAGCCCACCCATGCCCCCGGCAGCCACGACTGGTGGCGCGACGCCGTCATCTACCAGGTCTACGTCCGCAGCTTCGCCGACGGCGACGGCGACGGCACCGGCGACCTCTCGGGCGTCCGCTCCCGGCTGCCCTACCTGGCCGAACTCGGCGTGGACGCGCTGTGGTTCAACCCCTGGTACCGGTCACCGATGAAGGACGGCGGCTACGACGTCGCCGACTACCGCGCCATCGACCCGGCGTTCGGCACCCTCGCCGAGGCGGAGAAACTCATCGCCGAGGCCCGCGGGCTGGGCATCCGCACCATCGTCGACATCGTCCCCAACCACGTCTCCGACCAGCACCCCTGGTTCCAGGCGGCCCTCGCCGCCGGTCCCGGCAGCCCCGAGCGGGACCTGTTCCACTTCCGGCCCGGCCGCGGCCCGCACGGTGAACTCCCGCCCAACGACTGGCCGTCGCAGTTCGCCGGCACCACCGAACCGGTGTGGACCCGGCTGCCCGACGGCGACTGGTACCTGCACCTGTTCACCCCCGAGCAGCCCGACCTCAACTGGGCGCACCCGACCGTCCGCCAGGAACACGAGGACATCCTCCGCTTCTGGTTCGAAAGGGGTGTCGCCGGCGTCCGCATCGACTCCGCGGCCCTGCTCGCCAAGGACCCGCACCTCCCCGACCTGGCCACGCACCCGGAGCCGCACCCCTTCGTCGACCGCGACGAACTCCACGACATCTACCGCTCCTGGCGCGCCGTCGCCGACGCCTACGACGGCGTCTTCGTCGGCGAGGTGTGGCTCCCCGACGCCGAACGCTTCGCCCGCTATCTGCGCCCCGACGAACTCCACACCGCCTTCAACTTCTCCTTCCTCTCCTGCCCGTGGCACCCCGGACGGCTGCGCGCCTCGATCGACACCACCCTCGCCGAACACGCCCCGGTCGGCGCCCCCGCCACCTGGGTGCTGTGCAACCACGACGTCACCCGCACGGTCACCCGCTACGGCCGCGAGGACACCGCCTTCGACTTCGCCACCAAGGCCTTCGGCACCCCGACCGATCCGACGCTCGGCACCCGCAGGGCACGGGCGGCCGCCCTGCTGTCCCTCGCGCTGCCCGGGTCGGTGTACGTGTACCAGGGGGAGGAACTGGGGCTGCCGGAGGCAGAGATCCCGGTCGACCGCATACAGGATCCGATGTACCACCGTTCGCACGGCACCGATCCCGGCCGCGACGGCTGCCGGGTGCCGCTGCCGTGGGACGCCGGCATGCCGTATGCGGGGTTCGGCTCACAGAGCGAACCGTGGCTGCCGCAGCCGGCCGACTGGCCGTCGTACGCGGCCGACCACCAGGAGCGCGACCCCGGCTCCATGCTCACCCTCTACCGCAGGGCCATCGCCCTGCGCCCCCGCTTCGGCACCGGCCCCCTCACCTGGCTCCCCGCCCCCGACGACGTCCTGGCCTTCTCCCGCGCGGGCGGCGCGATCTGCGTGGTCAACTTCTCCGCCACCCCCGCCGACCTCCCCGCGCACTCGGAACTCCTGCTCAGCAGCGGCCCGCTGGACGACACGGGCCGGCTGCCGCAGGACACCGCGGCCTGGCTGCACGCCTGAGCCGCGGCGCACCGCTGTCCCGCGAACCCCCACCACGAAGGGAACAGCTCATGCACAGCAGCACCCTCAGATATGTCAGGCGCATGCCAGCCGTGGGGGCGGTCGTCGCCCTCGCCGCGGGCATGCTCGTCACGGTGGCCCCCGCCGCGCACGCGGCCGCGGGCGCCACTTTGCCCTTCACCTCGGTCGAGGCCGAGTCGGCCACCACCACCGGCACGAAGATCGGCCCGGACTACACCCAGGGCACCCTCGCCTCGGAGGCGTCCGGCCGGCAGGCCGTACGACTGTCCGCGGGGCAGCGGGTGGAGTTCACCGTGCCGCGGGCGGCCAACGCGGTGAACGTCTCCTACAGCGTCCCCGACGGCCAGTCCGGCTCGCTCGACGTGTACGTCAACGGCACCAAGCTGGCCAAGTCCCTTCCGGTGACGTCCAAGTACTCGTACGTCGACACCGGCTGGATCACCGGCAGCAAGACGCACCACTTCTTCGACAACGCCCGGCTGCTGCTGGGACAGAACGTCCAGGCCGGTGACAAGGTCGCGTTCGTGGCGACCAGCACCCAGGTCACCGTCGACGTCGCCGACTTCGAACAGGTCGCCGCGGCCGGCACACAGCCGTCCGGTTCGGTGTCCGTCGTCTCCAAGGGCGCCGACCCCAGCGGCAACGGCGACTCCACCCAGGCCTTCCGGGACGCCATCGCCGCCGCCCAGGGCGGGACGGTGTGGATCCCACCGGGCGACTACCGGCTCACCTCCTCCCTCGGCGGCGTACAGAACGTCACCCTGCAAGGGGCGGGCAGCTGGTACTCCGTCGTGCACACCTCCCGGTTCGTCGACCAGTCAAGCTCCGCCGGGAACGTCCACATCAAGGACTTCGCGGTGATCGGGGAGGTCACCGAGCGCGTCGACTCCAGCCCGGACAACTTCGTCAACGGCTCACTCGGCCCGAACTCGTCCGTCTCCGGCATGTGGATCCAGCACCTCAAGTGCGGACTGTGGCTGACCGGCACCAATGACAACCTGGTCGTGGAGAACAACCGCATCCTCGACACCACCGCCGACGGCATCAACCTCAACGGCACCGCGAGGGGCGTCCGGGTCAGCAACAACTTCCTGCGCAACCAGGGCGACGACTCCCTCGCCATGTGGTCGCTGTACGCCCCGGACACCAATTCCAGCTTCGAGAACAACACCGTCTCCCAGCCCAACCTCGCCAACGGCATCGCCATCTACGGCGGCACCGACATCACGGTGCGCAACAACCTGGTCTCCGACACCAACGCCCTGGGCAGCGGTATCGCCATTTCCAACCAGAAGTTCATGGACCCGTTCTCGCCGCTGTCCGGCACCATCACGGTCGACGGCAACACCCTGGTGCGCACCGGCGCGCTCAACCCCAACTGGAACCATCCGATGGGCGCGCTGCGCGTCGACTCGTACGACAGCGCCATCAACGCCACCGTGAACATCACCGACACCACGATCACCGACAGCCCGTACAGCGCCTTCGAGTTCGTCTCCGGCGGCGGGCAGGGCTACCCCGTGCGCAACGTCAACGTGACCGGCGCGACGGTGCGGAACACCGGCACGGTCGTGGTCCAGGGAGAGGCGCAGGGGGCGGCCACGTTCAAGAACGTCACCGCGACCGGCGTCGGCGCGGCCGGGGTGTACAACTGCCCGTACCCGGCGAACTCCGGTTCCTTCACCCTCACCGACGGCGGCGGCAACTCCGGCTGGTCCAGCACCTGGTCGGACTGCTCCACCTGGCCGCAGCCCGGCCAGGGGAACCCCGCGCCCGACCCCAACCGCAATCTCGCCAAGGGCCGTCCGGCCACGGCGACCGGTTCCCAGGACGTCTACACGCCCGGCAAGGCGGTGGACGGCGACGCCAACTCGTACTGGGAGTCGGCGAACAACGCCTTCCCGCAATCCCTGACGGTCGACCTCGGTTCGTCGTACGCGGTGCGCCGGCTGGTGCTGAAGCTGCCGCCGTCCTCGGCGTGGGGCGCCCGCACCCAGACCATCACCGTGCTCGGCAGCACCGACGGTTCGAACTACTCCACCGTGGTCGGCTCCCAGGGTTACCGATTCGACCCGGCCACCGGCAACACCGCCACGGTGTCCCTGCCGAGCGGCACGAACCTGCGGTACCTGCGGCTGTCGGTCAGTGCCAACACCGGTTGGCCGGCCGGGCAGTTCAGCGAGGTGGAGGCCTATCTCACCTCCTGACGCCCTGGGATTCCGGCGTCCGGGCGGGGAAGCCCGGGCGCCGGCACCGCACGGAACCCGGCCGTTCGCGTCCGCGCCAGTCACGGGACCGCCGGGGCCGGGACGTGTACGCGGTGACGCCGGCGGCCGGACGCGGTGCGGGCCGTCGGCGTCGTCTTCCCCCTCCGGCTCGGGCCCCACGAACCCTTCCCGGCCTCATCGGCGGTAGGCGGTGGCGGCAATGGCGGGCAGGAGGGCCAGGGCGAGGGCGCCGCCGGTCAGGGCGAGGGCGGGGTAGCCGGTGGCGGCGACCATGATGCCGGAGGCCATGCCGCCGGTGGCGCCCGCGATGGCGATGGAGACGTCGACCATGCCCTGGGTCCTGGCGCGGGTGGCGAGCGGGACGGTGTCGGTGATGATCGCGGTTCCGGAGACGAGACCGAGGTTCCAGCCCAGGCCGAGCAGTCCGAGCGCGAGCGCGAGCAGTGCGACGGAGCCGCCGGGCGCGGCGGCCGCGAGGACGCCCGCGGCCAGCAGGGTGACGCCCGAGGCGAGGGCGACCTTCGTCCGCCCGCAGCGGTCGACGAGCCGGCCGGTCAGCGGGGAGGGCAGGTACATGGCGCCGATGTGGACGGCGATGACGAGGCCGGAGGTGGCCGTGCCATGGCCGTGGTCGTGCATGTGGACCGGCGTCATCGTCATGATCGAGACCATGACGAGCTGGGTGAGGACCATGACCAGGGCGCCGAGGACCACGCCGCCCCGGCCCTCGCCCGGGTCGGCGGCATCCGCGGCGCCGGCGCCGGCCGGGTGGGGCGCGGCGCCGGTTTCCTCGGCCCGGGCGACGGCTCGGGCCAGGAGCAGCGGGTCGGGCCGCAGCCAGACGGCGAGGACGAGCGCGGCCAGCGCGTACGCGGTGCCGGAGAGGAGGAAGGGCCCGGCGAGGCTCGGAACGCCGAGGTGCTTGGCGAAGGTGCCGGCGGGGGCGGCGAGGTTGGGGCCGGTGACTCCGCCGAGGGTGGTGGCGACGAGGACGGTGGAGACCGCGCGGGCCCGGTGGCCGCGGGCGGCGAGGTCCGCTCCGGCATAGCGCGCCTGGAGGTTGGTGGCGGTGCCCGCGCCGTAGGCGAACAGGGCGACGAACAGCAGGACCGGGTTGTCCAGCACGGCGGCGGCGATGACCCCGGCGGAGCCGATGGCACCGGTGAGGTAGCCGGTGGCGAGCCCCGGGCGGCGACCGCGGGTCTGGGAGACGCGGCCGACGACGGCGGCGGTGAGCGCGGAGCCGGCGGTGAACAGGGCGCTGGGGAGCCCGGAGAGGCTGGTGGTACCGAGCATGTCCTGGGCGAGGAGGGCGCCGACGGTGACGCCTGCGGCGAGACCCGCGCCGCTGAGGATCTGGGAGGCGACCAGGACGCGCAGGATGTGGCGCTGGGCCTGTGCGGGGTCGGATATGAGGGCCGTCGTGTCGGCGGTCGGGGCGCTGGTCATCATCTCTTCCGGAGTGGGCGAGCAGGGGCGGGGCCGCCGGCCGGGGCCCCTTTCGGCGAGTCGCGGGCCGGTGGGCCCGGGGAGGCCGGTGCTCGGCGCGGCCGGCCGTCGAGCACCGGCCGCGACCGTGGCCACGGCGCTGTCCGGCATGGGGCCCTCCCTCCGGGAACACCACGACACTGTCGTCGGGCGCCGTTGCGGGTCGCGAGGGGTGCCCTTGTCGATCACCTGTCCGGTGGCGGTCACGGGTCAGGTGCCGGAGGTGCTGTCCTGCCGCGCCGCTTCCTGGAAGTCGGCGACGGCGGCGCCATGCGTCTTCGCCCAGTCGGTCAAGGCGGCGATGGGTTCGGTGAGGGTCTGACCGAGGTCGGTGAGACTGTATTCGACCCGCGGGGGTGCCTCGGCGTAGACGCGGCGTTCGATCAGGCCGTAGCTCTGAAGTCTGCGCAGTGTCTGGGTGAGCACCTTGCGGGAGATGCCGCCGATGAGGTCGACGAGTTCCCCGTGCCGACGGGGCCTGCGGCTGAGGGCGAACAGGACGACGACGGCCCATTTGTTGGTGATGATGTCGATGGCGAGCCGGGCGGGGCAGTCGGCGAGGAAGACGCTTCCGGCTGACTCCTGCATAGCCGAAGGTTACCAGGAGGTACCTATCGGCTCAGTAGCGTTTTTCCACATGAGTACGCCGCACACGAAAACCTATGTTCTCGTCCATGGCGCCTGGCACAGCGGGCGCGTCTGGGACCGGGTGGTTCCCTTGCTGACCCGGGCCGGGCATCGGGTGTTCGCCCCTTCGCTGACCGGCCACGGCGAGAAGGAACACCTGCTCACTGCGGACGTCAGCCTGGACACCCACATCGGCGACGTCGTCGCTCTCCTCGGCGAGCAGGATCTCACCGACGTGGTCCTGGTCGGGCACAGTTACGCCGGGATGGTCATATCCGGCGCGGCCAACGAGGTCCCGGACCGGATCGCGCATCTCGTCTACGTCGACGCGATGGTCCCGACCGACGGCGAGAGCGCACGGGACGTCATACCGGACATGACACAGCGGCTCATCGACGCGGCCGCCGCCTCCGACGCCCCCTGGCGCATCCCGCCCGTGCCGGAAATGCCCGCGCCCACGGGTCTGTTCGGGGTGACCGACCCGGCAGACACCGCGTGGCTGCGCACCATGCTGTCGGACGAATCGGTGCGCTGCTTCCTGCAGCCGGTCCGGCTGGACAACCCGGCCATGGACGCGATCTCCCGGACGCACATCCACTGCGTCGGCAGCGCACCGGGGAACGTCACGCGCCGCCCGGTGCCGGCGGTGCGGCCAGGCGGCACCGCGTCGCAGGTGTGGGAGCTGCGGAGCGGCCATGACTGCATGGTCACCGTGCCGGACGCACTCGCCGAACTGCTGCTGAAAGCCGGCTGACGCGTTGAAAAACATCGGCCGGTGATGTCGAGAACCCGTGACCGGCTCCGTCCTCGTGGTGAAGGCGGCCACAATGGGTCGCACCAGCACCGAGGAGAGACACGATGGCCAAGTACCTGCTGCTCAAGCACTACCGCGGCGCTCCGGCAGCGGTCAACGACGTGCCCATGGACCAGTGGACGCCGCAGGAGATCTCGGCGCACATGCAGTACATGCACGACTTCGCGGCCCGGCTCGAGAAGAGCGGCGAGTTCGTCGACGGGCAGGCGCTCGCCCCCGAGGGTGTGTGGGTCCGGTACGACGGCGAGGGGCGGCCGCCGGTCACCGACGGTCCGTTCGCGGAGACCAAGGACCTGATCGCCGGCTGGATGGTGATCGACGTCGACGGGTACGAGCGCGCCGTCGAGCTGGCCGGGGAGCTGTCGGCCGCTCCCGGGGCAGGCGGGAAGCCGATCCACGAGTGGCTCGAAGTGCGCCCGTTCCTGGCCGCGCCGCCCACCGTCACGGAGTGACCCCTCGGATGGACGAGGCCCTGCTCCGCAGCCTCACACCGAGCGTGCTCGCCATCCTCGTCCGCCGCGGAGCCGACTTCGCGGCGGCCGAGGACGCCGTGCAGGACGCCCTGGTCGAGGCGGTCCGCGTCTGGCCGGCCGACCCGCCACGGTCCGCGAAGAGCTGGCTGGTCACCGTGGCCTGGCGCAAGTTCCTCGACCAGGCCCGGGCGGACGCCGCCCGCCGACGGCGTGAGGACCGCCTCGACGACCAGCCGGCGCCCGGGCCCGCGCCCGCGCTGGACGACACGCTCCAGCTCTACTTCCTGTGCGCCCACCCGTCGCTGACGCCGTCGTCCGCGGTCGCGCTCACCCTGCGCGCCGTCGGCGGGCTCACCACCCGCCAGATCGCGCGGGCCTACCTGGTGCCTGAGGCGACCATGGCGCAGCGCATCAGCCGCGCCAAGCGCACCGTGTCCGGCGTGCGGTTCGACCAGCCCGGCGACGTCGCCACCGTGCTGCGCGTCCTCTACCTGGTCTTCAACGAGGGCTACTCCGGCGACGTCGACCTCGCCGCGGAGGCCATCCGGCTCACCCGGCAGCTCGCGGCCCGCATCGACCACCCCGAGGTCGCGGGGCTGCTCGCCCTCATGCTGCTGCACCACGCCCGGCGCGCCACCCGGACCGCGCCCGACGGCGGTCTGGTGCCGCTCGCCGCGCAGGACCGCGGTCGGTGGGACACCGAGCTGATCGCCGAGGGAATCGGGATCCTCCAGAGGGCCCTCGCCCGCGACCGGCTGGGCGAGTTCCAGGCCCAGGCCGCCATCGCGGCCCTCCACGCCGACGCGCCCACCGCCGCGGAGACGGACTGGGCGCAGATCGTCGAGTGGTACGACGAACTCGTGCGGCTGACCGACAGCCCGGTCGTCCGGCTCAACCGCGCGGTGGCCGTCGGCGAGGCCGACGGACCGCGCGCGGGGCTGGCGACGCTCGCGACGCTGGACGACTCACTGCCCCGCCATGCCGCGGTGGCCGCCTACCTCCACGAGCGCGACGGCGACCTGGCGACGGCCGCGCGGCTGTACGCCGAGGCGGCCCACAAGGCACCGAACCTGGCCGAGCGCGACCATCTGACGCGCCAGGCCGCCCGGCTCAACGCCCTTCGACGCGGCTGACGGGTCGCGCCCGGCATCCGGGCCTCCTGGCCTTCACCGTGCGGGGCCGCAGCCGCCGCGATGCCCTTCGGAGTCGGGGTGGTTGCGGGTCGGCACGGTCCGCGCCCGCCGCCGCGATCCCGACGTGCTCCCTCCAGCCCGGCCGCGACGGCGGCGGTGCGCGGGCCTACGCGGAGGTGCTGCCCAGCTCGGCGACCAGATCCCCGGCGGTCACGCGGACCAGGGTCTCCGAGGCGTCCCCGGCCCCGGGGAACAACCGGTAGGAGGTGCCCGAGGCCCCTGCGGGTCCGACGGTCCCGTGCACCGTCGCGAGGAACACCCGTGTGTCCGAGGCGAGTTCGGCCGCCGCGGCGTCGGGGTCCGGGTGCGGGAGCCGTTCCTCGGCCTCCTCCATGGCGGACACCCGGGCGGCGAACGCGGCCGCGTCCTCCTCCGGCCGCCGCCGGAACGTCAGCAGCGCGGGCTCCGGCTCCCGGCGGATCACGGCCACCTCCGGGGAGCGCGCCGCGGCCCGCCACACCGCGAGGTCCCACAGAGTGGTCCGGCTGCCGGAGCCGAACTGCTCCCACAGGTCCCGGGCCACGGTCGCCAGTCGCGCGCCGCCGTGCGAGCCGATGCTCTGGAAGCCGTCCGTGGAGGGCAGATGGGTGTCCGTCCACAGCATCCGGCGCCGGCCCAGGTCCACGACCATCGGCAGGCACACCTGCGAGTCGCCCGCCAGATCGAAGCGCTGGCGGACCGTGCGCGGGTCGTAGGAGGCGTCCCGCGCGCCCCGCGCGTCCAGCGCCATGAAGCCCGCGAAGGCGTCCCGCAACTCCTCGAACGGCACGTTGTTGAAGCTGAAGACGAGCGGGACGGCATAGACGTCCCCCTGTTCCGCCAGCCGCTCCAGGTCCAGGTCCACGTACTCGGTGGCGCCCCGCGGCGCCGGGGCCGAGGTCAGGTCGCCGGAGTGGACCGCGGACCGCGCGCCGTGCACCAGGTTCGTGTAGTCGCACAGGCCGGTGAACGTCCACTCGGCATCGAAGAACGCGACCGACAGGTCCAGGTCCGTACGGTTGCCGTCCGGCTCGGTCCAGTGCAGGAAGAGCCGCAGCACCGCGCCGTCGGGCAGCGTCTGCGTGCTGCCCCTGGGCACTGCCACCAGGGCCTTCGCGGTGGACCGCTCGGTGAACGGCACGGTGAGGTCGGCCAGGCCCGCCTCCAGCACCGACAGCGCGTACGGCTCCCCGGCGGCGAACCGGCGCAGCAGCTCGGCCTCCAGCAGCGTGACCACCGCGGTGACCAGCCGGGCAGGCAGCGGAGCCCGTCGCTCCGGAACGGACAGGGCGCGGGTGACCTCGCCACGTGGGAAGAACACCCGGCGGCGGCCGGTACGGTCCTCGGTGCGGACCCGCAGCGCCCCGAGCGCCGACAGCAGCGGCCCCGGCCCCACCTTCGGCAGTCCGCGCAGCAGTGCCTTCTCCAGCTCCGGCGCCAGGTCGTCGCTGGTGTGCAGGCGCAGCAGCAGATCCAGCCGGCGCACCAGCTCGCCGGGCCGCTCCCCGGCCAGGGCGGCGGCCCGGCCCGCATCGCCCTCGGCGACCGCCTGCTCCAGCCGCCCGGCCCAGGTGGCCGGGCGGATCCGGGCACCGTCCACGCGGACGGCGTCCGGGTGCGCGGCGGCCGTCTCCAGCAGGGCGGCGCCGAAGGCGGTGCCGGGATCCACCCGGGTGCCGCGCAGCACGGCGAAGGCGAGGGCGGCGCGCGGATGCCGGGCGTGCCGCTCGAAGGGGTGCAGGACCTCCGCGGCCCGCTTCCACGCCGTGGGGTGCCGCAGCACGTCCTCCACCAGGTACGGCGTCGGCAAGCCGTCGAGGACCGCGAGGAGGTCGCGGCGCAGCGGGCGCCGCGGTCCGGTGAACGGCGACGGTGTCACCAGCCCGGCGTCGCCGCCGGAGAGCACGGCGAGCAGCCGCAGCACATCGGTGGCCGTGGTGAGCCGCTCGGCCAGCAGCTTCCGCACCGGAAGGCCGTCCGGCGCCGCACGGACCAGCGCGGCCAGCACCATCGCCTTCGTCTCCCGGACCGGTATCTCCTCCGGCAGCAGGCCCCGGCCGGCCGGGGTGAGCGGCAGCAGCGTGAGCAGATCGTCGCGGTCCTGCGGGGAGAGCGGCGTGCGCCGGGCCAGCAGGGAGTCCACCAGGACGGTGGCGTCGGCGGCCCGGTCGGTGCCCAGGCGCAGCAGCCGCAGCGGGCCGGCCACCGGTGCCTTGGCGGCGCCGATGGCACGCACCGGCCGCAGGAAGGGGTCGTCCGCGTCGATCCGGCGGTGGCAGACCGGGCAGCCCTCGTAGTCGGACCCGTCCCAGCACAGCCGGCACACCAGGTGGGCGCAGGGCGAGACGGGGAACACCGTGCGGGCCTCGCCGCACAACACGCAGGGCTGGTCCGGCTGTTGCAGCAGGAAGGCGAAGACCCGGTCCACGTACAGGGCTTCGGTGTCCCGGGGCACGGTGTGCGGGAAGCGGCGGAAGAGCGGGACGTGGGTGCGATGGGAGCCGAGCAGCTCGTCGGCCAGCCCGACCAGGCGGGTGTGCGCGGCCGCCAGCACCTCGGGGACCAGGGTGCCGAGCGCCGCGTGCAGCGCGGGGGAGAGGACGTGACCGCGGCCGAGCAGTTCGGCCTCGAGCCGACGCAGCGCGGGTCCGGTACCGCCGCCGGACGCGGACGCCCCGTCCACGTACACGGTCTGGATACGGCGCAGCAGTACGGACTCGGCAGCGAGCAACAGGGGATTCCCCTCCACGACGACCTGGAACAGCAGAACGGGGACGGAGAGTGGGCGCGCCGAGACTTTTCAGAGAAGGTGAGAAGGATGCGCGCCGGGGAGCCGCCCCCGTTGCCCTGATCCCACCACAACTCCTCGCCGCCGCCAACCGAATTAATGGCCGAGGAGCCGCGTTCGCCCGGCCGGGTCGCCACCGGGCAGGCCGGGACCGCCGCCTCCTTGGAAGCGGCGGTCATACCGGCGTCGTTCGTGCTCCGGGCGGGATCCGTTCGAGCAGGGGCAGGATCTCACCCGGAAGGCGGGCAGCACCTCAGCGCCGCCGCAGCCGCAGCGTCACCAGTTCGAACGGCCGCAGGCGCACCTCGATCCGGTCGGCGTCCCGCCGGGGTGCCGCCGCATCGGGCAGGGGGCGTTCCAGCAGGTCGGTCACCGTGACCTCGGCGACCTCGAACCCGGCGGTCAGCGTCGCCCGGGCCCGGCCGCCGTGGGCCTCGTGGAAGCGGACCACCACATCACCGCTGCCGTCGTCGGCGAGCTTCACCGCCGTCACGACCACCGCGTCCGAGTCCACCGACACCAGCGGCGCGACCTCCCGGGCGCCGGTCGTGCGCCGCTCGGGCAGGTTGATCCGCCAGCCCTCGCGCACCGCGTCGCCGATGTCCGCGCCCGGCACCAGCGCGTGCCGGAAGCGGTGGACGCCCTGGTCGGTCTCGGGGTCGGGGAAGCGCGGGGCGCGCAGCAGCGACGCCCGGACCGTCGTGGTGGTGCCGCGGTCGCCGTCGGTGCGGACGGTGCGGGTCACGTCGTGGCCGTACGTCGAGTCGTTGACGATCGCCACGCCCCAGCCGGGCTCCGCCAGGTGGACGAAGCGGTGGTTGCACGCCTCGAACTTGGCCGCCTCCCAGGAGGTGTTGGTGTGGGTGGGCCGGAAGACGTGCCCGAACTGGGTCTCCGACGCGTACCGTTCGGCGTGCACGTCCAGCGGGAACGCCAGCTTGAGGAACTTCTCCGTCTCGTGCCAGTCGACCTCGGTGTCCAGGACCAGCCGCCGTTCCCCCGGCGGCAGCGAGAGCACCTGGGTGACGCGGGAGGAACCGAAGGACCGGACGATCCGCACCGACGCGCCGTCCTCGCCGGGCGTGACCGACTCGGCGTCGGTGAGGTCGGTGACGGTGTTGCGGTAGAACTCGTCCACGTCCCAGGCGTCCCACATGTTGGGGAAATCCGGGTGCAGTTGGAGAAGGTTGGCGGCCCGGCCGGGCGCGATCGACTCGCGGTCGGCGTCGATGTCGTACGCCGAGACCACCAGGCCGCGGCCGTCGATCTCGATGCGCAGCAGGCCGTTGTCCAGGACGTGCCCGCCGCCCTCGCGGGGCCTCAGTTCGGTACGGCCCTCGGCGACCGGGGTCCCGGCGGCACCGGCCGGGACGCCCGCTCGGACGTGCGGGGCCGCGTTGAAGACCAGCGGCGTGCCGCCCTCGCCCGCCAGCGCGCGCTGGGCGGCCTCGATGATCCCGCTCAGTTCCCCGGCGACGCGCCGGTAGGTCGCCCGTGCCTCGCGGTGCACCCAGGCGATGGACGAGCCGGGCAGGATGTCGTGGAACTGGTGCAGCAGCACCGTCTTCCACAGCCGGTCCAAGTCCTCATAGGGGTAGGGGAAACCGGTGCGCACGGCCGCCGTCGCCGCCCACAGCTCCGCCTCGCGCAGCAGGTGTTCGCTACGCCGGTTGCCCTGCTTGGTCTGGGCCTGGCTGGTGAGGGTGGCGCGGTGCAGCTCCAGGTACAACTCCCCGACCCAGACGGGCGGCTCCGGGTACTCGGCCTCGGCCTTCTCGAAGAACGCCCGCGGGGTCTCCCACACCACCTGCGCCGAGCCCTCCAGGTCGCGCAGCCGGGCGGCCTTGGCGACCATCTCGCGGGTGGTGCCGCCGCCCCCGTCGCCCCAGCCGGTCGGCGCCAGCGAGTGCCGGGCGACGCCCTTGTCCTTGAAGTTGCGGGCGGCGTGCGCGATCTCACTGCCCTTCATGGAGCAGTTGTAGGTGTCGACCGGCGGGAAGTGCGTGAAGATGCGGGTGCCGTCGATGCCCTCCCAGCGGAAGGTGTGGTGCGGGAACTTGTTCGTCTGCGACCAGGAGATCTTCTGTGTGAGCAGCCGGGTGGAGCCCGCCGCCTTGATGATCTGCGGCAGTCCGGCGGCGAAGCCGAAGGTGTCGGGCAGCCATGCCTCGTCGTTCTCGATGCCGAACTCGTCGAGGAAGAACCGCTTTCCGTGCACGAACTGACGGGCCATCGCCTCCGAGCCCGGCATGTTGGTGTCCGACTCCACCCACATCCCCCCGGCCGGCACGAACCGCCCGTCCGCCACCGCCTTCTTCACCCGCGCCCACACCTCGGGCCGGTGCTCCTTGACCCACGCCCACTGCTGCGCCTGGGACATGGCGAACACGAAGTCCGGCTCGTCCTCCAGGAGGGCGGTCATGTTCGACGTGGTCCGGGCCACCTTGCGCACCGTCTCGCGCAGCGGCCACAGCCACGCCGAGTCGATGTGCGCGTGCCCGACGGCGCTGATCCGGTGCGCGGAAGACACGGCGGGCGCGGCCAGCACCCGGGCGAGCCGGTCGCGGGCGCGGGCGGCGGTGCCGTTCACGTCCTGGAGGTCGACCGCGTCGAGCGCCCGGTCCACGGCGCGCACGATGTCGTAGCGGCGCTGCGAGTCGGCGGGCAGCTCGGCCATCAGTTCGCCGAGCACCTCCAGGTCGATCACCAGCTGCCACACGGTCTCGTCGAAGACCGCGAGATCCATGCGGGTCAGGGTGTACTGGGGCTCGCCGCCCGCGGTCTCCCTGTCGCCGAGCCGGGTGGGCAGGAAGGGGTGGTAGTCGAGGATCACGGGGTTGGAGGCCGCCTCGATGTGCAGCCGCACCTCCTCGCCGCCGGTGACGGGCGCGCCGACGCGCACCCACTGGTTGCGCGGGTTGAGGCCCTTCACCGGGGTGCCGTCGGGCCGGTACACCAGCCCCTCGCACTGGAAGCCGGGCATGTTCTCGTCGAAGCCGAGGTCGAGCAGCGCCTCCACGGTCCGCCCGGCCCACTCCTTCGGCACGGTCCCGGTCACCCGGAACCAGCTGGTGCCCCACGGAGCACCCCACCGGGCGCCCACCTCGATCGGCTCCGGCTCGGCGGCCAGTCCCTCGGCGACCGGCACGGGCTCGCCGGGCGCGTGCCACACCGCGACCTGGAGGGGGACGGACTCGGGGTACACGGCGGGGCGGATGCGCTCGTCGAGGACGCGCTTGAGACGCGCTTCGACCAGACTGCGGTCGTCATGCATGCGGGATGCTCCGTAGGTCGTACGTCAGCGGGTGGATCGGTCTACCAGGGGTGGGTGACGGTGGCGGGGGCGGACGAGGTGTACAACTCCCCGACCGCGCGCACTTCCAACCGTGCGGCGTGCTCGCCCGGTGCGGGCGTCAGGCCACCGGTGAAGTACGCCCGCTGGCCGGTGCCGCCCAGGAAGCGGCGGGTGCCGTCGGGCAGCACACGGTGCAGGGTGTAGTGGCGTACCGTCCCGGGGGCCGCGTGGTCCCAGGCGAGGCGCAGGTCGCCGCCCGACGCGGCGGTGACCCGCAGACCGGAGGGGGCGGCCGGGGTGTCGGTGCGGTCGTGGACGGCGAGGCCGCCGAGCCGCCACCGCACCGGACCGCCGCCGGTGGCGGTGAGCCGGACACCGACGGCGTGCACGGTCCCGGACAGCCCGGTGAGCCGGACGGCCGACGTGTGCCAGCCGTCGCCCGACCCGGCCGGCACGGGTACATAGGTGTACGGCGGTGCGGCGCCGGCCGCGTCCGGCTCGGCCGTCGCCACGGCCAGTTCGACACGGACGGCCCCCGCATCCGTGCGATGGGTCAGCTCGACGACCGTGTCGGGGCCGAGCGGCAGCCGGGTCGCGTACAGGTCCAGCACGGCGGGACGGTCGAGCGCGCCGTCCACGAGGACGCTGCTGCCGCCGCGCCAGGCGGCCGCGAAGTCGAAGGCGACGGCGGGCCGCTGCCCGTCGGTGCGCACCACCCAGCGCCGGGAGGGCAGCCGGTCCTGGAGGCCGAGGTGGTTCCAGGGGGCGTCGGAGGCGACCTCCCCGTTCTCGTACCAGCGCAGTCCGTGGCCGGTGTTGAAGACGCTCGCGAACGGCAGCGAGGCGACGGTCGAGCGGTCGGCGACGGACACGGCCGGGGCCCGCCAGCTGTCGGTGGTGTCGGGACGGGACGGGTCGAGGGAGCGGCCGGTCCAGAACCGGTCGTCGGCGGTGTGGAAGTCCTCCGGGCTGTGGCCGGCGGGCAGGTGGTTGCGGGTCCACTCGGGCCGGTAGAGGCCGAGGGAGGCGACGTGCGCGCGGTCGGCGGGCACGATCGCGTCCCAGTCCACGAAGGAGTTCCAGCCGCCCGACTCCACGTCGACACCGGCCCACAACTCGTAGCGACTCCGCCCGAGTTGGAGGGCCTTCTGACCGGAGGAGGCGAGCGAGGACGCGCTCCAGCGGAAGTCGACGAACATGTCGTCGGCGGCCTGGAAGAGGGCCTGGTTCTGTGCGTTCAGCGCGCCCTGCCAACTCACCGAGCCGTTCACGGTCATCGCGTCGTACCAGGTGATCCGCTGGCCCGCGGCCATGGCGAGCCGCTTCAACTCCTTGATGAAACCGAGCATGTCGGCGCCGAGGGCGCTGTCGCCGCCGCCCGTCTCGGCGTTGACGAACCAGCCGTCGAAGCCGTGGGCCGACGCCACCGCGACGAGTTGGGCGGCGAGCGGGTAGTGGCCGACGGCGTCCTTCTGCACCAGGTCGCGGGTCCACCGGAGCTGTCCGCCGTAGGCGGCGGGCGGCAGGAAGACGTTGCCGAGGACGGGGACGCCGTGCCGGTGGGCGGCGTCCACGACGGGGGCGTTCGGGGCGAGGATCAGGCCCTCCCCGGACGAGCCGCCCCAGAACACCAGCTCGTCGACGTACGCCCAGTGGGTGAGCGCGTAGTAGTCGGCGGTGGCGGAGCCCTGGGAGGGGTTGGATGAGGTGGGCCCGAACGAGACCAGGGACTGGACGCGGGCCTGCCCGGCGCGGGCGGTGGTGTTCGCCGGGGTCGGGGTGAAGCGGGGCGCGAGCGGGACGGAGGCGGCGTTGAAGGGCAGGTCGGTGTCGGTGGCGGCGCGCCAGGTCTTCAGGCTGCGCCAGGTGATGCCGGGGCCGGGGCTGCCGGAGGGCAGGGAGTCCGGGTACCAGTAGGAGGCGTACGGCTGGAGCGCGGCCGTCGCCTTCGGGGCGGCCTGGGCGGTGCCGGCGGGCAGCGCGGGCAGGAACGCGGCGGCGGCGCCGGCGAGCAGGACGGTGCGTCTGGTGGGATTCACGAGCGGGTGCCTCCTCGGGGGGTGTGGAGTACCTGGTCGGGCGTGACGATCTCGGTGAGGCCGCGGGCGGCCAGGTGTCCCTGGTCGGCCGCCCGGGTGTCGAGGACGGTGGTGGGGCGGGCGCCGTCGGCGGTCAGCCGGAAGAACGCCTCGAAGACGTCGCCGCCGGGGGCGCAGCGGGAGCGGGCGGCCGGGTCGGCGGGGACGGTGAGGGCGGTGGTGCGCGGGGCCGGCGCGGCGGTGTGCTCACGGGCCGCGCGGGACAGGGAGCGGGCGAGGTCCTTGGGGCGCCGGTCGTTGGTCAGCAGGCCGAGGGTGTACTCGAGTTCGGGGAAGTCGGCGAGGTCGCGGGAGACGTCGTGGGAGCACCACCAGGTGATGCCCCACAGGTCGGGGCAGTCCAGCGCGTTCGCGACGGTGGCCTCGGTGAAGGCGGCGGCGTGCTCGGCGGGGACGAGGGGGGCGGGGGCGCCGACCTCCTGGAGCCAGACGGGCCGGTGCGGATCGTCGGCCCAGGCCTTGCCGAGTTCGATCAGGTACGCGGCGTGGTGCTCGGTGGCCACGGAGGTGCGGCCGTACCGCTGGGCGGTGCCGTTGAAGACCCAGGAGTGTACGGCGGTGAGGGCGCCGCGCCGGGCCGCCTGGGCCGGGGTGAAGGGCATGTCGTCCTGGTACCAGGTGGCGTCGTACTCGGCGTGCAGATGCAGTCTGCCGGGGGCGCCCCTCTCACAGGCGGCGAGCATGCGCTCCAGCCAGGCGTCGATCTGGTCGGCGGTGGCCCGGTCGGGGTCGGGGTGGGGGCCGGCGGAGAACTGGTTGACCTCGTTGCCGAGGGTCATGCCGAGGAAGTTCGGCCGGTCGGCGAGGGCGGCGGCGAGGGTGTGCAGGTAGGCGGCCTGGCCGTCGAGCACCTCGGGGTCGGTGAAGAGGTTGCGCCGGTGCCAGGTGCGGGTCCAGGCGGGCAGGAAGTCGAAGCTGGACAGGTGCCCTTGCAGGCCGTCCACGTTGACGTCGAGCCCCCGTTCGGCGGCGGCGTCGACCAGCTGCACCAGGTGCTCCACGGCGCGGGGGCGGATCAGGGCGCGGTCGGGCTGGAAGTACGGCCACAGCGGGAAGACCCGGATGTGGTCCAGGCCGAGCGCGGAGATGGAGTCCAGGTCGGCGCGTACGGCGTCGAGGTCGAAGTCGAGCCAGTGGTGGAACCACCCCTGGCTCGGGGTGTAGTTGACGCCGAAGCGCACGGCAGAAGGCATACGGGGTCCTCGCGGAAGTGGGGTACGGGGTCGGCCCTGGGACCGGCGGTGCCGGCCGGTCCTTCGGTCAGCCCTTGACGGCGCCTTCGCCGACCCCGCGGAAGAAGTACCGCTGGAGGCAGGCGAAGAGGGCGATCAGCGGTGCCACGGCGATGATCGTGCCCGCGGCGACGAGGCGTTCGTCGTTGGCGAAGGTGCCGTGGAGGTAGTTGAGGCCGATGGTCAGGGTGAACTTGGACGGGTCGCTGAGCACGATGAGCGGCCAGAGGAAGTCGTCCCAGGCGCCCATGAAGGCGAAGATCGCCACGACGGCGAGGGTGCCCTTGACCGAGGGCAGCGCGATCCGCAGGAACCGCTGCCAGACGTTGGCGCCGTCGACGTAGGCGGCCTCCTCGATCTCGTAGGGCAGGTTGAGGAAGGCGTTGCGCATCAGCAGGACGTTCATCGCGGCGATGGAACCGGGCAGGAGGACACCGACGAGCGTGTTGTTCAGGCCGAGTTCCCGCATGGTCGTGAACTGGGCGATGACGATGCCCTCCGCGGGCACGAGCATCGCGAGGACGAAGACCAGGGCGGCCACGCGGCGCCCCCGGTAGCGCAGCCGGGCCAGCGCGTACCCGGCGAGGGCGGAGCCGACGCAGTTGGTGACGACGTTGGCGGCGGCGACCTTCAGGGAGTTGAGGGCGTAGTCCCAGACCGGGATGGTCGCGGACACCCGCTCGTAGTTGTGCAGGGTGGGGTGGCTGGGCAGGAACTTCGGCGGGGAGCTGAAGATGTCCTCGGTGGGGCCCTTGAGCGAGGTGGACAGCTGCCACACGAACGGGCCGACGGTCAGGGCGAGTACGACGATCAGCAGCACGTAGCGCAGGATCAGCTCCCACGCCCGGATGCGGCGGCCGTTGTCGTCGGTGAAGCGGGGCGTGCGGGCACGGGCCGGCCGCGCGCCGGTCTCCGGTGCCTTCTCGGCGACGCTCACGAGTCCTCCCTCCGGTCGGCGCGCAGGACGAGCAGCATCAGGACGACGGTGACGGCGAAGACGACCAGGGAGATCGCGGAGGCGTAGCCGACGCGGCCGGTCAGGCCGGTGCCGGTGCGCTGGACGAGCATCACCAGGGTGGTGTCCTCGCCCGCCGGTCCGCCGCTCGGCGAGGCCAGCAGATACACCTCGGAGAACACCTTGAAGGCGGAGACCGAGGAGAGCGCGGCGACCAGGACCATGGTGGAGCGGATGGCCGGCACGGTGACCGTGAGGAAGCGGCGGACCGGGCCCGCGCCGTCCACCGCGGCGGCCTCGTGCAGCTCGCGTGGCACATTGGCGAGCGCCGCCAGATAGATGATCATGTAGTAGCCGAGGCCCTTCCAGACCGTGACGGCCATGGCGCTCAGCAGGAGCAGCCACTGGTCGCTGAGGAAGCCGACCTTGCCCACCCCGACCGCTTCCAGGAGCGAGTTCACCAGACCGCGCTCGTCCAGCAGCCACACCCAGATCAGACCGACCACGACGATCGAGGCGACGACCGGGGTGTAGAAGGCGGACCGGAAGAAGGTGATGCCGGGGATGTTCTTCTGCACCAGCAGGGCGAGCAGCAGCGGCAGCAGCACCAGCGCCGGGACGACGCCGACGACGTACAGCGCGCTGTTGCGCAGGCCGATCCAGAACATGTCGTCGTGCAGCAGCTCGCGGAAGTTGGCGAGGCCGACGAACCGGCCCGGGATCAGGGTGCGGCGGTCGGTGAAGGCGTTGATCACCGTGGAGACGAACGGGTAGAGGATGAAGGTGCCGGTGATCACCAGTCCCGGGGCGGCGAACAGCCAAGGACTGGTGGGCAGTTGGCGCCTGATCCGGAACGCCGGGCGCCGCTCGGGGCGCCCCGCCGGACGCGACGGGCGCGTCCGGGAGACGGTGGAGGTGGCCATGGTGCGCTATCCCTGCTGCTGCAGAAGCCGGTCACACGCCTTGACAGCGTTGTCGAGCGCGGCCTTGGGGCTCTGCTTGCCCTGCATCGCCTTGCCGACCTCGTTGCGCAGCGCGGTCTTCATCTGCTCGCTGAACAGTACGGGCGTGTAGTTGACCGCGTTCTTCAGCGACTTGGCGGCGGCGATGCGCACCCGGGTCGCGTCGGTGCCGTCCTCCTTGGTGAAGTACGGGTCGTCGAGGGAACCGGCGGTGGACGGGAAGATGGCGACCTTCCTCGCGAAGGACATCTGGTGCTCGGCGTCGGTGACGTAGTGGGCGAAGGCGACGGCCGTGGGCGTGTTCTTGGTCCTTGAGTTCACCATCAGGCCCATCACGTACATGTTGGCGTGGCCGGTGTTGGTGATCTGGTCGGTGATGCCGATGTTCTTGTAGAGGCTCGGCGCCTGCGTCTTGAAGTTCTCCAGGTCCAGGGCGTTGCCGGGGTTCATGGCGACGGCCTGGGTGAGGAACTTCTTGCCGGCCGACTCCGGCGTGGCGTTCAGTGCCTGCGGGTCCAGGCCCTTGGCGTCGTACAACTGCTTGTACTTCGTGAGGAGTTCGACACCCTTGGCGTCGTTGAAGGCGAAGCCGGTGCCGTCCTTGTTCATGAGGGAGGCGCCGTAGCGGCCAAAGTCCTCGATCGCGGGGATGTTGGCGAGGGTGGCCACCTTGCCGTCCGACTTCTGTGCCATCTGCCGCGCGTCGGTGAAGAGTTCGTCGTACGTCTTCGGTGGCTTCTCCGGGTCCAGCCCGGCCTCCTTGAACAGTGCCTTGTTGTAGAACATCGGGCCGGTGTTCAGGTACCAGGGGAAGGCGTAGGTGCCGGCCACGCCGGGCACTTGGTGGCTGGCCCAGGCGCCGGGCAGGTACTCGCTCCGGTACTTCGCGGCGGCCTTGTCGAGGTCCATGGCCAGTCCCGCCTTGACGAGCGGCGCCACCAGGTCCGGGGAGACGTTGACGACGTCCGGCAGGGTGCCGCCGGCCGCGTCGGCGCTGATCTTTTCGGCGTAGCCCTCGGCGGGCTGGTCGACCCACTTGACGTGGGTGCCCGGGTACTTCTTCTCGAAGTCGGCGATCAGGCCGTCGAAGTAGCCCTTGAAGTTGGCGCGCAGGTTCCAGGTCTGGAAGGTGATGTCGCCCTCGACCTTGCCGGAGGCGTCCGTCGAGCCGCCGTCACCACCGCCGGAGCCGCACGCGCTCAGCGGCAGGACGAGGGCGGTGACGGCGGCGGCGAGTGCTCTGCGGGATATGGGCACGGTGACACGGCTCCCTTGCGGCGTCTGCGGCTGGTGTCGGCAAGGACCATGCACGCCGCGTTCGGGAAAAGTCAATGGATTCGTAGCCGCTAAAGCCGCGAACCCAGCATTAGTGCAGGTCAGACGGGTAACTGAGGAGACTTGCCAGAGAGACTAAAGCGCTTTAGGCTGCATCCACTCAAGCGCTTTAGCGATCACCGCCGAGAAAAGAGGGAACATGCCGGCCAAGCGGTCCCCGGCGCGCCGGCCGACGATGAAGGACATCGCGCGCCGTGCCGGTGTCTCGGAGAGCGCCGTCTCCTTCGCCCTCAACGGCAGGCCGGGCGTCTCCGACGTCACCCGCGAGCGGGTGCGCCGGGTCGCCGAGCAGCTGGGCTGGCGGCCCAGTACGGCGGCCCGCGCGCTGTCGGGCGAGGGTGCGGCCACGGTCGGCCTGGTGCTGGCCCGGCCCGCGGACACCCTCGGCGTCGACTCCTTCTTCCTCCAGCTCGTCTCCGGCATCCAGGAAGTGCTGGCGGAGCGTCACCTCGGGCTGCTGTTCCAGGTGGTGGAGGACGTGCCGGACGAGTGCGCGGTCTACCGCAGGTGGTGGGCCGAGCACCGGGTGGACGGCGTCCTGGTGGTGGACCCGCGCACCGACGACCCGCGTCCGGACCTGCTCGACGAACTCGGCCTGCCCGCCGTGGTGATCGGCGGCGCGCCGGACGAGCGGCACCCCGGGCTGTCCACGGTGTGGGCCGACGACGCGGGTGCGATGGCGTCGGTGGTGGACGGGCTCTTCGCCCTCGGGCACCGGCGGATCGTGCACATCGCCGGGCTGGCCGGCCTGGCCCACACCGAGCGGCGGATCCGGACCCTGCGGGCCGAGGCCCGGCGGCGCGGGCTCACCGGGGTGGAGTCGATCACCACCGACTACTCGGACGCGGAGGGCGCCGCCGTCACCCGCCGCGTCCTGGACTCGGCCGCCCCGCCGACCGCCCTGATCTACGACAACGACGTGATGGCCCTCGCGGGCGTCGCCACCGCCACCGAACTCGGCTTCTCCGTGCCGGCCGACGTGTCGGTGGTGGCCTGGGAGGACTCGGCCCTGTGCCGCATGGTGAAACCGTGGCTGTCCGCCCTGTCCCGGGACAGCATGGAGTTCGGCCGTACGGCGGCCCGCGAACTGACCGCGCTGCTCGACGGCGGCCCGGCCGGGACGGTCAGGGTGCCGGTGCCCCGGCTGATCGAACGGGAGAGCACGGGCCGGGCACGGGGGGCGTGACGGCCACGGGGGCCCTCATGCAGGGCCCCACTAGGGTCCGGTCGTGCCGGTGGAGTCCGCGGAGGCGCCGGTGACGGCCCAGGCCGCTTCGATCATGTGGAAGATCTCGTCCAGCGCGGCGTCCGGACTGGGGGCCTGGCGGGCCAGCGAGTAGGCGTCGATCACGAACCTCGCGATCGCCCGGCTCGCCGTCGGGGTCCGTGACAGCTCGGGATCGGCGGCGATGGCCGTTGCCAGCGACTCCGCGTGGCGCAGCCGCATCGACTCCTCGTACTCCCGCAGGGCGGGGGATTCGTCGATCATGCGCCAGATCGGGGCGGCGCCGTCCGCCGTGCAGTGCCGGACCATGGCCTCCACCTCGCGGCGTAGCGCGGGGACGAGCGGCTCGTGCGGTGCCCGCCGGGTGACCGCCTGGATGAGCCGCTGCTCGAAGTTGTCGTCCTGCTCGAACACCAGGGCCTCTTTCGAGGCGAAGTGGGAGAAGAGCGTGGTGACGGCCACGTCGGCCTCGGCGGCCACGTCTCGGATACCCACCGCCTCGTACCCGCGTTCCAGGAAGAGCCGCAGGGCGGTGTCGGCGATCTTCTGGCGGGTCGCGGCCTTCTTGCGCTCGCGACGTCCGGGCGGCACGGTCATGCAGCTGACACTATCAAATGCAAATCCGTACCTGTTTCAAAACACTAACCGTTAGTGTTACGGTCGTGGCATGAAGAAAGTGAGCTTCGCCGAGTTCGGCGGTCCGGGCGTCCTCCACCTCGTGGACGCCGAGAAGCCCCACGCGGGTCCTGGCCGGATACGCATCGCCGTGCGTGCGGCGGGCGTGAATCCCGTCGACTGGAGAATCCGCGAGGGCCAGAAACTGGGGGCCCATCCGGTCGAGTTGCCCTCCGGGGTCGGTCTGGACGCCGCCGGTGTGGTGGACGAGGTCGGCGAGGGTGTCGAAGGAGTCGAAGTCGGTGACCGCGTGTTCGGCGAAGGCTCCAGCACCTACGCCGAGTTGGCCGTGCTGTCGGCCTGGGCCCGGATGCCCGAGGGCCTGACGTTCGAAGAGGCGGCCGGATACCCCTCCGTGGTGGAGACCGCGCTGCGCGTCATCCGCGAGGTCGGTGTGCAGCCCGGGCAGACGCTGCTGGTCAGCGGCGCGTCCGGGGGAGTCGGCTCGGCCGTGTTGCAGATCGCCCGCGACCGCGGCATCACGGTGATCGGCACGGCCGGCGCCGCGAACCAGGACTATCTGCGCAGCCTGGGTGCCCTCGCCACCACGTACGGCGAGGGCTGGGTCGAGCGGGTGCGGCGGCTCGGCCGGGTCGACGCGGCCCTCGATCTGGCCGGCTCGGGCGTGATCCGTGAACTGATCGATCTGACCGGGAGCCCGGAGAAGGTGGTCTCCATCGCCGACCTCGGCGCGCCGGAGCTCGGCGTCCGATTCTCCGGGGTCGCCGGAAGCGTGCCGGCGGCGCTCGCCACGGCCGTCGACCTCATCTCGCGGGGGAAGCTCCACATCCCGGTCGAGAAGTCGTACACGCTCGCCGAGGCCGCGGCGGCGCACATCGACAGCCAGGCGGGGCACTCGCGCGGGCGCCGGGTCATCGTCGTCTGACCGCGCGCGTCCGCACGCTCCAGCCTCGGTCGGCGGGGCAAGGCCCCATCCTCCCCGCCGACCGGCCGACTCCGCCGATGGCGGGTGCGGTTTCCCGTGACGCTCGTACCTCTGATGAATGCGACGCGCGGTAGGTTCCCGTGGTGGGCGAAGATGCGGTGATGCAGGGTGGTCCTGATCGTGCGACTGCCGGCGCAGCCGTCGCGGCACCGGGGGGCGGTGTGGTGGGAACCCGCGCCGCAGGGTGCGACCCGGTTCGACGCGATGTTCACCGCCGTCCGCGAGGAGGAGCGGGCGGAGTTCACCGCGGAGGGCACGTTCACCCCGGCCGTACTTCCGACGGCGGCGACGGAGGTGCACGGTGACCGGACCGACGGTTGGTGGTGCCGACGTGACGGCGCCCGGGGGCAGGCGGCGGATGTGGCCGCTGTACGCGGCCGGGTTCACCACCGCCTTCGGCGCGCACGGCATCGCGGCCAACCTCGGCGCCGGCGACGCGCATCTGGTGCGTTCGGTGCTGTACCTGGGGGTGCTGCTCGCGCTGTACGACGGCGCGGAAGTCGTCCTCAAGCCGGTGTTCGGCACCGTCGCCGACCGCGTGGGTGCCCGCCCGGTGCTGCTCGCGGGCCTGGTCGCCTTCGCCGCTTCCTCGGCCGTGTTCGTCGCCGTACGGGACCCGGGCTGGCTGTGGGCGGCTCGGCTGGGCCAGGGGGCGGCGGCCTCCGCGTTCTCGCCGGCCGCCTCCGCCCTGGTCGCCCGTCTCAACCCGCAGGCCAAGCACGGCCGCGCGTTCGGTTCCTACGGCTTCTACAAGAGCATCGGCTACACCGCGGGCCCGCTGCTCGGCGGCGTGCTGGTGTGGGCCGGCGGGCTGACGCTGCTGTTCGCCGTCCTGATGGCGCTGGCCGCGGCGGTCGCCCTCTGGGCCGCGCTGGCGGTACCGGCCGTGCCGCCGCTGCCGAAGACACGCCAGACGCTCGCGGACCTCGTGCGACGGCTGGCGGACGGGACGTTCGTGCGGCCGGTCGCGGCCCTGGCCGCGGCCACGGCCGCCCTGTCCGTCGGCGTCGGATTCCTCCCCCTGTCCGGCAGGGCCGACGGTCTGCCTCCCGTCGCCACCGGAGCGGCCGTGTCCGCCCTTGCGGCCTGCGCGGCCCTCGTCCAGCCGTGGGCCGGGCGCGCCCTGGACGAGGGCCGGCTGAACACCCGAACCGGTCTGACCGCGGGGCTTGCCGTGACCGCGTGCGGCTTGGCCGCCGCCGTGCTGCCCGGTGTGGCGGGCCTGCTGCCGGCGGCCGTCCTGATCGGCGCGGGAACCGGGGTGATCACCCCACTGGGGTTCGCCGCGCTCGCCGCTGCCACCCCCGAGGAACGGATCGGCCAGACCATGGGCGCGGCCGAACTCGGTCGCGAGCTCGGTGACGCCGGGGGCCCGCTGCTCGTCGCCTCGGTCGCCACCGCCGTCACCCTCGGCTGGGGCTACGCCGTACTCGCGTTGCTGACCGCGCTGCTGCTGCCCGTCCTGGCCGCCCGCCGCGCCTCTCGCTGACGCGCGCCGCTCGTTCTCTGTGCCGGGGGCGTCGGCCGTGCAGGCCACCCGTGCCGGGGGAGCAGCGGGGTGTGGGTGGCCGGGGAATCGCGCACCGGCGAGCGGCGTTGTCAAGGGCATGGACGACGCATCCCCGTACGGTCGTGATGTGCGTGTCCCCTCCAACGTCTCGGAGACCCGGGCACGTCTCGCGGCCGATCGTGCCGAAACACTTGCGCGGGCGGCCGCGCTGGGCCGCGAATTCGACGGGATCGTCGCGGCGAACGCCCTGGTCGCGGTCGATGACGAGCACGACCCCGACGGGGGCAGCACCGCCTTCGAGCGGGCTCATGTGGCCGCCCTGATGGCGCGGGCACGCGAACACCTGGAAGAACTGGACCGAGCACTGGAGCGAATCGAACGCGGGCACTACGGACAGTGCGAAGGCTGCGGCGGGACGATTCCTCCCGAACGCCTGGAGGTCCGACCGGCGGCCACCACCTGTGTGCGCTGCGCGCGGTCGGACCCGCGCCGGCCGTCGTCCTGACGCCGGTCGTACCTCCGGCGCATCGCCCGGCCCATCGTGACCGAGCGCCACGGTCGGACCCGTCAGGTGAGTCTTCAGTCGTCTGTATCCCAGTGCCAGTACCCGTCGTGGCGGACGCAGCCGCCGTCGGCGACGATCCGTCCCTCACCGCTGTGCCGGCCGGGACTCAGTGACAGCGTGACGCCGTGGTCGTCGGTGGTGTGGATCTCCCGCAGCCCGGTCGCCTTGCCGGTGACCGGGTCGGTCACCGGCTCCTCCGTCACCTTCCAGCCCCGCTCCGACCACCGCGTGCGCAGACTCCCGACAGCCACGCGATACCCGGCGTCGCCGTCCTTGAGATCCGGCGCCCAGGCGATGGACGGCTGGTCCCGGCTGACGTCATCCTCGTCGACACCGAAGTCGTCCGCGCAGGACACACCGACGCTGGACTTCTGGAGGATCACGGAGTCCGGATCGGAGCCCAGGAAGCGAACCGTGTCCTCACCGGCGGCCTGCGTGTCGCGGACGTGCGCCAAGAACTGCTCCTCGGAACGGACTGGACCGCCTTTCATGGCGGAGCAACTCGCTGCGAGCTCCAGGAGCAGGAACACCGAAACGCCTCCGGCAACGGACAGCACCAGGGCCCTGGACCGGCGGCGGGGATCGGGAGCGGCGGAAGCAATCGGTGTCATGAAGCCATCCAAACGCCGCCGCCCGGGCCGCCGGCACCGTCGCCCTACTCAGTTCTCGTACTCAGAAGGGCCGCAGTGCCGGGAGCGTCGGCGACAGGGCCGCGCAAAGCCGCGGGTTCGGCCGGTGTCAGTCGTCGTCGCCGATAAAGTCTGCCAGCGCGGCCGCGACCGCTCCGGGCTGCTCGTCGGGGATGAAGTGTCCGGCGTCGGGCACGACGATTCCGGTGGTGTTGTCGGCCCAGGGGCTGATGGAGGCGGCCATGTCCGGAACGGAGCCGTTGCTGCTGGAGATCCCGAGGACGGGCACGGTCAGGTGCCGCCGTTCGAGTGCCTCGCGGTTCTTGCGCGCTGACTCCGCGGCGTCCCGGTAGTACGCGAGGGAAGCGCGCAGGCCGCCGTCGACGGCGATGGCCGCCGCGTAGTGGTCGACCTCGGCGTCGTCGAACGTGTCGGGCGACAGGGCCTTCATCCTCAGGAACCAGCCGACGTACTCGCGTTCGCGGCCGGTGAGGAGCGTCTCGGGCAGGTCGGGCACGATGTGGAACGCGAAGTGCCAGGTTTTCCACGCACGTTCAGAATCGGTGGGAATCGCCTCCGGGAGAGTGATACCGGGGATCCCGGCGTCGAGCAGAGCGACCTTGCGCAGATGGCTCTCGAAGCCGAGGGCGAGGGAGAACGCGACCCAGGCGCCGATGTCGTGGGCGACCAGGGAGTAGGCCGACACTCCGAGGGCCCTCACGGCGGTGTGGACGTGCGCGGCGACCGCGTGCGTGTCGTAGCCGCGCTCCGGACGTTCGGAGTGGCCCTGGCCCGGCAGGTCGATGGCGATGACGCGGAACCGGTGGGCGAGGTCGGGCATCACCTTTCGCCAGGCCCACCAGGTCTGCGGGAAGCCGGCGAGCAGGACGACGGCCGGTCCGCTCGGCAGCCCGCCCTCGACGGCATGAAGGCGGATGCCGTCCGCGTCGATCCAGCGGTGAGTGAATCCGGCCAGGTGCCGCAGGGGCAGGTCGCGGATGGGGTTGCTTTCGGAGACATGCGGAGTGCTGGTTGCTGGGCCCGTCATGGGGATCCTCCGGCGGTGTCGGCTGTGCGGTTGGGGCGGTGTGGATGACGGCGGGGGCCGGGAGCGCGTGGTGTGTCTCGCGTGGTCGCGGAGTGCGCGGCGTGCCTGGCCATGGCCATGCTCGAACGCTAACACATCTTGAACTGATCGGTTCAAGATAAGATGGTGGGCGGAACCGTCCGCACCAACGACGTATCGGCAAGGAAGTGCCGCGTGGCAGGCAAGAAGCAGTTCGACATGGACGCGGCGCTCGACGCCGCGATGATCCAGTTCTGGCGGGAGGGCTACGCCGACACCTCGTTGGACGATTTGTCTCGGGCGACCGGCCTGAATCGCAGTTCCATCTACTCCTCCCTCGGTGACAAGGACACGCTCTTCCTGCGCTGCCTGGATCTCTATGCCGCGCGCTACGGAGAGAAGTACGACGCCGCCCTGTCGGGCGCGGCCTCGGACCCCGTTGCCGCTGTCCGTGCGTTCTTCGACGTCACCCTGGAGCGCATCGCCGATCCAGGAGTGCCTGATGGATGTCTGATCGCCCAGTCGGCCATGGCGATTCCAGCGCTGAGCCCGGCCGTCGCGGCGCGCGCCAAGCAGGCGCTCGGTTCCCAGCGCCTGCGCCTGCGCGCCGCGCTGGAGGCCGGCCGCCGACTGGCCGACCAGGACGTCGAGGCCTTCGCCGTGCACGTGGCGGCGGTGAACCAGTCGCTCGCCGTCATGAGCAGGGCCGGAGCGACGCCGGAGCAGCTCCTGGCCATCGTGGGCGTGACCGTTGACGCGCTGTCGCAGGCGTCGCGCGCGTAACGGATCCGAGCTGGTTGACGTCGTAGCGGCGCCGCACGTACAGTCAATCGACTTCCGTATGGCGAATAATGTTTTCCATTAAGTGAGCGTGTGTGAGGGGGGCACCATGCAAGACCTCGGGACCCTGGCTCCGATCACCGCGTCCACGAACCGGTTCGTCGCCACCGTCGCCTCCCTCACCGACGCCCAGGTCCGCGACGGCACGCTGATCCCGCCGTGGACTCGCGGTCACGTCATCACCCATGTCGCGCGCGCCACGGACAGTCTCTGCCGACTGCTCACCTGGGCGCGTACCGGCGTGGAAACGCCGCAGTACGCGAGCATGGACGCCCGCGCCGCCGAGATCGAGGCCGGAGCCGGGCGTTCGGTCGCCGACCTGGTCGCCGACGTCCGCTCCACCGCCGCCCGCTTCGAGGCGGCGGTGCGTGCCCTGCCCCCGGCGGCCTGGCGCACCGAGGTCCGGATGCGCACCGGAGAACTGCGCACGCCGACGGCCCTGATCTCCACCCGGCTGCGCGAACTGGAGATCCACCACGCCGACCTGTGCGCCGGGTACGGCTTCTGCGACATACCGGCCGACGCCGCCCGGTGGATCATCGACGACATCGTCGAGGCCCTCACCCGGCGGCCGCAGACCCCTCCGCTGCGTCTGGAGGCAACCGACACCGGCCTCGTCCACGTCCTGGGTACCGGTGGCCCCGTTGTCACAGGACGGCAGGCCGACATCCTCGCCTGGCTCAGCGGCCGTTCCCCCGGCACGCGGCTCACCGCCTCCGGCGCCGACAAGGTCCCCGCAGCGCCCTTCTGGATCTGAACGGCGCCCCTGGCCGCCCCGGATACCCCGCTTCAGGCGAGGACCGAGGACCGGCGTGGCAACCGCCGGCATACGGACGAAGCGTTGTCAGCGGGCGAGCAGCGCCTCCACCGTCGAGCACGGATCCCACTCGGGGTCCAGGCCGGTCAGTCGTACGGCGACCCGGTGCCAGGCCGCCGGGTCCGTGCCGAGGCAGGTGCGCACGAGGCCGGCGAGGAGAGTACGAGCCTCGGCGGCCTCCGATGGGGCGTCCGTGCGGCGGGTGGCGCTGCCCAGGTAGGCGAGCAGCCACGCGGCCGGGGTCGCAAGGCGCAAAAGGTCGGCGCCGTCGAGGAGTCCCGCCGTGAGCAGCCCGTCCAACTGGGTGGACGGCGCGCAGTGGAACAGGCCGCCGAGACGGTGCCTGGCCCGCTCCCGGGTGAGCCGCGCGCTGCCGAGCAGCCCGTCGGGTCCCGGCTCGGGCAGCAGCGCCGCATGCCGCAGCCGCACGTCCTCGGGGACGCCGTCCAGGCGGACGATGTCCTGCCAGTAGGGGAGCGCCTCCTGGGCGTGGGCGGCTTCGAGAGCGGACCAGTCCACGGGCTCGCCCGGCGGGAGGGATTCGACGAGGTCACGTGCGCGCGGGGCGCTCCGGGCACGCCGCAGTCTCCGTACGAGCTTGTCCGGTGCCGTCTCGCGGTCGAGCCGGGCGCGGATGACGGCGGCGGGGTCCGTGGACGCGAGTGCCTTCGCGCATACGGTGGCCGCGGAGGGTCCCAGCGCGTTCCGCCCCGCGAGCCGCGCCAGCCGGTCGGCACCGCCGTGCTCGAACAGCCGTAGACAGCCCAGGAGTTGATGACCGAGGCCGAGCCGCCGGCCCTCCTTTTCGAGCAACTCCTCCACGAGGTCGGGCTCGGCGGAGCACAGCCACATCAGACCGCCGGCCGGCCAGACCGAGCCCCCGGCGCGCCAGTCGGCCAGCACCCGGGCGCCCAGGGACGGCCGCCCGGTGCCGGGCCGCGACCGGGTCACGATCCGGTGGACGGTGGACCTGGGGTTCCAGTGCCGCAGCAGGGCGAGGTCGACCTCGGGGTCGTCGAGGTCGACGAGGCGCTCCACGGCGCCGCTCCGCCCCATCCAGCGGGACTGGGCGGCGAGGACGCGCAGCGCGTCCTGGTCGCGGTCCGCGAGCAGCCGGTCGAGGACGACGCGCGGAGTACGGTCGTAGCGCAGCAGGTACGCGGCGAGCAGCCAGGGCCCGTCGGGGCCGAGCCGGGGCAGTACGGCGTCGACCACCTCCGGGTCGGCGAGGCAGAGCAGGGTGCCTGCCGGCCAGGCCCACAGATGGTCACCACGCTCCAGAAGCTTGATCGCCTCGTCGGGGGTGCCCGGCCTGGCGCGGCCGATGGACGTCGCCGCGGTCGTCGCCGGGACCGCTCCGCACTGCGCGCGCTCCAGCAACTCCGCCCAGGTCAGCCCCTCCGAGGCGGCCTCGGATGCCGTCACGGTCGCGGCCAGGCGGAGCCAGGCGTCGGGGGCGGTGCCGAGTTCGGCGCGCAGCCGACGGGCGAGCGCGGCCCGCCAGGCGTCGGCGAACGCGAGTCGGTTCCAGTCGTGAGGCAGCAGCAGAAGGCGCCGCGCGGGCAGCAGGGCGAGCAGTTCGTCGGCGGGCAACACGCCCTGTACGTAGGCGCGTTCGGTGTGCTGCGCGCCGGATCCGTACGTCTCGGGGAGTCGTGCGCGCACCTGCGCGAGGCTGGGCGCCTCGTACCCGACGCCGTTCCGCGACGCGGGGATGCCCTGAAGGGCGCAGGCGACGGCGAACCAGCGAGGGACGGCGAGGCCGGGCGCGGTCGCCGGCTCGTACTCGGTCAGCGCGCACAGCACCGCGGGGTCCTTCGGCCGGGGCGCACCGTCCGGGGCGAGGGAGTACAGCAGGTCGAGCGCGGCCAGAGCGTGCACATGGTCCCGCCGGTGGACGGCCCCGCGGGACACGGGTTTCGAGGCGGGTGTTACGGGTTCGCCCGACGGTTCGGACCCGGCGACGGTCTCGGCCGAGGGCTCGGGTTCGGCGACGGAGCCGGGCGAGAGTTCGGGCTCGGTGACGGTCTCCGTCGAGGGCTCGGGCTCGGCGATGGTCTCAGCCGGCGGTTCGGAGTCGGCGACAGCCTCAGCCGTGGCTTTGCCCGCCTCGGCTATCAGCTCCGCGACCGTTCCCTCGTGTCCGGGCAGCAGGTTGTCGAGCGCCGCCCAGGCTCGCCCTTGCCCGTCCAGATGGGCCTCCGTCAGCGCGCGCAGTTCGGCGGTCGCCGCCTCGCCGAGCAGATCCCGCTCGGCGAGGCGAGCGAGCGCGGCCAGGGCACAGGCGGCGGGGCGCGCGACGCCGATCAGCTCGACCGGGTCGAGGAGCCCCGCGGCCGCCATGCCCTCCGCCCAGACGGCGGCACTCTCGTCGAGTTCCTCCTCCGCGAGGCGCACCGCGGGCGCAGTGGTGTTCCCCGCGCGCCTGCCCCCGGCTCGCCACGGCTCGTTGAGAACGCTCAGCCGGAACGCGTGGCGCTGCGCATCGGACGCCGCCTCGTGGCGAGCGAACTCCTCGCAGGCCTTGGGCATGAACGGGGTCGCCGCATGGGCCGCGGTGAGGGCGTCGAGGTCATGGGCGTACGGCTCGGACAGCAGGTGTCGCAAAGTGCTGGTGCCCCGGGTGGCGGCGAGCAGCGCGGGCAGCCGGGCAGGGTCGTCGTACGGCTCGCCCTGGGCGCGCAGCTGGTGCAGCCCTTCGCCGTCCGGGCGGGCCAGGGCCGTGGTGACCGCGTCCACGACGGACCGGCTGAGCCAGGGGGCCGCGACGGGGTCGTCGAGCAGGGCGTGTACGGCGTCCGGACCGGTCCGCTCCCAGATTCGCAACAGGGCGTACTGCTGGGCGACTTGGCGCACGCCGCACCGAAGCGCCGGCACGACGAGCCGAGGGTCGCCCGAGCCGAGCAGCGGGACGAGCCAGGTGCGCGGGGCCTGGCCGCCCGGAGCCGTCAGCTCGGCGCGCAACGCGTCGTCCAGCGGCACGGTGTCGAGCCGCTCCACGATGGTGCGGCGCAGGGACTGGGTGGTGCGCGGGTTGCGGTAGACCGCCGCGGCGACCTGGGCGTCGCCGACCGCGACCAGCCGGGCGAGGACCCGGGTGTCGAGCCGGGGGTGGCGGGCCAGGGCCGCCCGGGCGCGGGTGTCACCGTGGTCGACGACGGCGGTGAGGAGGGCGTGGCCCGGCGCAGTCCCGCCGGCCAGCAGCTCCGTCGTCACCTGCTCGGGCAGCGCGGCGAGGGCGGCAGCGGCATGCTGCGGCTCCGCGTGTTCGAGGAGCAGGCCGAGCGTGCGGTGGACACTGCGGGGCACGGGAGGGCGAAGCGTGTCGTCGGACATCGGCGGCACCGGCGGCGCGGCCAGCAGCTCGGGCAGACTGCCGCCGTATCCGGCCAGCGTGTCGTGCAGCCTGCACCAGCTGTTCGTGTCCGCACCAAGGTGATGACCCGTCAACTCGCCAAGGTAGGCGGCCGTCTCGTCGTCCACGCCACCCGCCGCGGCGACCTTGGCCGCCACCGAGCGCGCGGGCCGCGCCTGCCGCACCGCCCGCAGCGCGGCACCACTCCTCGGGCTCGCGTCCTTCGTGTCTCGACCGGCGGCGACCATCTCGCGCAGTAGCCGCCCGGCCGCCCCCGTCTGCGTATTCGCCATGATCGCCATGGTAGACAGGGCACTTGACGACCCCTCGCGGGTGTCCATGTGCGTTGCGGCTTGCGCCGGGCGCCGACAGCGAAGCCACCTTCGTCGCTGGAAGGAGCGGTATCGACAGCGCTCCCGCGAGCCGGCGTGTCATGGCCCCGGAGCTGTCGGGCACGACCGTTGACGGTAAGACCCCTGTGGCCGATGCGGCGAGCGCGGCCACCTCACTTCTCGGCGAGCACCCGGCCGACTACAGGGGAAAAGTCGTGGTGATCAATGCCTGGGGCTCATGGTGTCCGACATGCCGCGCCGAAACGAAGGACTTCGTAGCGGTCTGAGGGTCCGGCACGGCGTGGAGGAGACGACGTTCTGAGATGTCTCTCCCCAGTCCCCGGGCCCCGCCCCCGGCTCACAGACCGCGGGCCGACATCACCCTCTGCTCGGCCTGTTCCACGGAGAACCGGCCGGCCGGATCGCCGCCGGCGCGCTCCACGGCACCGCGTACCAGGGCGAGATAGAAGAGCGCCGGGGCGCAGGGTGTCCACCGCTCTTCCGGCTCGTTGGCGATGAAGCCGAACACCGACTCCGGGTCCGCGTCCACGAACTCGAACCGGTCGTGCTCCCACTTGTCGGTGACCCCGCGCGTCCAGCGAAGACGCAGCGCCGGCTCGTCGAGCTCGGGGGCCACCGCGCGGAAGAACGCAGCCCACTGGTGGTTGACCAGGTCGAGCCCGAATCCGAGCAGTTCCACCCTGGTCCTGTCCCCGTCGTGCACGGCGAGTTCCTCGAAGATGGCGCGGCGCGCCACCGCGTGCAGACTGACCGGACTGCCGTCCCGGGGCAGGTCGTGCTGCTGGGCCAGACCCTCGTTGGCGGAGGAGTTCCACCGTGCGCTGTTCGGCCCCGCGACCTGGGCACTGCGCCGGGAGAACAGCATCTTGCCGTCCCTGCCGGTCTCCAGGGCCACGTTGACGCCGAAGCTGCAGTTCATCCAGGAGGGCGCGTCGGCCGGATCGCTGCCCTCCAGATACTGCTCGCGCAGCGTGAGGCCGTTCTTCTGCCGCCGGTCCAGGTTGAGCGAGGTGGTGAGGAAGTCGAAGTAGTCGGCGTCCCGCAGGGCGAGGGACACCACGGGCTCCTCGGCCAGATGCGTACGGGTGACCACCACCCGCTCGACCGCGAAACGTGCGTTGTTCCACCGATGCGGCAGTCCGCTGGCCTCCTTGCGCTCCTCCTCCGCCTCGATGGACCGCCGCCACGCGGCGATCTCCTCCGGGAACTGCACCCGCTTCGGTGTGTACTTGACGTGGACGTTCTCCTCGTCGATGGGCCGGGTTCCGTCACCCTCGAAGAGATGACAGCCTGTCGCCCGGCCAACCACGGTGAATCTGTCTCGCATCGCCAACTCCACTGGTAAACAAGCTGTGGTGGACACTCTCGGGGGTGCTGTCGGTCTCATGGTACGAAGCGACACGGACAACCGGCTGGCGTTACTGAAGGCCGAGCGGCGATCCTCTTCCCTGGTGGGCACGATCGCCGTACCGGAGTACCTCCATCCGGACGCGGAGGAGCGGCAGCGGCTGAGCCGCCCGCAACTGGCCGAGGTCCGTGACCGCTTCACCGACACCGTGCAGGAGAAGCTCGGGTTCGGGGAGGCCCTGCGGGCCGACCGCAGCGGAGCGACCCGGCGGCAGCTGTGGGCCGGGTTGGAGGAGTTCCTGGCCGACGGCGCCCAGCGCAAGATCCTCTACTGGACGGGACACGGCGTCCAGCGTGGCGACGAGGGCTACTTCCTCGCCTGCGCCGACTCGTGGCAGTCGGGCGCGTTCGACCCCGCCCGGGCCGTCCCCCTGCTGGAGCTGGTGGGATTCCTGCTGCGGCCGGAGTACGAGGCGGACACCCTGCTGATCATCGACGCCTGCTCCTCACAGAGCTACAACTCCCTGAGCGAGGCGGTGCGGCACGCCGTGGAGCTGGAGCGGGACTCGGCGGTGATCCGGGCGCGGGAGAGCCGGCGGAAGGGTTTCGCCGTCATCGGCACCTCGGGAGCGGACGCGCAGGTGCCCGCGGGCCGCTGGGTGACGTGGCTGGAAGAAGCGCTGGCCAAACAGGACTTCGTGGCGGACGACCAGGCCCGCCCCTTCGAGCCGTCCGCGCTGTATCTGCCGCTGCCGTACCTCTGCCGTGCCGTGGACGCGCGGGCCGCGGACGACGGTCTGGACGAACCCGCGCAACGGCCCGACTGCTGGGAGGTGCGGGCACTCCCCAACAACTTCCTCGACAATCCCTACTATCACCAGTCCGACCGGCCGGTGTACACGCCGGCCGTGCTGACGCGGCGGAAGCCCTGGATCGAGGCCGAGCAGTTCGGCCTGGAGGAGAACAGCCATCTCAGCCGCCACTTCGCGGGCCGGCGGGACGCGTTGAGCCGGATCGTGCGCTGGATGGACACCCACCCGAGGGGGCTGCTCGCGGTGACGGGCCTGGCCGGCACGGGGAAGACCGCGCTGCTCGGCCGGCTGGCCCTCTCCTCCCTGCCGAGCTGGCGGGAGACCCACGGCCTCGACCTCGACCCCGCGACGCTGCCCCGGGCGGGGACCGTTCACGCGGCGCTGAGCTGCCGGGGGCAGTCCGCCCATTCGCTGGCCGCGCATCTGCGGGAGGTGCTGGCGGGGATCGACGGGGCGCCGCCGCTGCCGGAGGAGCCGGTGACGTCGGAGAGGTTCACCGACGCGTTCGCGGAGCTGGTCGGTCGGGCGGGTTCGGTGAACCTGCTCTTCGACGCGCTCGACGAGGCCCTCCCGGACCAAGCGCACGCGATCGCCCGGCACGTCCTGAGCCCACTGGCGAACACGCCCGGCGTCCGGGTGATCGTCGGTACCCGGACGCAGCCCCGTCGGCGTACCACCGCGCCCGCGGAGGAGGAGTCCCTCCTGGACACCCTGGAACTCAGCGTCGAACCAGTGGTCCTCGGGGACGACGAGGAAGCCCGAGCGAGCATCACGGGCATGGTGCTGTCCGTACTGGACACCGAGCACTCGCCGTATCGGGGTGACGCGCGGCAGGAAGACCGCGACTGGACGGCGGAGATCGTCGCGGCGCGCAGCCACGGCTCGTTCCTGGTGGCCCGGCTGGCCGCGACCGGGCTCGCCCGGCGGACCACGGTCGCCGACGAGGCCGAGCTGCTGGCGTGGCTGCGTGACGGCGGCATGGGCCTGCACACCCGCCTGGCTGAAGAGACGCGCCACCTCAGCGAGCAGCCCGGCGCGGAGCGAGCCCACGAGGTGCTGCGGGCGCTGGCGGTGATCCAGGGCCCCGGGCTGGCCCCGGGCGCGGCCTGGCTGACGCTCGCGAACGCGCTGCGCGACGCCGGCTCACCGGAGCTGACGCCGGAGGACCTGCAGCAGGTGTGCCGGAGCGCCGACGGCGGCATCGTCGCCACCCGGAAGGACGGCGCGCGGCAGCCGGCCCGGCGCATCCGCCACCAGCTGGCCCATCCGAGTTACGGCGAGATCTTCCTCTCCGACGCGGGACTGACCACCCGCGACGCACACCGCAAGGTTCTCGACGCGCTGCGCGCCCGCGCCGGCGAAGACTGGAGCGACGCCGACGAGTACACCCTCGAATACCTGGGCGCGCACGCCGCCCAGGTGGGGCCGGACGCCCTGCGGGAGCTCTTCGCGGACGTGGGCTTCCTGCTGCGTACGAACCCCGACGTCATGCTGCCACTCGCGGCCGGCCTGGCCCGGGACTGCGACGGCGCCGCCTTGTACGGCAGGGTCGCGGGTTCGTTCCCCCGTGCCTCCGGCCCGCTGCCCGCGTGGGTCCTGTTGCAGCGCAAGGCCCTGTTCAGCGCGACCGCCTTCGTCAGCCACCGCGACGCGACGTACCGGGCGCTGCGGCTCACCGACGGTTTCCTGCCCTGGCAGGAGTACTGGACCGACGCCCCGCCGGATCCCCCCGAGTGGCGGCGCGCGGCGCCTTCGGGGGGCGCGCGGGCTCTGAGTTGGCGCGCCGGGGCCGGGGCGGTAGGGCCGACCCCTACGGACACCCTGACCGCCGGCGGCCTGGGGGAGATCCACGTCATGCACCCGGAGTCCGGCGCCCGTCCGATGACCCGTCGGCTGCACCGGACCGGAGGGAACCGCGGACGCCCGCTCAGCGAGGTGCGTGAGGTCGGCGCGGGGACCCGCTGGGCCACCGTCGCCCGGGACGATCAGGCCGTGTACTTCTGGCGCGCGGGTGCTCGGCTGCCCGACCAGGAGTACCGGTGGGGCGGCAGTGTGCGCGCCCTGTCGGTGGCCGAGGCGGAGGGCGAGAACGTGGTCCTGGCGGCCGACGGGGACCGGGTCTGGGTATGGGTCTGGAAGAGCGGCACGCACCTGGACACGCGGCTGAAGGACGTCCGTGCGGCGGATGTGCGGCAGCTGGCGGCCCTCACCCTGGGCACGCGGATGTTCGTCCTGGCGGCGGGCGCCGAGCGGGTGGAGTTGTTCGAAGTGGCCCGGTCCCGCAGCGGGGGCGACGGTCTGCGCGCGTGCCGGACCGATCCCGGCGTGACCCTGGCCGCTCCCGCGATGGCGGCCGCGGCGTTCGCGGTCTCGCCCCGGGAGGGTTTCCTCGCCGTGGCCGACGGGACCGCTGTCCACGTCTGGCGGTGCGAGACCGCATCCGGCCCCGAACCGGTCGTGGAAAAGGTGGCGACGTACCCCTCGAACGCGCGCGGGCTGGCCTTCGGGCGGTCCGCCGATGAACTGCTGCTCGCCGGATACGAGGAAGTGGCCGTCCGGATCTGGTCCGTCGGGCGGCCCGGACGCGAGGCCACGCTCGCTCTGAACGCCCCCAGGGAAGGCGCCATGGCGTTCGAACCGGGCGGTCAGGGACTGCTCGCGGTCGCCGACGGCCCCTACATCCGGGTGGTGGACGTGGTCCCCGCGCTGGACGCCGGCTACGGGATCCAGCGGCGGCCGAGCAACGAACGCCCGGTCCTCGCCCTGGCCGACGCACCGGACGGTCCGCCGCTGCTGTGTCGGGCCTGGCGCGACCGGATCCGGGTCTCCCGGCCCAGGCAAGGGGAACCGGCCGCCCGTCCGGCGACGGAACTCGCCCACGAGGGGCGCACGGTGACGGCGGTGGCCGCGGTGCGGGCGGCACACGGCTGGACGGTGGCCGCCGCGGCCGGCCGGACCGTACGGCTGTGGCGCCTCGACGACGGCCTGTCGGTCGTCACCCACCGGGACATCCCCCTCGGCGGGGACGCCGGCCAGCCCGCCCGCGCACTGAGCCTGGTCGCCGATCCGGCCGTCGGCGCGCTGCGGCTGAGCGTTGCGGACGGTCGGCGGCTGGTACGCCACGAGGTCCCGGCCGATGTCTCGTCCGCCGGGACCGCGGAGCGCGAGATCCGGACCGACCGCGGGTTCTGCGGGATCGACACGAGGATCCTGCGGGACGGTTCGTACTGGATGGCCGGTGACCTGAGCGACCAACTGCGGGTCTGGACCGAGGGCGCACACGGCGTCGAGCAGCGCGTCCTGCTGACGGCGGGCCCGTCCTGCCTCGCCCTCGGAGAGCTGTACGACGACGAGGACGACGCCTCGATGCCCATGCTGGCCTGGGCGGACCACGGCAGCGTGTACGTGAAGGACTGCTCCGGCGACCAGAGCATCCACCCCCCGGAGCGGCTGCCGGGGGACTTCCCCGATGTGACGTCCCTGGTGTTCGCCGGCCCCGTGGAACGGCCCGTGCTGCTGCTCTGCAGTCCGGAGACGGTGTCACGCGCATGGGACGTCTGGACCCGGGAATGGCTGCACGGGCCGGAGATTCCCACCCGGGGGTACGACGTGCACGCCGTCCGTACCGCGATGGACCCGGAGGGACTGGTGATGGCGTTGCAGGGGGAGGACCGCTGCGATCTGATCCGGCTGCCGCGCACGTTCTTCGGCACCGGGACACGGGGGGAATGAATGGAACACGATCTGGTGGTTTTCGTCCCAGGCTTCCTTGGCAGCCGGCTGCGCCGCAACGGCCGGGACGTCTGGGCGCGATGCGGTGAACAGCTGATCGGCTCGGCAGCCGCGGCGCTCACCGAGGTGGCGCTCCCGCCGGGGCTGGGGGACGCGGCGCCGGAGGGCCCGTTCCGGCTGGCCGCCGACGCGCTGCTGGAGGTCCCGGACTCCGTGCCCGGGCTGCTGTCCTGCATGGGGTATCCCGATATCCGCGCCGCCCTGGCCGACCCGCTCGAAGCACAGTTCGTGCCGTTCGGCTACGACTGGCGGCTGTCGCACCGGCTGGTGGCCCGGCAGCTGAAGGCGCGGGTGGCGCGCGAGCTCGACCGGTGGCGTGCGGAGGTCGATGCGTACTACCCGGACCGGACCGACGATCCGCGCGTCATCCTGGTCTGCCACGGGACGGGCGGTCTGATCGGGCGGCACTATCTGGAGCGCGAGGACGGCCGGGAGACCGCCCGGACCCTGGTCACCCTCGGCACCCCGCAGCAGGGGCTGGTCCAGGCCGCCCGGTTGCTGGCCGGCCATGCGATCCCCGGCGACGCGGGCCCCGGCGCGGACGGGGTCGCCCGACTGAACGAGACGCTGCGCGACTGGGCGCTCAACCTGCCCGCGGTCGTCGAGATGCTGCCGTGGTACTACGCCGTGCGGGTCGAGGGAAAGAGCCGCGAGCGGGGGATCACCGACAACCGCTACCCCGTTCCCGGGCTGCCGGGAGAGGCCGTCCGCGAGGCGTTGGCCTTCCGGGAGGAGTTCCGCGCGGCATGTGACGAGAACCGGCGCGTCGGCCCCCTCCCGTACACCGTGCACTGCCTCGGCAGCGTCGACTTCCCGAGCCCCGAAGCGCTCGTGCTCTCCTTTGACGGGTCGCGGATCACCGACAGCCTGCCGGGGCCCGGCGACGGAACGGTGCCGCGCCGGTCGGCCGTCGCGGACTGGACCGGCACGGACCCCATGCTCTGGACCGGCTTCCGGGACACGGACCTGGCGAGCGGCCCCGCCCTGCGGGACGCGATGCTCGCGATCCGCGCGGGACGCCCGCCCGGCGGCACCCTCGCCGGTGAGGAGGGCATCGCCCTGCACCTGCCCCGGGACCCGGTCGCCGCCGGCCATCCGTTCGTGATCGACCTGCTCGGGCACGACCTGCCGCGGCGCAACCTGCGCACGGTCATGTGGCGTTCGGGCCGTACCGACCGACACCCCGTCGTCTTCCGGCAGTACCAGCCCGACCGCTATCGGGCGGAAATGGAAGCCGCCCCCGGACGCTGGGTGGTCGAGGCGCTGGTCGACCGGCCCAAGGGGCGTGACCGGAGGATCGTGACGGTCGTGGCGTCATGAGACGGGAGCAGAGATGACCGGGATCGAAGCCCCCGCGTGGCCGCAATGCGGACGCCTCGGCTCCGGGGAACGCTGCCAGGGGCGCAGCGTGGGCTCGTACACGGCCTGCCTGGCGCATCTCGACAGCGCCGAACGGGCAGCCCATCTGGCCTCGCTGATCCCCGGCGCCGACCTCGACCACCGGGGCACACCCTTCACCCAGAGCCTGTTCGACGAACTCCTCGCACCGCTCAGGGATCCGGTGAGCGGGCGGGCGCGGGTGGGGGAGGCGTTGTTCGACGAGGTGCGGTTCGCCGGAGACGCTGAGCTGGAAGGGATCGACTTCGGCGGTTTCTGCTCCTTCGCGTCGGCCGTGTTCGACGGGGGCGTGTACGTCCGTGAGGTGCATGCCGGGGACGATTTCCGCCTCGGTGCGGCGAGGGTCGCGGGAGACGTGTGGCTCGATGACACCGAAGTGCGCGGCGATGCCTGGTTCTACGAGACAAGGATCAAAGGCACCTTGCGGTTCTGCGTCCTCGAGGTCGGCCGCAGTGCGATGTTCAAGGGCATGACATGCGGGGACGCCTATTTCTCCGGTGTCCGGGTGCGTGGCGTCGCCTCCTTCGGCGGTGCGGTCATCGACGGCGAAGCCGCCTTCGACGGCGCGGTCTTCGAGGACGGTGCCGACTTCGAGAAGATCCGCGTCGCCGGCCGGGCCTGCTTCGACGGCACGCGCTTCCACCGCGGCAGAGCCTGCTTCGACGGCGCGGACATCGGTGGCGAACTGCAGTTCGCTGACGCCCACTTCGCGACGCGAGCCACGTTCGACGGAGCCGCGCTCGGCGGTGACCTGTCATTCTCCGGGGCCCGGCTGGAAGCCGACGTGAGTTTCCGGCGGGCGGTGTTCCGGCGCACCGCCCGGATCGGCCCCCTGGTCTGCCCGGGGACGGTGGACTTCTCCGACGCCGTGTTCGAGGCCGCGGTGACGCTGGAGGCCGCCGCGCAAGAGGTGCGCTGCCGACGGACACGGTGGGCGTCCACCGCCGCGCTGCGGCTGCGGTACGCCGAGGTGGATCTGAGCGACGCCGTGCTGGAGTTCCCGGTGACCGTCGTCGGCCGCACCCGCCGGTTCGTCTCGCCGGAGGGCGAGGCGATCGCCGAACCGGGGCTCACCGATGCGCGGGTGCGTGTCACCTCGGTCAAGGGCGTGGACGCCGCGTACCTGGTGCTGGCGGGCGTGGACCTGACCGGCTGCCTCTTCGTGGAGGCGGTCCACCTGGACCAGTTGCGGCTCGAAGGCCGTTGCACCCTGTCGTGTCCACCAGGAGGGCTGCGCTGGATCCGCCGCCGGACCCTCGCCGAGGAGCACCACTGGCGGGCGACCGGGTACGGCGACGGCTGGACGCCCGCGCCACCGGGCGTCGAGACGCACCAACCCGCTGTGCTCGCCCCCGTCTACCGGCAGCTCCGCAAGGCGCTCGAGGACGGCCGCAACGAGCCGGGCGCCGCCGACTTCTACTACGGCGAGATGGAGATGCGTCGCCACGATGCCACGGCGTCCCGAGGTGAGCGGACGCTGCTGCGGCTGTACTGGGCACTCTCCGGCTACGGCCTGCGCGCCCTGCGGGCCCTGGCCTGGCTGGCCCTGGCGATGACCACCACCGTGCTCGCGATGATGCTGTGGGGACTGCCGCAGGCCGACCCGGATCCCGTCAGCGAGGGCACCACCGACGGCCGCCGGGTAACCCTGACGACCAGGAAGCCGACACCCGCCAACCCGCAAGGGCCGTACACAACGCGCCTGTCGACGGTGCGGTTCGAGAAGTCCGTGAGGGTGGTGACCAACTCGGTGATCTTCCGAACCTCCGGACAGGACCTGACCACCACCGGAACGTACGTCGAGATGACCGCCCGTCTCGTCGAGCCGGCCCTGCTCGGTCTTGCCCTCCTCGCGGTGCGCAACCGTGTGAAGCGATGAGGTGCGCTGTCCAGCGGCAGGGCGGAGAGCGCTCACGGACGGCAATTCCTCGGTTCCGGTACCGTCAATCCGGTGTTCTGGCGCTGCTACGAGACCGGCAACGGCGTCACCCGGGCCGACCTCACCCTGCGGCCGGCCGCCGAAGGCCGAGGGCACGGATAACATCCGCAGTCGTACTTCCACCGTTCGCCGATCAAGGAATTAACCGATGCCGAGCCGTCCCCCCGTCGCGATCGCAGAGTTCTCCGTCTCCGGCCCTGAGGCCGGGCCCTACGGAATCACTGCCGGACCAGACGGCGCACTGTGGTTCACCATGGTCCACCACGGACGGATCGGCCGCATCACGCCCGACGGCGAAGTCACCGTCCACCAGCTCGAACCGGCTTCCGGCGGACCGTCGATCATCACGGCAGGACCCGATGACGCCCTGTGGTTCACCGAGTTCCGCAGCCACCGCATCGGCCGCATCACCACGAGCGGGAGCGTCACGTCGTTCCCGCTGCCGACACCGGACGCCGGGCCGTTCGGCATCACCGTGGGTCCCGACGACGCGCTGTGGTTCACCGAGGCCAACGCCGACCGCATCGGCCGCATCACCCCCGACGGGCAGGTCACCGAGTTCCCCCTCCCGCTTTCGGGTGCCTTCCCGTCAGCCGTCGCCGCGGGCCCGGACGACCGGCTGTGGTTCACGATGAACCAGGCGAACGCCATCGGCACCATCGGATGCGACGGTGACGTCACCGTGCACCCGTTGCCCACACCGGCCGGCGCCCCGGTCGGCATCACGGCCGGTGCCGACGGCTGCATGTGGTTCGTCGAGATCGGCTCCGGTCGGATCGGACGGATCACCCCGGACGGGAAGGTCGACGAATTCGCCCTGCCCGACCCTGCGTCACGCCCGCACGCCATCGCCGCCGGCGCCGACGGAAACTGCTGGTTCACCGAATGGGGAGCCAACCGCATCGGCCGGATCACCCCCGACGGCCGTATCGACGAACACGACCTCCCCAGCCCGGCCTCCGAACCCCACGGCATAGCCCAAGGGCTGGACGGCGCGATGTGGACCGCCCTGGAGATCGGAACGATCGCGCGCCTCACCACCAGCTGAGACGGAACCCCGCAGGGACGGCAGCTCGACGCGCCCCTCGGCACCTGCCCGCCTCCTCACGAACTGCCAGTCGCTCCGGCCCCGTTGGGCTACGCGCTGGTGCGGCCGTGCCGATCCATGGGCGTCATCGCGGTCCAGCGGCGCCTTGCCCGGCCCTCGTCGTGCCGGCTGCCCGTTCCGGTCACTGTCTGGTGGCCGCTCGAATGAGGGCCGTTGCGGCAGTCTCGATGTCGCCCGGGGTGGTCCAACGGCCCAGGGACAACCGCAGCGCGCCGAGCGCGCGGGCCGGGTCGAGGCCCATGGCGGTCAGCACCGGGGAGGGGGTGTGGTCGCCGCTGTGGCAGGCGGAGCCGGTGGACGCCGCGATCTGCGGGGCCGCGGCAAGGAGTTCGTGACCGAGGGCGCCGTCGATGCTGACGTTCAGGGTGTTCGGCAAGCGGCTGGTCGTCGGCCCGTTGAGGCGCACACGACCGGGCAGTCCGTCGGTGAGCCGTCGCTGGAGACCATCGCGCAGGGCGGCGACGCGGGCCGGGGCGCCGTCGGCGAGCTCGACGGCCGCGATCCGGGCGGCGGTGCCGAGGGCGACGGCCAGGGCGACGTTCTCGGTGCCGGCGCGCAGGCCGCGTTCTTGACCGCCGCCGTAGACGACAGGCTCCAGCCGGACGCCGTCGCGTACGTACAGGGCCGCGGCGCCCTTGGGCGCGTACATCTTGTGTCCGACCATGGTGAGCAGATCGACGCCCAGGGCTTCGACGGCGAGGGGGATCTTCCCGGCCGCTTGGGCGGCGTCGCAGTGGAACAGTGCCCCGCGGTCGTGCGCCAGGGCGGCGAGGTCGCCGATCGGCTGGAGGGCACCGGTCTCGTTGTTCGCCGCCATCACGGAGACCAGCACCGTGTCCTCGTCCAGCGTCGCGGCCAGGGCTTCGGGGTCGACGAGGCCGTCGCCGTCGACCGGCAGCACGGTCACCCGTGTGCCGTGCAGCCGCTGCAGGGCGCGGCAGGTCTCCAGGACGGCCGGATGCTCGGTGGCCTGAGTGATCACGTGGGGACGGGACCGGCCGGAGGCCAGGACGGCGCCGCGCAGGGCGAGCAGGTCGGCCTCGGAGCCGGAGCCGGTGAACACGATCTCACCGGGCTCGGCGCCGATCAGGTCCGCGACCTGTCCGCGGGCCTCGGCGAGCGCCCGCCGGGGTTCCACGGCGTGGGGATGGCCGCTGGACGGATTGCCGAAGAAATCGGTCAGATGGGGCAGCATCGCCTCGGCGACGCGGGGATCGACCGGGGTGGTGGCGTTGTAGTCCAGGTAGACCGGACCGTCGGCGAGCCCGGGATGCGGTGGCCGATCGCCGGTATGGGGGCCTTCGAGCAGCTCGGTGTACTCGTCCGCGGTCTCGCGCATCGTCCAGGGCCGTGTCACGAGGGCATGCTAAGCGCTGGTCCACGGCGGTTTGGTCCCCGGACCGAGACGGAGCACGCCGTGTCCGGGGTGCTGGGCGCCGTGGTCGGTCGCGGCGAAGGCCGAGTGCGCGCGTCGATCACGGAGTGGCGCCGCCGTCAACCGGCCACGGTCAAGGCCAGCGAGGCGACGGCGGTGGCGAGGTAGAAGCCGGGAAACGCGAGGTTGTACAGGACGCGGGCGCGCAGGTGGAAGGCGATGGCGCCCGCGTAGAGCAGGACGAGACCGCAGGCCGCGGCGGCACCGAGGGGGCGCAGCGCGGGGGTGACGAGGCCGAGGAGGAGGCCCGCCGCACCAGCCAGCTTGAGGGCGGCCAGCCGGGGCAGCCAGGACCGGGGGACGCCCACCTCCGCCGAGTTGGCCAGCACGAAGCGCGCCCCGGCGAGGTCCGCGGCGGCGATGGCGACGTTGACGGCGGCGGTGAGCAGGGGGATGAGGAGCGTGAGCTGGGCAACGGTCATGCCTACAGGGTCTGCGTGCGCTTCCGCACCGTCCAATACCTGCTTCTATAACCTGGTGGCATGGACGTGGACACGCGCCTGCTCCGGTACTTCGCCGCAGTGGCGGAGGAGGGCAGCCTGACCGGGGCGGCGGAGCGGCTGTTCGTCTCGCAGCCCGCGCTGACCAAGCAGATCCGGCGACTGGAGGACGATCTCGGGGTACGGCTCTTCGCGCGTTCGCGATCGGGGATGGCGCTGACCGAGGCCGGTCGTGAGCTCGCCTCGCGGGTGCCGGCGCTCCTGGACGGCTGGGACGATGCGGTGCGGGCGACCGGCCGGGCGGCGCGGGTACTGCGGCTGGGCTTCCTCGACGCGGGCGCGGTGGGTGCCGTCCCCGAGGTCATCGCCGAGTTCCGCCGGGCGCGGCCGGAGTGGCGGGTGGAACTGCGGCAGTTCGACTGGTCGGAGCCGAGCGCAGGACTGGCCCGCGGGGAGGTGGACGCGGCAGTGGTGCGGTTGCCGTTTCCGGGCCAGGACGACTTCGCCGTGCGGGAGTTGTTCGCCGAGGAGCGTGGAGTGCTGCTGCCGGCTCGGCATCCGCTGGCGAGCAGCGAGACGGTGGACTTCCGGGAACTGTGGGACGAGCCGTTCGTCGCGGCCGGAGCCGAGACCGGAGCCTGGAGGGAACACTGGCTCGCGGCGGGGGAGCGGGACGGGCACCCCGTCCGGGTCGGCGCCGTCACCAGCCGCCCCGACGAGTGGCTCGGCGCGGTGGCCGGCGGCTGCGTGGCGCTGGCCCCGGCATCGGCGGCCCGTTTCCACTCCCACCCGGGTGTGGTGTTCCGCCCGGTCCGCGGGGTCTCACCGAGCCGGGTGGCACTGGCCCGGCCTCGGCGACGAACGCACGAGGCGGCGCTGGACGAACTGCTCCGGGCCATCACGCGGAGGCTGAGCCGGCGATGACGCCGGGACCGGCGGACGCCGGTTAATTGACTGATCGTTCTCGTTTCGTCTACGGTCTCCGGCGTGGGCAGGACCAAGGAATTCGATCCGGACGCCGCGCTGCAGTCGGCTCTCGAGCTGTTCTGGCGACGCGGTTACGAAGCGACGTCGATGGCCGACATCGTCGAGCACCTCGGCATCGGCCGCGCCAGCGTCTACGCGACCTTCGGCAGCAAACGCGAGCTGTACCTGAGGGCCGTGGACCGGTACACCGAGACGCGCGACCCGGCCCTCCTCGCCGAGCTGTCCCAGCCGGGGCCCGCACTGCCCGCCGTACGGGCGGTGGTGCGCCGCTTCGCCGCGGAGGCATCCTCCCCGGACGGACGGCTGAACGGCTGCCTCGTCACCAACACCGCGGCCGAACTCGCCCCGCACGACCCCGCGGCGGCCCGCCGGGTCGAGATCAGCTGGGGGCACGTCGAGACCCTGCTGCACTCCGCGCTCGTGCGGGCGCAGGCCCAGGGCGAACTGCCCGAGGACCGCGACCCGCGCGCACTGGCCCGCATGCTCCTCGTCCTGCTGCAGGGCATCCGGGTCGTCGGCAAGGCGTCGGACGACCCCGCCCGGGTGCGGGACGCGGCCGAGCAGGCACTGGCCCTGCTGGACGGGGAACCCCGCCCGCCGTGGCCACTGGGGCGCCGTTCCGGCATGCCCGAATACTGAACCGATCGGTCAAGAAAAACAGGAGGAGGGCATGACCGTCACCGACGCCGCCCGCGTCACCGCCGTCCAGCGGCGACGGGCCTTCGTCCTCCTCGGCAGCGTCCAGGGCACGCTGATCTTCACCCTTGCCGCGATCGCCGTACCGCTGCCCCTCATCGGGCGCGCGTTCGACCTGCGGCGCGCCGACCTGATCCTGCTCAGCAGCGCCTACGGGCTCACGTTCGCCGGACTGCTCCTCTTCGGCGGACGCCTCACCGACCGCCACGGCGGACGATGCGCCCTCACCGCGGGCCTCGCCCTCTTCGCCGTCGCCTCGGCCGCCGCGCTGCTCGCCCCCGGCATCGGGACGCTGCTCGCGGCACGCTTCGCGCAGGGCGCGGGCGCGGCTGTCATCGCACCCGCCGCCATGGCAGTGCTGCGCGCGGCCTTCCCCTGCCCGACCGCCTACGGCAGGGCGATGGCGACCTGGGGCGGGCTGTCGGTACTCGGCGCGACCGCCGGAAACCTGCTCTCCGGCGTCATCTCGACGCTGCTGTCCTGGCGTTGGACGTTCGCGGTACCGCCCGTCGTGGCCCTCGGGGCCCTCGCCCTCACGCCCCGGCTGCTGCCGGACACCCCGCCGAGCCGGGGCAGGGCGCTCGACCTGCCGGGCGCCGTGCTCGCCACCGGCGGGATCATCCTCGCCGGTTACGGTCTCGTCGCCCTCGGCGACCGGCCTCGGTCGCCGGTCGGTGTGCTCGTGCCGCTGCTCGCCGGAGCCGCGCTGCTCGCCGTGTTCGGGTACGCCGAGCACCGCGCCCGCGATCCGCTGCTGCCGCCCCGCTTCCTGCGTGACCGACGCCGGGCCCTCGCCCTCGCGGCCATCGCACTGGGCGCTTGCGGGACCTCGCTGACCTTCGTGGTGCTCTCGCTCCACCTCCAGGAGGCCCGCGGCTGGTCACCGATGCGGACGTCGGCGGCGTTCGTACCGTTCGCCGTCGCGCTGATCGCCTCGGGTCGTACCGCAGGACCGCTCGTCAGGCGCTACGGGGCACAGGCCGTCACGACCGCCGGGCTCGGCACCGCCGGGGCCGGTCTCGCCCTCCTCGGCTTGACCGGCATCCACGCACACGCCTCGTACGCCTACGGGCTGCTGCCGGGCCTCGTGCTCCTGCCGGCCGGCGCCGCCGCCTCCTTCGCGGGAGCCGCCGTGCTCGCCACCGAGGGCGTGCCACAGCAGCACGTCGGGCTCGCGGCCGGTGTGCTGAACACCGCGATGGAGTTCGGGCCGACCGTGCTGTTCGCCGTCCTGCTCACGCTCGGCAGCGACGCCCGGTCCCTCGCCGCGACGGCGGCCGTCCTCGGCGTCGTCGCCCTCCTGAACCAGCGTGCCAAGTAGTCCACCACTCATGGGAGTCACCGAGATGAACCGTTTCACCGGCAAGACCGTGCTCGTCACCGGCGCGGGCTCCGGCCTCGGCCGTGCCATCGCGCTCGCCTTCGCCGCCGAGGGTGCGACCGTGGTCGGCGCGGGCCGCACCGCGGCCTCCCTGGACGAGACGGTCGGCCTCATCGAGGCCGCCGGCGGCACCGCTGCCGCCGTCACCGCCGATGTCACCGACTCCGGCCAGGTCCACGACCTCGTGCGCGAGAGTGTCGCCCGCTTCGGCGGACTCGACATCGCGGTCAACAACGCCGGGATACTCCGCGGCACCGTACCGGTCGGCGAGGTGAGCGAGGAGGACTGGGACGCGGTGCTGCGGACCAACGTCACCGGCGTCTGGCTGGCCATGAAGCACGAGATCGCGCACATGAGGGAGAACGGCGGCGGCGCCATCGTCAACATCTCCTCCAACCTGGGCGCCCACCTGCGGATCCCGAACGCCGCCGCGTACATCACCTCGAAGGCGGCGGTCTCCGCGCTGACCCGCGCCGCCGCACTCGACCACATCCACCAGGGCATCCGCATCAACGCGGTCAGCCCCGGGGCCTCCGCCGCCCCCATGTCGCTGCGGCCCGGCGAGACCGAGGCCGACCGTGCCGAGCGGGTGAAGTCGGAGAACCCGCTCGGCCGGGTCGCGAAGGCCGAGGAAGTGGCGGCCGCGGTGCTCTACCTCGCCTCACCCGAGGCCGGCGCGGTGGTCGGCACCGACCTGGTCATCGACAGCGGAGCCTCGGCCTGACGGGTCCTGGCGGGTCCTGACGGGTCCTGGGATGCGGAGGACGCGCGCCGCCCGGCCGGGGTCCGGCGGACACGCCCCCTGGGTCATGCGGCATGGCCGCCGTCCACCGAGAACTCGGCGCCCGTGACGTAGGCGGCCTCCGGCCCGGCGAGGAACGTCACCATGGACGCGACCTCGTCGGCCGTGCCGTAGCGGCCCAGTGCCGTCATGGCCGCCTGATCCGCGGCGTACGGGCCGTCCGCCGGGTTCATGTCGGTGTCCGTCGGGCCCGGATGCACGATGTTCGCCGTGACACCGCGCCCGGCCAGCTCCCGGGCCAGTGCCTTCGTCAGCCCGATCAGGGCGGACTTGCTCATCGTGTACAGCGTGGCCCCGGGCCCCGGCACCCGCGCGGTGACACAGCTGCCGATGGTGATGATCCGTCCGCCGGCGCCCATGACCGCGGCGGCGGACCGGGCGGCCAGGAACGCGCCGCGCACGTTCACGGCGAGGACCCGGTCGACGTCGGCGAGGGACAGACTCTCCAGTGGTCCCAGCACCCCGGCGCCCGCGTTGTTCACCAGCACGTCCAGGCGGCCGAGTTCTCCGGCAGCGCGCCGCACCGCGTCCGCGGTCTCCGCCGCGTCGGCGGCGTCCGCCCGCAGGGCCACCGCCCGGCGGCCCAGCGCCTCGACATCCCGTACGACGGCCTCGGCCGCCTCCTTGCCGTTCACGTAGGTCAGGGCCACGTCCGCGCCTTCCCGGGCCAGCCGCAGCGCCGTCGCCGCGCCGATGCCCCGGCTGCCGCCCGTGACCAGTGCCGTCCTGCCGTTCAACCGCTCTTTCGACGTCATGGCCTCATCCCACCCGACGCGGGCCGGTGACACCGGCGGGCAACGGACGCCGTCCTCGACGCGGCCGGGTTCCGGGACGCGACAGAGTGCCGGACGCCAGTCGTCAGCGGATCCACGACGACGAACGCGGCGGGGCAGGCGAACTTCTCGAACGGTCACCGGAGTTCGGGGTGCCCGCCTTGTCAGCTGCCGGGCCGATAGCGGTCGAGCATGGCTTCGAGGCCGTCGATCCACGACTCGATCTGTTCGCCCTCGCGGGTGCGCACCGCGCAGAAGTACCGCTGACCGGCGTACGTGTCGACGGCCACCGTGAGCGCGAACCCGCGGGTGCGGACGCTCTGTTCGTAGCCGACCCGGGCGATGTACGGCCACGGCAGGTCGATCATGGTGCCGTTGATGCCGAGGGAGATGCCCCGGGCGTCCGCGAGGACGGCGTTCTTGCGGTCCATCGCCAGGAACTCGGTCTCCTGCGGACCGGCGGCCGACTGCGGGGAGCAGGCGGTCGGGGTGTGCGGGGCGTAGGGCGGTGGCGGGGGTACGGCGGCGGGGACGCAAGAGGCCGGGGGAGGGGGCGCGGGGAGCGGTGGCGGGGTCGCGGTCAGGGCGTCGAGGAGCAGCGCGGGACTGGGGCGCAGGCCGGGGTCCTTGGCGAGGCAGGACCGGACGATCGGCCGCAAGGGCCCGGGAACCGCGGTGACGTCGGCTTCGTGGTGCACCGAGCGGTACATCAGCGCCATGGGCGTGCCGTCGCCGAAGGGCTTGCCGCCCGCCGCGGCGACCAGCACGGCCCCGAGGGCGAACACGTCGGCGGCCCCGGTGACATCGAGCCCCTCCGCCTGCTCCGGGGCGAGGAAGCCCGGCGTCCCCATGCCGGTGCCGGTCATCGTCAGACGGGAGTTCTCGACGGCGCGGGCGATGCCGAAGTCCAGGACGCGGGGGCCGTCGGCGGCCATGATGATGTTGCCGGGCTTCAGGTCCCGGTGCACCAACCCGCAGGCGTGGATGGCTCCCAGGGCCTCCGCGAGGGCCGCGCCCAGGGCACGCAGCCGTGCCTCGTCCATGGGGCCGTGCGTGGTGAGCAGCTCGGCCAGGGTGGGTCCGGCGATGTAGGCGGTGGCGAGCCAAGGGGTGGCCGCGTCCGGATCGGCGTCCACCACCGGCGCCGTGTGGAAGCCGCCGACCCGCCGGGCCGCCTCCACCTCGGCGCGGAACCGCTCGCGGAAACCGGGGTCACGGGCCAGTTCGGAGCGCGCCACCTTCACCGCGACCTGCCGGCCGCCCCGGGATCTGGCCAGATGGACGACCCCCATGCCGCCCTCGCCCAGCACCCGTTCGACCGTGTACGGACCCACATGGGTGACCGCGTGCGGTTCGGTCTCCTCCACGACGCAACTCCCCCTTCCCGGCCCCCCGCGACCTCTCGCCTGCCCGTGCGGGTACACGGAGGGTCGCGCCGGCCGATGTACGGTCGATCATAGGGCGCGCGGCGGGCCCGGGGCGCCCGTCCGACCAGCCACGACGAGCTGTAGGGTCGGCCGCATGCCCGGCTGCCGTACCCCCTCCGCCCTCGACCTGCTCCGCCGAAACCCGCGCTTGGCCCAACTGGCGGCGTTCCCCTTCGACTTCGACCTGGAGCGGGCGGAGCACGGCGAAGAGGTCGCCCTGGCCTCGGGCGCCCCGCTGACCGGCATCGCGGGCGACGACACCGGCGGCACCTACTTCCTTTGCTCCGACGGCGCAGTGCTCTACGCGGACTCGGACGGCCGCGCCGCGCTGATCGGGCGCAGCGTCGCCGACGTACTGGAACTGGTGACGGGCCTGCCCGGCTGGCGCGACCACCTGGAACTCCCGCCCGGGACCGGAGACGACGAGGTGACCGCGGCGGCCCGCGCGCACGAGGCCGATCTGCGCGCCTCCTACGCCCCCGACCTCGACGCCCGGCGTACCGAACTCCTCACCGGACTCGGGCTGACGCGGCGCCCGCCCACCGAACTCTTCGCCCGCATGCGCCAAGCCCTGCGCGACACGGAGCCCGAGCACGTGCTGCTGCTCACCGAGGAGGGCACGGCCTACGAGTTGCTCGGCGGGCACCCCGGGCCCCCGTTGGCCGAGGCCGTGCTCACCGCCTGCCGCCTCGACCTGGACCGGCTCAGGGCCGACCCCGCCGCCTGGCAGGAGGCCGCCTTCTGCCCGGTGCCGGGCGGCGAGGACCCGGAGCACGACGCCCACGCCGCCCTGCGCGCCGCTGTCCTGCACGCGGCGCGGTACGACCGCAGGCCCGCCGACCTGCCCCTGCTGCGGCACCTCCTCGAACAGGAGGCCCGTTGCCGCCGCGAGGCCCCCTTCGGCGGCATGGGCGAGGAACTGCACCTCGCCGTCTTCCTGGTGGCCCGCCTGCTGCGAGAGGAGGACCTGCCCCTCTTGTACGCCGCCCGCGCCGCCAACTTCGACACCTGGTGCGCGTTGTCGGACCTGCCGCTGGGACTCCCGGGCAAGGGCGCGGAGGAGAAGCCCAGTTGGGAACCCGAGGCGCTGCGACGGTGGGTGGAGGCCCTCGACACCCCCGAGTGGTTCGGTGACGACCCCGGACGGGAGCCGGACGAGACCTGGGTGACCCTCGCGCGTCGCCGGGGACGTACGGAACTCGCCCGCGTCGCCCTGATCCGCGCCCTGGACGACATCGGTCCCGCCGACACCGCCGAACTCCTTTGGATTTCAGCCGAGTTCGAGGCGCTGGGCGACCTGCGCCAGGCCGCCCGCGCCCAACGTCTCCACACGCGGCTCCAGGGCACCGCCGAGGGCCGTGCCGCCGGGTACACCCGACTCGCCTCCCTGGAGCGGCAGTACGGGGATCTCGAAGGGGCCTCGGCCTCCCTCCGGGCCGCGCTCGAAGCGCTCGAAGCGCTCGGCGTCGCGACGGCCCCTGCGGATGCCGTCGGCCAGCCGGCCCTCTTCGAGGTAGAGGCGGCCCGAGCGCAGACCCGTCCGCACCGGCCGGACCGGGGCAACGTCCTCGACCTCACCCTGGAGCACTTCCGGCTCGCCCGGACGGCCGCCGAGACCGGCCACGGGGCACTGGGCCGCCAGTCCCTCGCGACGGCCTCGGCACTCCTCGCCGCGCTCGCCCGCCCGCTGCCCCCGGCCCTGCTGCGCGCGGCCCACTCCGCGGCCCTCGCCTGCGCGGACACCGAGCCGGCCGACCGTTGCGCGGCCCTCGTGGCGGACGAGGAGCGGCGTGCGGCAGAGCACCCCCGCGACGGGGACGACGCGGGCTGATCACTGCGCGTGCGGCGCCCCCCGGCTGCCGTCGCCGAGTTCCGTTCCCTCCTGCGCGGCGGTCGGACCATCGGCGGTGCGCCCGGTGACGTGGTGGGCGGTCGGGGTGCGCGGCGGCGAGGTCGACACGTTCGGGATGTGCGTCGCGCGCAGCTCGCCCGGAGTCCGGCGGGTGCGCCTGGGGAACGCCCACGTGCGCAGCACATCCGAGGGCCCGGCCTGCCCCCGTCGGAGTCGACGTGCTCGGCCGGACGCGGCGGCCACACCGCTCGTCGACGGCCGCGGGCGGCGATGCGCCCAGGAATGTGTTGCGTGCATGTCAATACTGCGCTTACCTTTACGCGCGTCAACTCGGCCTCGGTCACGGGGCATTGATGGCACACCCTGCCGATCCCATCGCAAGCGTTCACGTCCCGCCAGCTCCACCACCGACCGCCGACGGCACCACGGCCGCCCCGGCCCGAGCACTTCGCGGTATCCCTGCACACTCCTAGGAGCACCATGTTCGCAGCCGCCCTCTCGCGGTTCAGATCCGGCAACAGCGGTCGCGGTCCTCGCCGGGCCCTCCTCCGAGCGGGCGGGCTGCTGGCCGCGGTCCTCAGCGTGCCGGTCCTGCCCGGCACCGCCTCGGCGGCCGCCGGGGACCACGGGATTCGCGTGCGCATGACGCACCCGGACCAGGACCATGCCGGATCCGGGCTCCAGCGTCTGGGCGCGGCGTCTTCGGCGATGACCGCGTCGGCCGCCGTCGGCACGGGACCGGCCGGCCTCGACGTCAGCCACTACCAGACCAACGTCGACTGGACGTCCGTCAAGAACAACGGCGCCGCCTTCGCCTACGTCAAGGCCACCGAAGGCACCGATTACACGGACCCGTCCTTCTCCCAGCAGTACAACGGCGCGTACAACGCCGGACTGATCCGCGGCGCCTACCACTTCGCGCTCCCCGGCAACTCGACCGGTACCGTCCAGGCCGACTGGTTCGTCGCCCACGGCGGCGGCTGGACCGCCGACGGCAGGACGCTGCCGCCCGCCCTGGACATCGAGTACAACCCCTACGGGGCCACCTGCTACGGGCTGAGCCAGAGCGCGATGGTCTCCTGGATCCGGGACTTCAGCAACGAAGTGCGGGCCAAGGTCGGGCGCTACCCGGCGATCTACACCACCACCGACTGGTGGACCACCTGCACCGGCAACAACAGCAGCTTCGCAAGCACCAACCCGCTGTGGATAGCCCGCTACTCCAGCAGCCCCGGCATGCTGCCCGCCGGCTGGTCCACCCAGACGATCTGGCAGTACGCCGACTCGGGCACCTTCCCCGGCGACCAGGACACCTTCAACGGCACGCTCACGGACCTCCAGGCCTTCGCCAAGGGAAGCGGCTACACGCCGCCGCCCACCGCGAGTTGGCCCACCGTGCAGCAAGGGGCAACCGGCGAGCGGGTCAAGACCGTCCAGTACCTGCTCGACGCCCACGGTTCCGCGCTGACGGTGGACGGTTCGTTCGGGCCGGCCACCGACTCGGCGGTGCGCTCGTTCCAGTCCGCGCACGGCCTCGGCGCCGACGGCGTTGTCGGCCCCGCCACCTGGCAGGCCCTCGTCCTCACCGTGCAGCAGGGATCGTCGGGACCCGCGGTCCAGGCGGTGCAGAGCCAGCTCGACGCCCGCGGTTCCGCGCTGACGGTGGACGGTTCGTTCGGGCCCGCGACCGACTCGGCGGTGCGCTCGTTCCAGTCCGCGCACGGCCTCACCGTGGACGGCATCGTCGGTTCGAACACCTGGCAGAGCCTCGTTTCCTGAGCATCGGCACGCCATCACAGATGAGGGGACTTCCATGACACCCGTACGACGCTCCGCCGACGGCATCGACCGCCGCGCCCTGCTCCGGGGCGCGGCAGGGCTGACGGCCACGCTCGGCCTGGCGGCAACCATCGGCCTCCAGGCAGCGGGCCAGGCCTCGGCCTACGGCTGGTCCCGCACCCTCCAGCAGGGCGCCTCCGGCTCCGACGTGGTCGAACTCCAGATCCGCGTCGGCGGGTGGGCCGCCTCCGGCGCCCAGCAGACCTATGTCGCCTGGGACGGCGCCTTCGGCCCGGCCACGACCGCTGCCGTCCAACGCTTCCAGTCCGCCTACGGGTTGAGCGCGGACGGCGTCGTCGGGCCGCAGACGCAGAGCGTGCTCAACAGCCTCGAGGCCGGCGACGGATCCACCGCCCACTTCGACTGGAGCGAGTTCTCCTCGCAGGACGGCTCCGGTTTCAGCGGTGGAAAGGTCGACGCCGCGACGGTCAAGGAGAACCTGCGCCGCCTGATGTACAAGCTGGAGGCCGTGCGCAAGAAGGCCGGAAACAGCCCGATCACGGTCAACTCCGGCTTCCGCAGCATCGCGCACAACGCCGCGGTGGGCGGCGCGTCCAACAGCATGCACGTCTACGGCGTCGCCGCGGACATCGTCGTCTCCGGCTACAGCACCCTGCAGACCTACCGGATCGCCGAGACGTGCGGCTTCTCCGGCCTCGAGGCGTACACGCACTCGTGGCAGCACGTCGACAGCCGTGTCCAGTACCCCTCGTACGGCTCCGGCTCGTGGTGGTGGGAGAGCGGCGTGGCCTGATCCGCCCGCTCCGGTGCACCGGGCCCGTCCGCGTCGTCGTCGGCGCGGACGGGCCCGCCGTCGATCCGGCCCGCGAGGTGGCTGAGCGGGGCGGCCGGCCGACCGCCCTCACCCGGGCCGCAGGGCCTCGGTTCTCGGGCGCGCCGGGTCAACCCGCGTCTGCGGTACGGGCGTTCCAGCGCTCCTCGACCTTGGCCACGCGCCAGTAACCGATGGCCAGGGCCCAGACGACCACGAAGAGGCCGACGATGACGTAGCCGACGTGGTCGAGGTCCAGGCCCGCGATCCAGCCGGACACGCCGTCGCTCAGGCCGAGCTTGTCGTGCAGGACGCCGACCAGTTCGATGGTGCCGACGAAGAAGGCGACGGCGATGGACAGCCCGGTGATGGTGAGGTTGTAGAACACCTTGCGGACGGGGTTGGAGAAGGCCCACTGGTAGGCGAAGTTCATGAAGGTGCCGTCGAGGGTGTCGAAGAGGCTCATGCCGGCGGCGAAGAGGAGGGGCAGGCAGAGTATCGCGTACCAGGGGAGGCCGGCGGCGGCGCCGTTGCCGGCGAGGGCGAGGAGCAGGACCTCGGTGGTGGTGTCGAAGCCGATGCCGAACAGGAAGCCGAGGGGGAACATCTGGCCGGGGCGGCGGATGGACTTCGTGAGCCGTCCCAGGATGCGGTTCATGAAGCCGCGTGAGTCGAGGTGCGCCTCCAACTCGGCCTCGTCGTAACGTCCGGCCCGCATGGCCTTGAAGACACGGGCGATGCCGACCAAGGCGACGAGGTTGAGCGCGGCGATGAGGTACAGGAAGCCGCCGGAGACCGTGGTGCCGACGGTGCCGAGCACCTGGTGGGTGCGCGAGCCGTCGTTCATCAGGGTGCCGGCGAGCTGTGCGCCTCCGGCGACCAGCGCGGCCATGGCGATCACCACGCTGGAGTGGCCGAGCGCGAACCAGAAGCCGACCGAGACCGGCCGCTGCCCGTCGGCCATCAGCTTGCGGGTGGTGTTGTCGATCGCGGCGATGTGGTCGGCGTCGAACGCGTGCCGCATCCCGAGGGTGTACGCCGTGATGCCCAGGCCGACCCCGAACGCCTTGGTGCCTACCTCGTAGTGATGTGGGGTGACGAGCAGGAAGAGGATCCCGAAGGCGATCACGTGCAGGACGACGATCACGGTCAAGAGGCCGGCGGTTCGGACGGTGTCCGCGCGCCGCCAGCGGAAGGAAGGGGAGGCGGCGGTTTCGGGCACGCCTTCGGGCATGGTCATACGGTCACGCTCCAGCACCTCGTGGATCAGATTCGTGGTGCCGTGGCCGGTCTCCTGGCTGACGGGTCATCGCGCCCGCCCCTGCCTTCCCGGCCGCGAGACCAGTGGCAATGCGTGGGGCGGGAACTTCCCGATCACAGTGGCGAGGGCCGCTCCGGACTGAGCCCCTGAGGGCTGTCACCGGTCTTCCCGAACACCACGGCCCGCTCACCCTAGAAGGCCGGACGTCGAGGTTGCAAGGCAGCGTGGACGCGCAGGCGATGAGGCGGGATGTCGCTCATCGCGATGGCAGGGCCATGCGTCCCGCCCCGCGGAACGCGCCGGGCGGCGCACCATCGGTGGCCGGGGAGCAGGGAGGAGCGGCCGGCCCAGGCGACCGGTACACGGCCGTGGCGAGGGCGGAGCAGGCCGCGGAGAGGAAGCGCAGGGTGGCCGGGGTGCGACTCGATTGACCTCGCGGTCGGGCCCGGGGACGAGTGAGGGGCGGCCGGGGGGTGCGGCCGCCCCTCCTCACCGTGTGAACGAGGTCACGGCTTGGGCGTGGCGTGCGGGGCGCAGGTCACGTCGGAACCGTCCAGTTCGCCGTCGATCAGATAGGCGTCGACGCGCTGGTTGATGCAGGGGTTCTCCAGGCTGGTCACCCCGTGGGAACCCGCGTCCCTCTCGGTGATCAGACGGGAGCCGGCGAAGCGCTTGTGCAGCTCGACCGCCCCCTCGTAGGGGGTCGCGGCGTCGCGGGTCGACTGCACGATCAGCACCCGCGGCAGACCCTTGTGGGTCGTGACGTCGACCGGGTTCTGCTGCTTGACGGGCCAGGTGGCGCAGGGCAGGTTCATCCAGGCGTTGGCCCAGGTCATGAACGGGTAGTCCTGGTTGAGCCGGGTGTTGTCCCGGTCCCAAGTGCGCCAGTTGGTGGGCCACTTGGCGTCGGTGCACTCGACGGCCGTGTAGACCGCGTTGGAGTTCTCCGACGCGGTGTTGCCCGCGGTGTCCGACATGTCGGGGGCGGCCGCGTCGACCAGGGCCTGGGTGTCACCGGCGACGTACTTGCCGAAGACGGTGGCGACCGGCACCCATGAGGAGTCGTAGTAAGGGGCGCTCTGGAAGAAGGAGATCAGCTCGGCGGGACCGACGACCCCGCCGATGGGGCTCTTCTTGGCGGTGGCGCGCAGCTGGAGCCACTTGTCCTGGACGGCGGCGCGCGTGGTGCCGAGATGGAAGGCGGCGTCGTTGGCGGCGACCCAGTCCTCCCAGTCCTTCCAGCGGCCCTCGAAGGCGACGTCCTGGTTCAGGTTCGCCTGGTACCAGATGTTGTCCCGGGCCGGGTTGGTCACGCTGTCCACGATCATGCGGCGCAGGTGGCCCGGGAAGAGGGTGCCGTAGACGGCGCCGAGGTAGGTGCCGTAGGAGACACCGAGGTAGTTGAGCTTCTGCTCGCCGAGCGCGGCGCGGATGACGTCGAGGTCGCGGGCGGTGTTCGGCGTGGTCATCTGCTGGAGCATGGTGCGGCCGGTGCGGTCCAGGCAGCCGTCGGCGTACGCGCGGGCCAGCTTGCGCTGGGCGAGCTTGTCCGCCTCGGTGTCCGGGACCGGGTCCGCCTTCGGTGCCCGCACGAACTCCTGCGGGTCCGCGCAGGAGATGGGCGCCGAGTGGCCGACGCCGCGCGGGTCGAAGCCGACGAAGTCGTAGGCCTTGGCGACGTTCGCCCAGACCGGCTTCTTGCCGGTCACCCGGGTCGGGAAGCGCAGCCCGGAGCCGCCGGGGCCGCCCGGGTTGTAGACGAGCGCGCCCTGGCGCTCGGCCGGGGTGCCGGTGCTGCCGACACGGTCGACGGCGAGCTTGATCTGCTTGCCGTCCGGGTGGGCGTAGTCGACGGGCACGCTGACCCAGCCGCACTGGATGGGCTTGGCCAACCCCCAGTCGGCCGGGCAGTCCTGCCAGTCGATGCCGGCCTTGGCGGCGCGGGCGGCGGCGATCTCCACGCCCTTCGCCGCGCGGTCCTGGCTCGGCCGGCCAGCGGCGCCGGCCGCGGGCGCCGAGACGACACCCGCGATCATGCTTGCGGTGACGAGTGCTCCGGCCGAACCGAGCGCCAGCAGGCGGCTCTTCGGTCTGTTCTCCCTCAAGTGGGCCCCTCCCCGAACAACGCTGCGAATAGTCAGGCGGGGATCCTCCCGGCTGTGAGAGGGCTGTGAACAGGGCCCGACCACCATCTTTATCAATCCGATAACCGGATGGTCACGTCCCGTTGAGCGGAGCAGGGCCCGTTCGGGCGAACAGGGCAGGGGCTCGGTGTCAGCCGTGCTCGCATGGGGGCCGGTAGGCGACGCCTGGCAGGTGAGCGCGCCACTGCTGCTCCGTGATGGTGGGATGGGCCCGCAACGAACACGCCAGCGCCGCCGCGTGTGCCACGTCCGGTTGCCAGAGCTGGGCGGTGTGGTCGGCGCTGCCGGTGAACAGCAGCCGTCCGTTCGGGCTGAAGGCCACGGCGTTGACGGCGCCGAGGTGGCCGGTCAGGACGTGCCGCGGATGCGCCCCGCGCGGGTCGGTCATGTCCCACAGGCGTGCCGTACGGTCGTTGCTGCCCGACAGGAGCAGTCGTCCGTCCGGGCTGAAGGCCACGGAGGTGACCACGTCGGCGTGGCCCGTGAGGGCCTTCAGCGGCACTGGACGTCGTGGGTCGGCGATGTTCCACAGCCGGATCGTGCGGTCGTCGCTGCCGGAGGCCAGTGTCCGGCCGTCCGGGCTGATCGCGACGGCGTCGACGAAGTCGCGATGGCCCTCCAGCACACCGAGGGGGCGGGGGCGCCGGCCGTCGGCGATGTTCCACAGCCGTACCGTGTGGTCGTCGCTGCCCGAGGCGAGCAGTCGGCCGTCCGGACTGAAGACCACCGGCTTGACGTTGAGCCGGTGGCCGGTCAGGGCCGACAGCAACCGGGCCCGGGAGGGGTCGGCGACGTTCCACAGCCGCACGGTGTGGTCGTAGCTGCCGGAGGCGAGCATCCGCCCGTCGGGACTGAAGGCCACCGAGAAGACGATGTCGCGGTGCCCGGTCAGGGTCCGCACCAGGACCGGGCGGCGTACGTCGCGGACGTCCCACAGCCGGACCGTGCGGTCGCGTCCCGCGGTGGCCAGGAGACGCCCGTCCGGGCCGAAGGCGACTCCGGTGACGATGTCCGGGTGGGGCAGGGCACCGGGTCCCGGGACCGGGTGGAGCGGGTCGGTGATGTCCCACAGCCGTACCGTGTGGTCGAAGCCGCCGGTGGCCACCCAGCCGCCGTTCGGCCGGAACGCGACGGAGCTGACGGCCTGTGTGTGGCCCGCCTGCCCGGGGTCGTTCGGCAGGGCCACCGACATCGTGCTGATGAGTCCGTCCTGCTCCGCCGCCCCCGGCACCAGCCGCAGGGCTGCGAGGCTGAGCTGCGCCGCCAGCGCGGGCCGGGTCGTCCGCAGCGCCACCGCCTGGTCCGACGACTCCCGGGCCAGCGCCGTGTCGCGCTGCCGGGTGAGCTGCTGCTGGGCCCGTACCGCGACGGTGACGGCGCCGACCGCGGCCACCAGGAGTACGGCGAGCAGTGTGGCGAGCTGCCGCGTACGGCGGGTCCGGCGCTGTCCTCGCGCGGCCTCGATGGCCGCGGCCTCGACGCCGGCCCGTAGAAACGCCTGCTCACGGCGGCTCGGAGTCAGAGTGGCGTGTTGGGCCATGGCGAGGGTCGCACCCCGGTACAGGGCGCCGGGGTCCCGGTCCAGCGACTCCCAGAGGTCGGTCGCCTCGGTCAGCCGCCGCTGGATGCGCAGCGCTTCCCGGTCCCGGGTGAGCCACTGGTGCAGCCGGGGCCAGCAGCGGATCAGGGCCTCGTGGGCCAGCTCGATCCGGTCGTGGTCCAGCAGGAGCAGCCGCGCGGCCGCCGCGCGGTCGAGGACGACGCGGACGTCGGGCGTGGGATCGAGTTCGGTCTTCGTCATCCTGCGGCGGGTGTCTTCGGTGCCCTCCCCGAGCGCGGTCAGCCGGGTGAAGACCTGCCTGGCCACGTCGCGCTGCGCCGCGGTGAGACCGTCGTAGAAGGTCTCGGCGGTACGGGCCAGGGCACCTTCCAGCCCGCCGGTGGCCCGGAAGCCGTCCAGGGTGAGGGCGTTGCCGCGCCGCCGCCGCCAGGTCTCCAGCAGGGCGTGCGACAGCAGAGGAAGGACGCCCGGCCGGCCCTGGGCCTGGGCGGTCAGCGTGGCGAGCAGCGCTCCCTCGACGGTGAGCCCGGATCGTACGGCGGGCCGGACGATCGCGCAGCGCAGTTCCTCCAGGCTCATCGGACCCACCGGCACCTGTGCGTCGCGCAACACCTCCACCAGGTCGGGGTGGCGGGTGCAGTGGGCGTAGAAGTCGGCGCGGACTCCCAGCACGACCCGGCAGCGGCTGTTCGGCGCCCGTGCGGCGGTCACCAGCGCGCTGATGAAGACGGCGTCCTCCGCGGTGCCCTGGGTGAAGGTCTCCTCGAACTGGTCGACGACGAGCACGACTTCACTCCCGGGTGGCTCCGCCGTGAGTGTTCGGCGCAGCGCGCGGTGCAGGTTCGCGGGATCGGCGGAGAGTTCCTCGTACCATCGCCCGGGGGTGCCGCCCGCCATCGCCGCGATGTGGATCGCGCACTCCTCCAGAGGACGCGGGCCGGGGGTGAACACCACCGTCCGCTGCTCCAGTGCCGGCACGAGCCCGGCCCGCAGGAGCGACGACTTCCCGGATCCCGACGCACCGATCACCACGACGAACCGCTGTCCCCGGAGCCTCCGCAGCACCTGGTCCACCAGCCGCTCCCGGCCGAAGAACCACTCCGCGTCCTCCGTCCGGAATGCCGCAAGCCCCGCGTAGGGCGCTCGTTGCCCGGGCTCCGCGGCGGGCAGCTCCGGCACGTCCATATCGGCTGCCGTCTCCTGCCAGATGCGCTCCCACTCCAGCGGGTCCCCGCCACAGGCGCACACATAAGCGAGTGTTACGGCAAGCGTCGGAAGCCGACGACCGGCCGCCGCCTCCGAAAGCGTCGAAACCGAGTAATGGGCGCGTTCGGCCATCTGCCGGTATGCCGGGCTGCCCGCCTTGTGGCGCAGTTCCCGCAGCCTGGCGGCAAAGCGCAGTAACGGACCGTCTCCCGCATCGAGCGGACGCTCGCCTCGCGGCATGCCCGCACCTCCCCCCACGTGTGCTGTAAGACCACATTTTTCGGTATCCGTTTGTTCGGCACCAGTCCTCCGAAGCCGAACAACCCGCAAGGGCTAGACATGTCCGGGGAACTGCCACAGGCCGTCCACGAAGAGTTCGAGGAATCCGAAAGCGCGGGCGCCGAAAACGTCGGGTGGGTGCCACGCACACGGGACGCGACGTCACGCGGAGAAGTCCCGAAGAAGTCCCTTCGGAAAATCCGGAAAGCCAAGGAGGAAATGTGAACGACAACACGGCCACGCCGCCGCGGGTGCGGTGGATTCTCGCGTTCGACGCCTCGTGCGCGACGTGTCGCCAGATCGCCGCCACCGTGCGGCACGCGGGCGACGGGAAGCTCGAAGTGCTGCCGCTGTCCGACACCGAGGTACGGCAGTGGCGTACGGCCCATCTGGGTGAAGAAGCGCCGCCCGCGCCGACGTTGATCAAGGCCACCGGTGGCAAGGCGCGCCTGTGGACCGGGGCGGCCATGGCGCTCCCGCTCGTGCGGCACCTGGGTGTTCGTTCGACGACGGCCGTGCTGCGCGGACTGGGCCGGCTCCGGCAGGAGAGCCGACGCCCCCTGCCGGCACCCGGACACGGCGACGCCATGGGGCGCTCGCAGTTCCTGCGGCTGGGGACCGGTGCGGCGGTGGCGGCCGGGATCGTCCTCCTCGGCCGGACACCGGCGTTCGCGGAGGACTCCTGCCGGACCGCGCTGGCCTGGGCGCAGCGCAACAAGAACAATCTGCCGCAGCGCTACGGCGACCTGGTGGCCTATCCGCTCGTCTACCGCCGCGCCATCTACGGCGAACTGTCCGCGAAGACCCGCAGCCGGATGTGGCTCGAACACCTGGAGCACTACCGTGCCACCCGGCCCGACATGACGCCGGAACAGCGAGCCGTCTACGACCAGGCAGTCGCCTGGGCCTCCGCACCGAGCCACTTCGCCGACGACGACAGGACAGCGGCCACCCCCGCCCTGAAGCGACTCAGCCGGTCCGCCTCCGAAGCCTTCGGTCCGGACGGCCGCAGCGCACTGCTCGGCACCCTCGGCCCGACCGAGGCCGCGGAGGCCGCTGCGCGCCCCGCGGGCGGGGCCTGCACCTGCACGGACGAGGACGACCAGTGCACGAACGCCACCCACTGCCAGTACGGCCAAGGTGGCTGCCAGATGTATCGCGGCTGCGGAGCCTTCTGGCAGTACGTGTGCAACGGACTCTGCATCAACTAGGCGTCGTCCGAGCCACCTTGGACGCCGGTGGCGGAGCCGATCCGTGATCGCGACACCTGCGGATCGCTCCAGGGGCGGGCCGATGGCCCGCCCCGGCCGGTACTCGCCCGCCGCTGTCGTGCCGCGCGTGGGCGGGCCCTGCACAGAAGGCCGCGAAACCGGCACGCGGGCGACAGCCGAGGCGCCGCATCTCACAGGTCCGTCGCAGGCGCCGGGCAGGTTTCCTCCCGCCCGACGACTCCGATACGGTCGCGTGGGCCACTGGCCTGGCACACGCTGCTGGCCCAGGGCCACTCCGGCCACACCGGCTGACTCGACCCGGCTTCAGGCGGGATCGGTGGCGGGTTCGGTCGCGTAGCGGCTCATCGCGTCGATGTTGGCCTGTGGCGTCATCGGCCGGCCGTCGGCGAGTACTTCCTGGAGGTCCCGGAAGTACTGCACGTACAGGTCGGGGGTGAAGGTGCTGAGCATGACGGCGGGTTGGTCCGTCGGGTTGGCGAAGGTGTGCGGGGTACCGGGCGGCACCATCACGAGCGTGCCCGTCACCGCGTCGTAGTTCTCGTCCCCGACGGTGAACCGTACGGTGCCGGACAGGACGTAGAAGCCCTCGTCATGTCGGGCGTGGCGGTGCTGCGGCGGTCCTTGGGTGTGCGGGGCGAGAACGGACTCGGCGATCGCGAGGCGGTGCCCGGTGTGGCTGCCGTCCTCCAGAACCCGCATGCGCGTGGGGCCCAGAACGATCGTCTCGCCGTCGCCTGGCCCGATCACCGATACGGCGGGTCGGGGCTGCGGCTCGCTGGTCTTCGCTTCTTCGGTCATGCTCACGAGTCCACCGCCGGGCCCCCGCATCTGTCCAAGACCTGTTCCGCAGCGCCGATACCTGGTGGGTATCGTGGCAGCGTGGAGCTACGGACCTTGCGTTACTTCGTGGCGGTCGCCGAGGAACTCCACTTCGGCCGGGCCGCCACCCGGCTGCACATGAGTCAGCCGCCGCTGAGCCGGGCGATCAAGCAGTTGGAGGCCGGTGTCGGTGCCCTGCTCTTCGCCCGCTCACCCGCGGGCGTCACGCTCACGCCGGCGGGCACCGTGCTGCTCGACGAGGCGCGGGCCCTGCTCGACCACGCCGACCGCGTCCGGGAACGCGTGGCCGCGGCGGCCGGCCTCGCGACCATCACCATCGGCATCCTGGGCGACGGCACCGACCCTGGAGTGGCCAGGCTGGCCGCCGCCTTCCGCCGAAACCACCCCGGCATCGACATCCGCATCCGCGACACCGACCTGACCGACCCCACCTGCGGGCTGCGCGCCGGACTGGTCGACGTCGCGCTGACACGGGCACCGTTCGACGTGACTGCCCTGACGGTGCGCGCGCTGCGGAACGATCCGGTCGGCGTGGTCCTGCGCGCCGACGATCCGCTGGCCCGCCGCGACGGGCTGCGGCTGGCCGAACTGAACGACCGCCGCTGGTTCCAGTTCCCGCAGGGCACCGATCCCGTCTGGCAGTCGTACTGGAACGGTGGCAGGCCGCGCGAGGGCCCCGTGGTGCGCGCCGTCCAGGAGTGCCTGCAGACCGTGCTGTGGAACGGCACGGTCGGCCTGGCCCCGCTCGGGCACGATCTGCCCGCGGAGCTGGCCGTGGTGCCGCTGACCGACATGCCGCCGAGCCGAGTGGTGGCGGTGTGGAAGGAAGGTGACACCAACCCGTTGATCCGGTCCTTCATCGAGATCGCGACAACCGCGTACCGTCACTGATCACGACTTCGCGGCTCCCGCACGCCGGCGGCAGCCGCCACCGCCCGACGCGGCGGCGCTTGCCCCGAGCGTTCGGTCGCCTCAGTACCAGCGGACTTGGCCGGCCGCACCCTGCCCGCTACGGGCAGCGTGCCGGAGCACGCGCAGCGGGCCGTCGATCAGTTCGTCCGCGTCATGGTCGGGAGCGTCACCCAGTCCGGTCATCCATGCGCGGATCCGCTCGACGGCGTGCTGCCGCCGGGCTCCGGTCAGGGTGAGGGCCTCCTCGGCCGCGGGGAGCCGCGCCCGGACCTGTTCGGCATCCAGCAGGAAGTCCCCGAACCAGCCCGGCAGCCGCAGCACCGCATCGGGACCGAGCGCGTACGCCAAGGCCGAGAACGGGCTCGCTTTGCGCGCCACGGCCGTGAACAGGCCCTCGTCTCCCTCGGGCGGAAACTGGTCCATGACCGCGTCGCGCAGCGCCTCCACGGGATCGGAGTCGTCATAGCAGCCGTCGATGAACTCGCTGAGCCGCGAGGCGTCCTCAGCAGCGACCCAACTGTCCGGAGCGGTCCTGGACATGACGAACAAGGACTCCGCTGCCTTGCTCCGCCACCAGGCCAACCCTTCGAGCACACCAGCCTGCGCTGCTACCGGCTTCGGCGGGTGCGCCCGCACCGCGGTGCGCAGCAGGTCCTTGATCTTCTCGTCGGCCAGGGCCCCGATGACCCACACACCCGTGACGCTCAACTCTGCCTCCTCCCCCGACCCGACCGGACACCTGATCATCCACGATCCATCGGCCTCGGTTCCGCCTGGCCACCGCCGGCGGCGAAGTGCCCAGGTCCGCTAGGCCCCGCGCGCACTCCCTTTCTTGAGCGATCGATCCAGATAGTTTACGGTGGAGCCATGGCAAGGACCCGGGAGTTCGACACCGAGGCGGCGGTGAGCCGCGCCATGGAGCTGTTCTGGACGCGCGGCTACGAGGCGACCTCGGTGCGCGACCTCACCCAGCACCTGGGGATCGGACAGGGATCCCTGTACGCGGCGTTCGGCGACAAGGACGGCCTGTACCGGGCCGCGCTGGAGCACTACCGCACCACCCTGGCGGCCGCCGCCCTGCGTGGTCTGAAGGAGGGGGCGGACGTTCGCGCGGCGATCCGTACGCTGCTGACGGAGCGGATCCGCATCGCCGTCGAGCGCGACGGTCAGGGCTGTCTGGCCGTCAACGCCGTCTGCGAGCGGCTGCCCCAGGACGCGGCGACGCGGCGCACCGTGCGCGACATGCAGGACGCGACCCGGGAGGCGCTGACCGAGGTGCTGCGGGCCGCCAGGGACCGGGGCGAGATCGCCGAACGGCACGACCCGCACACGATCGCGGCCTTCCTCGTCACCTTCCTGAACGGCCTGCTGGTCTCCTCGAAGATCACCCCGGACCCGCGCGCCCTCGACCCCCTCATCGACGTCGCGCTGACCACTCTCGACTGACCGGCTCGCCCGGCCAGGGCCGGACCTTTCCATGTCCAAATTCTGTAACGGACGCTCAAGAAAGTGGATGTCCCATGATGTACGACCATGACGGAGCACCCCTGCGCACCGGCCGTGCCGCCGTCAACGGAACCAGCCTCCACTACCGGACGGCCGGTTCAGGCCCCGCCGTCGTGCTGCTGCACGGAGTGCCGAAGACCGGCTATCACTGGCGCCACCTGGCCCCGAAGCTGACGCCTCACCACACCGTCGTCGTGCCCGACCTGCGCGGTCTCGGCGACTCCGCCCGCCCCGCGGACGGCTACGACTGCGCGACGATGAGCGACGACATCGCCGAGCTGATGGCCCGCCTCGGCCACGAGACCTACGCCGTGATCGGCGAGGACTGGGGCGCGGTGATCGGATACCAGCTCGCCGCCCGCCACCGCGACCACGTCACCTCCCTCGTCTTCGCGGAGGCGCTGCTCCCCGGCTTCGGCTTCGAGGACCACACGGCCCTCACCCCCGAGAACGCCGCCGGCATGCACCTGTGGCACCTTGGCTTCTATTTCCAGCCCGACGTGCCCGAGATGCTGATCTCCGGACACGAACGCGAGCTGATCACCTACATGATCAAGAATGAGCGCAGCCATCCCGACACCGCCACCCCCGACGCCGTCGAGGAGTACGTGCGCTGCTACTCCCTGCCCGGCGGCATCCGCGCCATGCTCGCCGTCTACCGGGCGATGCTCACCGACGCCGAACAGAACCGGGAGGCCGCCCGGAACAAGCTGGACATCCCCGTGCTGGCGCTCGGCGGCTCGGCCTTCATCGGCGAGCGCAACGCGGAACAGGCACGGTTCGTGGCCCACGACGTCACCGGACACGTCTTCGACGCGGGCCACGACCTCGCGGAGGAAGTACCCGACGAGATGGCCGCCGTCGTCCTGCCGTTCCTGGCCGCACGCCGGTAGTCGCCGACGGCGGGCCAAGCGAGCCCGTCAGCTGTGAGCCTGTCAGTCGATGGTGAGCTCGCCCATCGCGTTCCAGCCGTTCGCTCCCTCGATCGTGGTGCTCACGATGTCGGGGGTGCGGCGCAGCAGGGGGCGCATCGCTTCCAGGCCGGCGCGGAAGTGGTCCGAATTGACGTGGGCCTCGCCGGTGCCGTCCTGGAAGGCCTCGACGAGGACGTAGGTGTGGGGGTCCTCCAGGCTGCGGGACCACTCGAACCACAGGTTGCCGGGTTCGGCGCGGGTGGCCTGGGTGAAGGCCTCGACGTGCTTCGGCCATTCCTCGACGTGTTCGGGCTTTACGGGGAACTTGACTACGATGAAGATCATCCGCCGATGATAGGTCATGCGGGCTTATTTGCCGCAAACAGGGGCATTGTTTCTGCGGCGGCCGGGATCGTCACCCCCGCGTCCGGCGATGGCGGACCACCGCCGGACACAGGGGTGGACCGTTACGAGCGCAGGCTCAGCAGGGCGAAGACGCCGCCGACCACCGGGCGGGCCTGGAAGCCGCTCTGCGTGTTCGCCGTGGTGTCGTACCAGTCGGTGAACGGCACGCGCGAGGGGGAGGCGTTCGCGAACTGGTAGAGCGTGGAGACCAGCAGGTCGCTGACCGGGTGGTCGTGCAGCCACGCGGCCGTCCACATCTCCCAGTCGCCCTTGGTGTAGCTGTGCCGCACATCCAGCGGGATGCCGAACTGGTTGGCCTGCGACAGGTACCAGTCGCCCTCCCGCTGCGCCACCTCGCGCGGCACGAGGTTCAGCCCCAGCAGCGCGTCGGGGTAGCCGTTGTACTTCAGGCTCCAGGTGCCGGGCTGGTCGTAGGCCAGCTTGAGGTGGTCCCCGTCGGTGTCCTGGGCCTTGTCCACCCACTGGCCGATGTAGTCGCGGGCGATGCGCGTGTAGTGGTCGGCGTCCGAGGAGTTGCCTGCCGCGGTCGCGATCTTCCCCATGGCGCCGATGGCCAGGATGCCCTTCAGGGCGAGGTTGGCGCTGTGCGCGATGAAGCCGGTGAAGTCGTCGGTCTGGTTCTGGTAGCCCGGGTCGAGCGTGTTGTCCACGAGGTAGTCGGCCCACTGCTTGAGGATCGCGTAGTGGGCGGACGCGAAGGAGCGGGCCGTGGCGGAGCTGCTGCGCGCCAGGTAGGCGGCCGTCATCAGCAGCATGTTGGCGGACTCCTCGACCGGCATGTCCTCCTCGTTGCCGTCGTTGTGTCCGGTCGCGTCGGGGTAGCTGGAGCCGAGGTCGTGTTCGGCGAACTTCTTGGGCCAGCCGCCGTTCTCCGCGTAGTCGAAGAGCGGCTCCAGGAGCAGGCCGAGGTACTGCGGGTCCAGGTAGAGGAAGACCGGCATCGCCGGATAGGTCACGTCGATGGTCGAGACGTTGCCGTCGGAGGAGATCTCCTTCAGGAACGCCCAGGGCTTGCCCTTCCGGCTCGCCAGTTCGGTGCCCGCGTACGCCTGCCGCAGCGAAAGAGCGCACAGCGCGGCGTACTTGGCACCGCCCGCGGCCGTCGCCTCCTTCCGCACCTTGTGGTCCAGGGCCGCGGTGCGCTTCTGTGCCGCCGCCGCGTCGGAGTGGAAGAAGGCGGCCATGGCCTGCCAGCTCTGCCAGTACGACCTCCACAGGGGTGCCAGCTGCTCGCCGAGGTAGCCGACGGCGGGGTCGCGGACGTGGCCGACGGACAGCAGCGCGCCGGTGGAGCCGTGGACGCTGCCGAGGTCGAACCGGAAGGCGAAGACCGGCCAGCTGTCGTTGATGGCGCGCGGCTGGCGGGTGTCGGCGGAGTCGGCCAGCGCCTTGCCGTCCAGGGCGGTGGCGCGCACGGTGGTGTCCGAGCCGATCTGCCAGCTCAGTCCGGAGCGGTTCGTCGCGCTCCACACGACGGTGCCCCAGGACGCCATGTCGCCGTTCTCCTTGAGCACTCCGGGGCTGTCGGGAGTGAAGGACAGCGCGGTCGCCGTCGTACCGCCCGAGCCGGACAGCTGTTCCTGGGACCAGCGGATTCTCGTGCCGGAGTTGCCGGAGGCCCACTCGCCGGAGATGTCGAAGTACAGCGCGACGTCGTGCGCCTTGCCGTCCAGGCTGCGCACGTCCGCGGCGATGTACGACAGCGGCATCGACTGGCGGCGCAGGTCGCCCGGTTCGACGGGGGACAGGAACGTCAGGATCAGTTCCGTGCCGCCGGCCTCGAAGACGAACCGCGAGCGGGTCGCGGTGAGGGTCAGCGAGCGCTGCACGGCGCCGCGGGAGAGCGGGTGGCCGGGGACGTTGGGTGCGCCCAGGAACAGGTAGTTGGTGCCGTCGACCCGGATGACACCGGTCATCGCCGTGGTGCGGCCGGTCCAGAACGCGGGCCAGTGGCCGGCCGGCAGATCGGCGTTCAGCCACGTGCTCAGGTAGGGCGAGCGGACGGCCAGCGGCACGGCCGGGGGGCGGATCGGATCGAAGGACGGGGCGGCCGGGCCGGGGGAGCGACCACCGGAGGAAGCGCGGGCAGCGGTCTCCTGCGCCGTCGCGGAAGCGGCCTGCGCGTCCTGTGTGAAGCCCGGCAGCAGACCGGCGCCGGCCGCGCCGAGGCCGGCCGCGCCGGTCCACCGCATCAGGCCGCGTCGGCTGAGCCCGCCGGCTGAGGCGCAGGAGCCGGTACCGGACTCGGGAGTGCTCGACTCGTTGGCGGGCAGGCCGGCGTTGTCGTGTCTCGGGGTCATTCGGTTCTCCTGGAGGAACCCGCTCGGGAAAGCGATGAAAGGGCAGGGAAAACGCGCGAGAGCTGGAAGGGCGCGCCGGTCCGCCGGAAGAAGCCATGGGAACGCGTGGCGGTCCGGCATCGACCACACGGCAGGAATCGCAGACTGTTCCTACAACGATGGAAAACTGAAGCAGGACGATGACAGCACAGCCCTGATGTCATGTCCACCCTCCGGACTCGACGTAAATCCCGGGTGTTTGGGTCCCCTCACAGCTGAGTTCGACTCGGTGAATACCTGCGTTGACCTGCATATATGTGACGGGCGGAGCGTCTTGCCGAGTGGCTGGGGGAGACCTGGCAGCCGTAACCGACTCCCTCGCCACCGGACCTACGGGTCGGTGGCGCAAGTCGACTGATGTCAACGCGGTCTGATGTCTTGACAGCTTTCGGCGCCGTCGTCCACTGTTCCTCTGCATCGTTGTACGAACCGTCAGGCCAGGTCATCCGCAAGCCCGCCCGGCCGGATTCCTCTTCGCTCTTCAGCCAGAGCCCGCATGCCCAGACTTATTCGACGAGGATGTGATCGGCGCATGTACGCCTCCCTCCGGTCCAAGGCCGTTTCCGCCGCCGTACTGGCCGCCGGCCTGTGCCTGGCCGCCACCGCCTGCACGAAGACCGGCGACGACTCGCCCAAGTCCGACGCCGGTGCGAGCGCCGCCGACACCGCGGCCGCCCAGCAGCTCGCGACACCCACCGACTCCGCCGACGGCCCGGGCTGCACGTACCAGAGGTACGGCGGCGGAGTTCCCAAGCTCGACATCACCGACGGAAAGACCGTCGTCGGCTTCTCGCAGTCGGAGTCGACCAGCAACCCCTTCAGAGCCACCGAGACCAAGAGCATCGAGGCGCAGGCGAAGCAGTTGGGCGTCAAGCTCATCGAGCGCAACGCCAACGCCGACGTCAACGCGCAGAACTCGCAGATCGAAGACATGATCGCCCAGGGCGCCAAGGTCCTGATCGTCGCCCCGGAGAACTCCGACGGCCTCGGCCCCGCGCTGGCCAAGGCCAAGGCCAAGAAGATTCCGGTGCTCACCATCGACCGGTCCGTCACCGGCACCGCCTGCGCCGACTTCATCGCCTTCGCCGGCTCCGACTTCTACGGCCAGGCCCGGATCGCAGCCGACGACCTGGCGAAGGCCACCGACGGCAGCGCGCACGTGGCGATCCTGACCGGCAGCCCCGGCAACAACGTCACCACCGACCGGACCAAGGGCTTCGAGGACCAGGTCAAGGCCACATACCCGAACATGAAGATCGTGGCCTCCCAGACCGGCAACTTCGCCCAGACCGACGGCCAGAAGGTGATGGAGCAGCTGCTCCAGGCGCACTCCGACATCAACGCGGTCTACGCCGAGAACGACGAGATGGCCCTCGGTGCCATCCAGGCGATCAAGTCAGCGGGCAAGACACCCGGCAAGGACGTCAAGATCGTCACCATCGACGGCATCTCGCAGATGGTCCAGAACGTAGCCGCCGGCCAGGCCGTCGCCGACATCGAGACCAACCCGCGGTTCGGTCCGCTGGCGTTCAAGTCGTTGCAGGACTTCTACGGCACCACCGGCGTACAGCGCAGGGTGATCATCAAGGACGGCCACTTCACGCCCGACAACGCCAAGCAGGCTCTGTCCCAGGGCCTGGTGTACTGACCGGCCCGCCGGCTCCGGTGGCCGCGGAGGCTCGGCTTCCGCGGCCACCGGACCCGCCGCAGCGGCTGCCGCGCCGCCCTCACCGCACCCGGCAGTCCCGTACGAGGAGGCAGACGTGGTCCAGCAGGACCTCGACCCCCATGGCGACTTCGTCCTGGAAGTCGCCGGGGTGAACAAGAGCTTCGCCGGCGTGCACGCGCTGCGCGACGTGGAGTTCGCCCTGCGCCCCGCCGAGGTGCACGCGCTCATCGGCGAGAACGGCGCGGGCAAGTCCACTCTGATCAAAGTGATGACCGGGGTGTACCGACCGGACTCCGGCACGGTGCGGCTGACCGGCCGCGCACGCGACTTCCGCAACCCGCTGGAGGCGCAGGCGGCCGGAATCTCCACCATCTACCAGGAGGTCAACCTCGTCCCCCTGATGTCGGTCGCGCGCAACCTCCACCTCGGCCGCGAACCGCGCCGCTTCGGGCTCGTCGACGTCGCCCGGATGAACCGCGAGGCCGCCGAGGTGCTCGGCCGCTACGGCGTGCACGTCGACGTCACCCGCCCGCTGCGCGACCTGGGGCTGGGCGCACAGCAGATGGTGGCGCTGGCCCGTGCGGTGCAGATCGACGCACGGGTGGTCATCATGGACGAGCCGACCTCCTCCCTCGAACCGCGGGAGGTCGACACGCTCTTCTCGGTCATCCGCCGCCTGAAGGAGCAGGGCATCGCGGTGGTCTACGTCAGCCACCGGATCGAGGAGCTCTACGCGATCTGCGACCGGGTCACCGTGATGCGCGACGGAGCGGTCGTGCACACCGGCGCGATCGCCGAACTCCAGCGGCTGCGGCTGGTCTCCCTGATGCTCGGCCGGGAGATGTCCACCGTCCGGGAGAAGGGCACCACCGCCTTCGACACCGAACGCCACGACCGTCAGGAAGGCCGGCCCGTGCTGCGCGCGACAGGTCTGTCGGCCCGTCACCGCCTCCACGACGTCTCGCTGGACGTCCACCCCGGCGAGGTCGTGGGCCTCGGCGGACTCCTCGGGGCCGGTCGCAGCGAGACCGCGAAGGCGATCGTCGGCGCGCTCGCCACCGACGGCGGCACCGTCGAGGTCGAAGGGCGGGCGATGCGCCGGCGCAGTCCCGCCGCCGCGATCCGGACCGGCGTCGTGATGCTCGCCGAGGACCGCAAGACCGAGGGCATCATCCCCAACCTGTCGGTGCGCGAGAACATCTCGCTCGCCGCGCTGCCGCGCCTGTCACGGGCGGGGCTGGTCTCGCAGGCCAAGCAGGACGAGATCGTCGAGTTCTTCATGAAGCGGCTGCGGATCAAGGCCTCCGGCCCCGACCAGAAGGTCAGCGACCTGTCCGGCGGCAACCAGCAGAAGGTGCTGCTCGCCCGCTGGCTGTGCCTGAACCCCAAGGTGCTGCTGCTCGACGAACCGACCCGAGGGATCGATGTCGGCGCGAAGGCCGAGGTGCAGGCGCTGATCGACGAACTCGCGGGCGACGGCCTCGGCGTGCTGTTGATCTCCTCCGACCTGGAGGAGCTGATCGAGGGCTCCGACCGTGTGGTGATCCTCAAGGACGGACACGTCGTCGGGCACCTCGCCGGCGCGGAGGTCACCGAGGAGGGCCTGCTCGACGCGCTCGCCACCGCGCCCGGGGACACGGCCGGTGAAGCCGGTGCGCCCGGCTCCGGGGGCGGGGCCCCCGCGCCGCCCGCCGCCGCGGAGCCGGCCACGACATCCGAGTCCGCCCCCGTCGAGGAGAACCAGCGATGACCTCGCTCACCTGGTCCGGCCCCGCCGCCGACCGCGCCCGTCTGTTGCGCCTGCTCCAGGAGTACGGCGTCTACGCCGCCCTCGTCGTGCTGTTCTGCGTGGCCGTCGGCATGGACGCGTCGTTCGTCGAGATGAGCAACATCCGCGTCCAGCTCTTCCAGCTCGCGCCGACGCTGCTCGTCGCGCTCGGCATGTCCCTGGTCATCGGCACGGAGGGCATCGACCTGTCGGTCGGCGCCGTGATCGCGCTGGCCGCCTCCGTCGTACCGCTGTACGCCGGTTACGGACTCGGCGGCGCACTGCTGGTCGCCCTGCTGCTCGGCGCGGTCTCGGGCGCGGTCGGCGGCGCGATGGTGGCCTTCGCCCGGATCCAGCCGATCGTGGCCACCCTGTCGCTGATGATCGGCGTCCGGGGCCTGGCCGAGATCATCAACGGCAACTCCGCCAAACCCGTCCTCCAGTCCGGGATTCTCGGCGTCGGCTCGCGCAGCATCGCGGGAGTACCGGAGATGGCGTGGATCGCCGCGGTGTGCGCGCTGCTCACGGGCCTGCTGGTGCGCCGTACGACGTTCGGCAGGCAACTCGTGGCCGTCGGCGACAACCGGCAGGCCAGCCGGCTGTCCGGACTGCCCGTGCGGCGCGTGCTGATCACCGTGTACGTGATCTCCGGGGTGCTCGCCGCGCTGGCCGGCGTCCTGATCGTCAGCCACGGCGCCGAGGCCGACCCCGCCAACCAGGGCCTGAACATGGAGCTGAACGCCATCACCGCGGTCGTCGTCGGCGGCACCCCGCTGTCCGGGGGCCGGGTGCGGGTGCTCGGCACCGTCGCCGGAGCCCTGTTCATGCAGCTGATCACCGCGGTGCTCACCCAGCACAACGTGCACACGTCGTACACCCAGCTCGTCGAGGCGGCCATCATCTGCTTCGCCGTGTACGCCTCCCAGGAGCGTGGTACCCGATGACCTCCACCGTCCTGACGACCGCGCGGCCGGGGGCGGACGCCGCGCGCCCCTCCCTCGGCGAGCGGATCGCCCCGCAGATCCAGCGGCGCGGCGCGCTGGCCGTGCTGGTGCTGGTGGTCGTCGTCGCCTCCGCGACCTCCGACACCTTCCCGACCTGGTCCAACATCAGCAGCATCCTCGGCAACAACGCCTTCGTGTGGCTGCTGGCCCTCGGCATGACCTTCGTCATCATCACCGGCGGCATCGACCTCTCCGTCGGCTCCATGTACGCGCTCGGCGGAGTGCTCGGGGCCTACGGCTCCACGCACGGCACCTGGCTCGCGATCCTGCTGCCGCTCGCCGTCGGCGCCGCCTGGGGCACCGTGCAGGGACTGCTCGTCGCCCGGGCCCGCATGGCCCCGTTCATCGTCAGTCTCGTCGGACTCCTCGGGCTGCGCGGCCTGATGCAGGCCATCACCGACGAGGGCGCGACCACCTACCTCGTGCCGCGGCACTCGGCCTTCCGCTCCCTCGGCGCGGGCACCTGGACCCCGGTGCTGATCGTGGCCGTACTCTTCGCCCTGGGCGCGCTGTTGCTGACCCGCACCCGTTTCGGCGCCACCCTCACCGCGATGGGCGGCAACGAGAACGCGGCGCTGCTGCTCGGCCTGCCGGTGGCCCGCGCCAAGGTGCTGGCCTACCTGCTGTCGGGCACCTTGGCCGCCGCGGCCGGCGCACTGGGCGGTGCGCGCCTGGGCTCGGGTGTGACCACCATCGGCATCGGCTACGAACTGACCGCGATCGCCTCGGTGGTCATCGGCGGCACCCTGCTCACCGGAGGCAGCGGCTCGGTCAGCGGCACCGTCAGCGGCGTGCTGCTGCTCGCCGTCATCCACAACCTCATCGATCACTACTTCTCGCAGTACGGCTCGGCGTTCACCGACACCGTGAACGGCGCGTTTCTCGCTGTGGTAGTTCTGATGCAGACCCTGCTCAGCCGCACTCAGCGGCTCGAGTGAGCACCGGCCGCCGAACGCGACGCGCCCGCACGGCCGCCCGGCAGACGGCCGAGACCATCCTCCACCCTCCGAGAAAGGATCGCCGTGGGTGTCAGCCTGAAGGATGTCGCGCAGCGCGCCGGTGTGTCGGTGAAGACCGTGTCGAACGTGGTCAACGACTACCCGCACGTGACTCCCCAGACCCGTGCGCGGGTCCAGCGGGCCATCGACGAGTTGGGCTACCGGCCCAACCTGACGGCACGTCACCTCCGCAAGGGCCGCACCGGCCTGATCACACTCGCCATTCCGGAACTCGGCAACCCCTACTTCGCGGAGGTCGCGGGCGCGGTGATCGACGTGGCGGCCCGGCACGACCTGACGGTGCTGCTCGATCACACCGCGGGCCTGCGGGAGAAGGAGCTGCTGGTCTCGCAGGGCTTCCGCTCGCACGTCATCGACGGGCTGATCCTCAGCCCGATCGGACTGGAGCGCGAGGACCTGCTGGCCCGGCCCGAGGGACCGCCCATGGTGCTGCTGGGCGAGCGCGAGTACGACGCCCCCTACGACCACATCATGATCGACAACGTGGGCGCGGCCCGGATCGCGGTGCGTCATCTGCTCGACCTCGGACGGCGCCGGGTGGCCTTTCTCGGCGCCCGCCGCGAGAGCGCCCGCCAACCCGCCCACCTGCGGCTGCGCGGCTGGCGGGAGGCGATCACCGCGGCCGGCCTGGCCCCCGACGAGTCGATGGTGGTGGCCACCGAGGGCTACGACCGGGCCGACGGCGCCGCCGCGATGGCCGCCCTGCTCGACCGGGATGAGCGTCCCGACGCCGTCTTCGCCTACAACGACCTGGTCGCGCTCGGCGCCATGCGCACCCTGGTGGAACGCGGCCTGCGGGTGCCCGACGACATCGCGGTGGTCGGCTTCGACGACATCGAGGAGGCACGCTACGGAGCGGTGTCGCTCAGCACCGTCGCCCCCGACAAGTCCGACCTCGCCCGCCTCGCCGTGGAGTGCCTGGTGGAGCGGATCGCCGACCGGGGCAACGCCGAACCGCTTCCGCCCCGCCGGATCCTGCCCGGCTACCGGCTGATCGTGCGCGAGTCCACCGCGATCCGCAGAACCTGACCGGCACCCCCGGTGCCGCCACCCCCATCGCCCCGACGACCGAGGACGACGACCTTGACATCCCACCCCACTCTGACCGGCTCACCGTTCGGCACCGCGCCCGACGGCACACCGGTGCACCGCTGGCGGCTGGACTCCGGCAGCGGGATCAGCGCCGACGTGCTCACCTACGGCGGCATCGTGTCCAGCCTGCGCGTTCCGGCACCCGCCGGGAGCGTCGACGACATCGTGCTCGGCCTGCCCGGCATGGCGGAGTACTCCGCGCCCAACCCCTACCTCGGGGCGCTCATCGGCCGCTACGGCAACCGCATCGCCCGCGGCGAGTTCACCCTCGACGGAGAGACCCACCACATACCCGCCACCGACCGCGGCCAGGCGCTGCACGGCGGTCCCGCCGGCTTCCACCGCCGGGTCTGGAAGGGCACCCCGGCCCCGGGCAACGGCTCCGATGCCGCCGCGCTGCGCCTGGAACTGCGCAGTGCCGACGGCGACATGGGATTCCCCGGCACCCTGGACGTCCAGGTCACCTACAGCCTCGACCGCAGCGGCACCTTCGCCATCGACTACCGGGCCCGCACCGACCGCGCCACCGTGGTGAACCTCACCAACCACTCCTACTTCAACCTCGCCGGCGCCGGCCACGGGGACGTGCTCGGCCACACTCTGGAACTCGACTCCGACGCCTACCTGCCGGTGACCGCCGAGGCGATCCCGCTCGGCCCGCTCGCGCCCACCGCGGGCACCCCCTTCGACTTCCGCGCCGCACACCCGATCGGCGACCGGATCGAGGCGAAGGACGACCAGCTGACCGCGGCCGGCGGCTACGACCACTGCTGGGTGCTCACCCCGGTCGACGCCCCGGGGACGCTGCGTCGCGCCGCCCGCCTGGCCGATCCCGAGAGCGGCCGGCGGATGGACGTGTGGACCACCGAGCCCGGCATACAGGTCTACACGGGCAACGCCCTGGACGGATCGCTCGCGGGGGCCGACGCCAAACCCTACGAGCGCCACGGCGCCGTCTGCCTGGAGACCCAGCACTTTCCCGACTCGCCGAACCGACCGGAGTACCCGAGCACAGTCCTGCGGCCGGGGGAGGAGTACCGCACACGCACCGAGTTCCGGTTCCCGCACCTGACCCTGTCCTGAGGGCCGCGGGGCGGCCGTCCGCGACGCGAGCGGCGGCGCCGTCCCGCCCCGTCCACCCGCGCACCGCACGACTGCCCCCCACGTGGCGGGGAGGCCGGCCCGAGGTCCGGCGAGCCGCGCCGCCCCCGCGCCGTTCCGCACGACCGCAGAACGCGATCCTCGACCAGGAGGGACACCCTATGGAGCGCCGCACGTTCCTGACCGGATCCATGTCTGTCGCCGGCGCCGCCGCCCTGACCGGCACCGCCGCACCCGCGCAGGCCGTCCCGTCCCCGAGCCCGGTCGCCGCCGCCGGTCCCCACTACACCGCCAACCGCGCCCCGTTGCGGCAGGATCCGTTCCTGCGGCTGCCGCCCGGCAGCATCACCCCGAAGGGCTGGCTGCGCACCCAGCTCGACCTCCAGCTCGACGGCCTGAACGGGCGCATGCCCGAGGTGTCCGACTACCTGGACGACAGGACCAGCGGGTGGGCCGTCCCGGAGCGGGACGGCTGGGAGGAACTCCCCTACTGGCTCAGAGGGTTCGGCGACCTGGGCTACGTCACCCAGGACAGCCGTACCCTCGACCTCACCCGCACCTGGATCGACCGCATCCTCGCCACCCGGCAGCCCGACGGCTTCTTCGGCCCCTCCGGCCTGCGCACCTCCCTCGACGGCGGACCCGACTTCTGGCCCCACATGCCGGTCCTGGACGCGCTGCGCACCTGGCACGAGTACAGCGGCGACGACCGCGTCGTACCGGCTCTGACCGGCTGGTTGACGTACCTCCACGCCCAGCCCGGCACACTCTTCGGGCGCGGCTGGGGCTCGGCACGCGTCGGAGACACCATCGACACCGCCTACTGGCTCTACAACCGCACGGGCGACGACTGGCTGCTGGACCTGGTCCGCACGATGCACACCCACAGCGCCGACTACACCCACACGATCCCGACCTGGCACAACGTCAACCTCGCCCAGGGCTTCCGCGAACCCGCGCAGTACGGCGTCCTCGCCGGCGACCCCGCGTTCCTCGCGGCCACGCACCGGGTCTACGACACCGTCATGGGCAGCTACGGGCAGTTCCCCGGCGGTGGCTTCGCCGCGGACGAGAACGCACGCCCCGGCTACCACGACCCGCGCCAGGGGTTCGAGACATGCGGAATCGTCGAGTACATGCACAGCCACCAGATACTCACCCGTATCACCGGTGACACCCTGTGGGCCGACCGCTGCGAGGACCTGGCCGTCAACACGCTGCCGGCCGCCTTCGACCCACGGCAGAAGGGCACCCACTACGTGACGGCGGCCAACAGCATCCAACTCGACAACGTTGCCAAGTCACACGGCCAGTTCAACAACTCCTTCGCCATGCAGGCGTACATGCCCGGCATCCACCAGTACCGCTGCTGCCCCCACAACTACGGCATGGGATGGCCCTACTACGCCGAGGAGATGTGGCTCGCGAGCGTCGACGGCGGACTGTGCGCCTCCCTGTACGCCGAGTCCTCCGTGCGGGCCAGGGTGGGTGACGGCACGACGGTCACCGTGACCGAGCGCACCGACTACCCCTTCGACGACACCGTCACGCTGACGGTGTCCACCCCGCGTGCGGTCGACTTCCCGCTCTATCTGCGGGTACCGGGCTGGTGCGAGGAGCCCTCGGTCCGGCTGGGCGGGCGTCCGGTACCCGTCCGGCGCAGCGGCGGCCACCTCGTTCTCCACCGCCGTTGGCACGACCGCGACCAGATCGTGCTGCGGCTGCCGATGCGTACGACGGTGCGCACCTGGGGTGCCAACGGGGACTCGGTCTCCGTCCACCACGGTCCCGTCACCTACTCCCTGCGCATCGAGGAGAAGTGGCAGCGGTCCGGCGGCAGCGGCGCATGGCCGGAGTACGAGGTGCGCCCCGCCTCGCCGTGGAACTACGCACTGGAAGTGGACCAGCAGGCACCCGCGCGGTCCTTCACCGTGGAACGCACCCGCGCCCGCGCCGCCGACCCCTTCACCCATTCCGGCACTCCGGTGGTGATGCGGGCCAAGGGCCGGCGTCTGACCGGCTGGGTGAGCGACGACCAGGACGTCGTGGCTCCGCTGCAGCAGAGCCCGGCGCGTACCACGGAACCGGTCGAACACCTCACGCTCGTCCCGGCGGCCGCCGCACGGCTGCGCATCACGTCCTTCCCGACCGCCTCCGCGGCCGGGAAGGCACTCCCGTGGGCGGCGGTGACCGCCTCCTTCAGCGGCGTCGACAGTCCTCAGGCGCTGCTCATGAACGCCGTCGCCGAGCCGTCGAGCTCCTACGACCAGACGATTCCGCGCTTCACGTGGTGGGACCACACCGGCACCGAGGAGTGGATCCAGTACAGCTACGCCGAACCCGTCCGTGTCAACGCGGTGTCGGTGTACTGGTACGACGACTCCGGCCACGGTGCCTGCCGCGTCCCCGACTCCTGGCGGCTGGAGTACCTCTCCACGGACGGCCGGTGGCACCCCGTGGACGGCGCCACCGGCTACGGCGTCGCCGCCGACCGGTTCAACCAGCTCTCCTTCCCCACCCTCACGACCACGGCACTGCGCATCACCGCGCGGCTGCGCGCCGGGTTCTCCGGCGGCGTGCTGGCCTGGCGCACCCAGCCGGACGGCCCGCGCGCCTGACGGCCGGCCGAACCCACCGGGTCTGCGAACGGCGCCGTGAAGGCGCCGGGCGGACCGACGCATCACTCCAACGAAAGGTGAGAACGCCTTGAGTCCCGGAAGACACCCCATGGCACTCCTGCGCAGACTGGCGGCCGCGGCTCCGCTGCTGCTCGCCGGCGCACTCCTCGCGCCGGCCTCCCCCGCCCACGCCGAACCGGCGAGCGAGGCGGCGTCCACCGTCACCCCGCAGGGACTGCGCAGCGACTGCTACCTCAGCTCCGACAGCACGTCGCTGGACTTCGCCACCTACGGCAGCACCGGCGTCCAGCACTCCCTCAACGTCAAGGACCTCCTGCCGACGCTGCGCGACTGCGCCGGGTCCACCCTGAACGACGCCGTGCACTGGACGGGCATGCTGGACGTACCCACCGGTGGTTCCTACACGTTCTACATCAAGGGCGACAACGGCTTCCGCATGTCGCTCGACGGGACGAGCGTCATCGACCACTGGACGACCGACTGGGACGTGCAGACCACGTCGCAGCCGATCACGCTGACGGCCGGCATGCACCAGCTGTCCTTCGACTACAACCAGGGCAACGGCGGAGCGTACATCCAGACCGAGTGGTCGGGCCCGGGAATCGACCGGCAGCCCGTCCCCGACTCCGCCCTGCACCAGCCGGCCGGCTTCGCGCCCCTCGACCTGCACAGCACCGTGGACTCCACCGGGCGGAAGGCGGTCGTCCAGCTGCCCGCCGCGGTGGGCTCCGTACCGGCGGACGTCACGAAGCACGTCTCGGTGATCGCCGGTGGCCACCGCTGGAACCCGACCGTGACCACGGACCCCGCCGATCACTCCCAGCTGGTCCTCACCGCGGCGGCCTCGGACACCCCGGCGGCCATGAAGTCCCAGGTGCGCATCAGTTACGACGGCCAGGGCGGTCTGAACACCGCCACCGGCCCGCTGGACGTCTTCTCCAGCCTCGCGCAGAACAACTCCACCTGGTACTTCGCCACCAAGTGGGCCAAGGACGTCTCGCCGTCCAACGCGCTGCCCGACTACCCGCGTCCGCAGCAGACGCGCAGGCAGTGGGCCAACCTCAACGGCACCTGGCAGTTCCAGGGAACGACGCAGGACGCCCCGCTGCCCACGAGCGGACTGAGCGGCAAGATCCTCGTCCCCTACCCGATGGAGGCGCCGCTGTCCGGCGTCGCCGAGCACCACGACTGGTCGCTGTACCAGCGCACGTTCAAGGTGCCGGCCTCCTGGCGGGTCGGGTCGGGCAACCGTCTGCACCTGAACTTCGGGGCCGTCGACTACGAGGCCTGGGTGTACGTCAACGGCAAACAGGTGGCCCATCACACCGGCGGCTACCAGGCGTTCACGGCGGACATCACGGACGCCGTCACGCGCCGCGGCGACCAGACCGTCATGTTGAAGGTCAAGGACCTCACCGACCCCTCCCAGCAGGCGACCGGCAAGCAGTCGCTCGACCCGAGCGGCATCTGGTACACCCCCACCTCGGGTATCTGGCAGACCGTCTGGATGGAGCCGGTTCCCGAGGAGAGCGTCGACTCGCTGGTCCTCACGCCCGACCTCAAGGACGACTCCCTGTCGGTCACCGTGCGCCCCAGCGCCGGGACGAAGTCCTCGGCCCGGGTGACCGCAACCGCGTTCGACGGCGGCGAACGCGTCGGTTCCGTCACCGGCGCGGCGGGCGTCCCGCTGCGGCTGCGCATTCCCCACCCCGAACTGTGGAGCCCGGACCACCCGTTCCTCTACGACCTGAAGGTCACCCTGGCCGACGGCCGCTCGCACGACAGCGTGGGCTCCTACTTCGGCATGCGATCGATATCGGTCGCCCGGGTCGGCGGGGTGAACAAGATCGAGCTCAACGGCAAGCCCACCTTCCTCCTGGCCACTCTGGACCAGGGCTTCTGGCCCGACGGCGTGTACACGGCCCCGACGGACGCCGCGCTCAAGTCCGACCTGCAACTGCACAAGCAGCTGGGCTTCAACGCGGTGCGCAAGCACATCAAGGTGGAACCCGCCCGCTGGTACTACTGGGCCGACAAGCTCGGGCTGATGGTCTGGCAGGACATGCCCAGCCGCAACACCGACTCCGCCGGCGCCGCGAGCAACGCGGAGTTCGACAAGGAGGTCCACGAGATCGTGGACCAGCACATCAGCAGTCCCTCCGTCGTCATGTGGACCATGATGAACGAGGGCTGGGGCGAACAGAGCAAGCAGTCCACCGGTGATCTCGCCGACTCGGTGAGGAAGCAGGACCCCTCGCGTCTGGTCGACGCGCACTCGGGCGTCAACTGCTGTGCCTCCAAGGGTGATTCCGGCCGCGGTGACGTCATCGACTTCCACCTCTACCACGGACCGGCGAACCCGGCGCCCGACTCCACCCGTGCCGCCGTCGACGGAGAGCACGGCGGCTACTCGCTGACGATCCCCGGGCACATCGCCGGCGTCGCGGGCGGCCAGGACTACGGTGACGGCCCCACCGACATCGCGGAGATGACCAAGACCTACGTGGACAACACGAGTCAACTCCTCGCGAACGCGTCCACCACTCTGTCCGGCTCGGTCTTCACCCAGATCAGCGACGTCGAGGGTGAACTCAACGGTCTGGTGACCTACGACCGGGCGGTCCTGAAGGTCTATCCCGACCAGGTGAGGGAGATCAACCGCAAGGTCATCGCGGCCGGCGCCGCAGCCGGCGGCACGGCTCCCTGACGGCGGTCCCGGTACCACACGGCGAGGCAGGGCCCTCTCGGGACCGGGGTGACCGGTCCCGAGAAGGCCCGCACCGAGCTTCATCGAGCAACTCGCCCACAGGTGAAGCAGGTTGGAGCGACCCGGTTCCGTGCGTCCGCTCCGGCGGGGCGGCGTTCACAGCGCCGTCGCCACGCGGACCAGACGCGCGACCGCCGTGGAGCGGCTGTGCGGGGGCCAGGCGATGACCGTCGTGACGCGCGGCGCGTCGACGACCGGCACGGCGGTCAGGCCCTCTCCCAGGCCGGCGCGGCCCGTCTCCGGGACGATCGCGCAGGCCCGGCCGAGGGCGATGAGCTGGGTGAGTTGGGTGTGGTCGCGCACCTGCGGACCGGGACCGTCCGGGAACGTGCCGTCGGCCCGGGGCCAGCGGGGCAGGGGCAGGTCCGGCAGACCGGCGATCTCGGCGAGCCGCAACTCCGTGCGCGTGCCGAGCGGATGACCCGACGGGAGGATCACGACCTGGCCCTCGGTGTGCAGTTCCTCGGTGTCGAATCCGCCCGTGTCGTCGAACGGCCGGTGCAGCAGCGCCACATCGGCCCGGCCGTCGCGCAGCACCTGCGCCTGCTCGCCCGGCCCGCACAGGAGCACGTCCACGGCGACCGCGCCGGGTTCGGCCGCGTAGGCGTCGAGGAGCTTGGCCAGCAGTTCACTGGAGGCGCCGGCCTTCGCGGCCAGGACCACGGCGGGGCGGCCGGTCCCGGCGAGGGCGGCCCGGCGGGTGCGCCGCTCGGCCGCCTCGACGGCGTCCAGCGCGGCCCGGGCCTCCCGCAGCAGCACCGCCCCTGCCCCGGTCAGCGTGACGCCCCGGGCGCCGCGCTCCAGGAGGGCGGCACCCAGGCGCCGTTCCAGTCCGGCGATCGCCCGCGACAGCGGGGGCTGGGCGATCCCGAGCCGCTGCGCGGCCCGGCCGAAGTGCAGTTCCTCGGCGACCGCCACGAAGTACCGCAGCTCACGTGTCTCCACCCCGCCAGCCTAACCCGGCCGAGCAGGGGTGATACCCGGCCGGTATCGCCGCCCACCCGATCGGTCTTGGACCCGCCGCGGGGTGCGGGAGAACCATCGGAGGCATGAGCGAAACGAACGAGACGAACATCGTCGGCGAACAGATCGACGGACAGGCCGGTGACCGGAAGGTCGTGCTGGTGACCGGTGCCAACAAGGGCATCGGGTACGAGATCGCCGCCGGGCTGGGTGCCCTCGGCTGGAAGGTCGGGGTCGGTGCGCGGGACGAGGCGCGGCGCGAGGCCGCCGTGGCGAAGCTGCGCGCGGCCGGGCTCGACGCGTTCGGGGTGCCGCTGGACGTGACGGACGACGCGAGCGTGAGCGCGGCGGCCCGGTTGATCGAGGAGCGGGCCGGACGGCTCGACGTACTGGTCAACAACGCGGGCATCACCGGCGGCGGCCCGCAGGAACCCACCAAGGTCGATCCGGACCGGGTGCGGGCGGCCGTGGAGACCAACGTCATCGGCGTCATCCGCGTCACCAACGCCCTGCTGCCGCTGCTGTTGCGCTCCCCGTCGCCGCGCATTGTGAACGTCTCCAGCAGCGTCGGCTCCCTCACGCTGCAGAGCACGCCCGGCGCCGAGACAGGCCCGATCTCCGCAGCCTACGCGCCGTCGAAGACGTTCCTCAACGCCGTCACCGTGCAGTACGCCAAGGAGCTGGCCGACACGAACATCCTGATCAACGCCGTCTGCCCCGGCTACACGGCCACCGACCTCAACGCCTTCCAGGGGGTGCGCACGGCGCAGCAGGGCGCGGTCTCCGCGATCCGCCTGGCCACCGTCCCGGACGACGGCCCGACGGGCCGCTTCTTCTCCGACGAGGGCGAGATCCCCTGGTGACGCTTCTTCTCCGACGAGGTTGAGGTCCCCTCCCGACAGGCGCACGACCCGCCACGTCTCGCGCGGCTAGACCCGCCGGCAGGGCGGGCCCGGCGCCGGTCGGGAAGGGGGGCGACGCCGGTCGGGAAGGGGGCGACGCCGGTCGGGACGGGGTCGGCGCCCCGCGAGGAACCGCCCGGCCTGTTCCAGAGGAGAGGCCTGACGGGGACCGCTCGGCCCCGTCGGCGCCTCAGGGCTCGCGGTACTCCTGCTCCGGCCGCCCCGCCACCCCGTAGCGCAGGCGCATCCGCAGCGCGCCGCGGCCGACCATGTCGGCCAGATACCGCTGCGCGGTGGCGCGGGAGATGCCGACCATCGCGGCGACCTCACCGGCGGACAGCGGCCCGGCCGCCTCCCGGACCGCGCGGAGCACCAGTTCCCGGGTCACGGTGTGCGCGGCGGTGGGGGTCCGGCGACCGCCGTCCCCGCTCTCGCGCAGGGCGGCGAGCGCGTCGTCCAGAGTCCGCTGGTCCACGGTGTCCGCGTCGGTCAGCTGCCGGTAGCGCACATAGCCGCGCAGCCGCCGGCCCAGCTCGTCCGGCGGGAACGGCTTGATCAGATACGCCAGCGCGCCCGCCACCAGAGCCGAACGCACCGTACGCCCCTCGGCCGCCGCGCTGAGCACGAACGTGTCGCAGGGCAGCGCGCGCAGCAGCTCCAGCCCCGGCCGGTCCGGCAGGTACAGGTCCACGAGCGCGAGGTCGATCGGGGACTCGGCCCGCTCCAGGAGCGCGAGCGCCGCACCGGCCGAGTGCGCCGTGCCGGCGACCGCGCAGCCCGGCGTCTGCGCCACGACGTCGGCGTGCAGACCGGCGACCCGGAAGTCGTCGTCGACGACCAGGACGGAGAGCGGCCGCCCCGGACCGGCGGACGCGGACGCAGGACCGGGGCTCACGTGGCGCACTCCGGAGGGACGTCGGGACGGGCGGGGGAGGGGATCCGGGGGGCGCCCGCCCCCGCACGGGTCCCGGTCCCGGCTCCGGTGCCGCTCCTGGTTCCGGTCGCGGTATTGGTCGCGGTGCTGGTGCTGGTGCTGGTGCTGGGGCCGGGGCCGGGGTGGGGGATCGGCGCGGTTCCGTCGGGCGTCCCCGAACCGCTGCCCGCACGGGAGGGCGACACGTCGGGGCCGCCCCCGGTCCCGGGAGCGTCCTCGTCGTCCGCGAGCACGCCGGGCAGACGCGCCACGAAGACGGCCCCGCCGGTGACCCGGTCGTCCGGTTCGCCGGCCGCACCGCCGACCGTGCCAGGGCCGGCAGCCGTCGCCGCGTCGCCCGTCCCGGCCTGCGGCGGCGCGCCCGGGTCCGTCAGCCGGAGGTCGCCGCCGCGGGCGCGGGCGACCTGGCGGGCAAGGGGAAGCCCGATGCCGCGCCCGGTCGGGGCGGCGGAGTCCGGCTCCTTCGTGGAGACCCCCTCGTCGAACAGGTCCGCGCGCCGCGCCGGGTCCACCCCGTCCCCGCTGTCGGCCACCGTGATCAGCAACTCCCCCTCCAAACCGATGAGTTCGACCTCCACCCGGCGCGGAACGCGGCGTCCCGACCGCGCGGCGTCGACGGCGTTGTCCACCAGGTTGCCGAGGACCGTGGTCACGTCGACGGGCGAGGTGACGGTCCGGCGCACCCAGGTGCCGCCGCCCAGCACCAGCGTCACCTCGCGCTCCCGCGCCGCGGCCGCCTTGGCGGACAGGAAGGCGCGCAGCGAGGAGTCCCGCAGGGCCTTGTCGTCGAAGTCCGGCAGGGTCTCGCCCAGCGGCCCCGAGCCGAGCAGGGCCTCCAGGTAGCCCGTGGCCTCGGCCGGCTGCCCTGAGCGCAGCAGCCCGAAGAGCACGTGCAGCCGGTTGGCGAACTCGTGCCGCTGCGCCCGCAGCGCACCGCTCATGGTCCGTACGGCGTCGAGCTGCCGGGTCAGCGACTCCACCGCCGTTCGGTCCTGGACGGTGAGGAGTGTGCCGAGCCGGCGTCCCTCGCGCCGCACGGTCCGCGCCGACACCACCAGGACCCGCTCGCGGACGACGGCCATCACCGCGCGCCCGGCGGCGGGCCTGCGCAGCACCGCGCGCACCCGCGGGGTCAGACCCAGCTCGGCGAGGGGTGTGCCGGGCGCCGCGTCCACGCCGAGCAGTCTGCGCACCTCGTCGTTGGCGACCGTCACCCGGTCCCCGGCGTCCAGCGCGAGGACGCCCTCGCCGATGCCGTGCAGCACGGCCTCGTGCTCCTGCACCAGCGTGGCCAGCTCCTCCGGTTCGAGACCGAGGGTGAGCCGCTTCCAGCGCTGGGCCAGCAGCACGGACGCGGCGAGACCGACCAGCAGCGCCGCGACGAGCCAGCCCACGCCGCTGAGCAGGACCCGCGTCTGCGCGGCCTGCACGGCCGCGGCGGACACGCCCACGTTCGCCTCGCCGACCACCTCGCGGGAGCCCGGGGCGCGCACCGGGACCTTGGCGACCACCTCCTCGCCGAGGTGGGCGTGGTGGCGGGCCAGCTCCTCGTGCCCGGAGAGCGCGACCGACGGGTCGGTGCTCACCGGGCGGCCCAGCTGCGCGGGGTCGGGGTGGGTCAGCCGGGTGCCGCGGTCGTCGGTGACGACGACGAACAGCGCGCCGGCCGCGCGCCGCACCTCCTCGGCGCGCGCGTTGAGCGGGCTGCCCGCCAGAACGGCGCGGGACACGTGTGCGGCGCCGCCGCCGGGCCGCTCGGCGGCGGCCGACCACCGGTCCGCGTCCGCGCGCACGGCGGGCTCGCCGGCCACGGTCCGGGCGACGGCGAGGGCCCGCTGCTGGTACTCGCGGGTGAGGCGCTGCTCGCTGTCGTACGCGAAGGCGCCGAAGGCGGTGCTCACCACCAGGGTGACCACCGCGCACTGCAACAGCACCGTACGGGTGCGCAGCCGCGGCCGCCGCCAGACTCGGCGCCGCCGACGCGCCGGCGGTCCTTGAGGACGGCCGGCGGCGGACGGGGGCGGGGCGGGTCTCACCGGCCCTACGGTAGCTCCCCCGCCGAGCGCTGAGCACAATGCGCACAACTCGCGGAAAGGCGGTTTCGCGGGTAACGCGCGCATGCTTCAAAGCCGCCGGGTCCGGCGCATAGCTTCCCGGCTGGGACACATGCGACGCGACCGGGACGCCCCCACGGGGCGCGGCCGGGCCGAACCGGTCCGGCGCCCGCCGGGTCGCCGGCGGCGTCGCGGCACGAGCCACAACCGCAGGAGAACACATGCTCATACCGCGCGCAGCGTGGCGCGTCGGCACCGCACGCACCGGCACCGGCCCCCATCGCCGCCCCCTCCCGGCGGCCACAGCCTCCCTACGCCCGGTACGCCCCGCACACCTCGTGCGCCGTACTGCCGTGGCCGCCGGGCGGCGGCCGTGACGGGGCACGCGTGGCTGCTGCTGGCCACCCTCGCGGCGGCGATCGGCGTCCTGGTGCTGCTGATCAACTCACGGCTGAGGTTCCACCCCTTCGTGGCGCTGATGGTGGTGTCGATCGGCGTGGCCCTCGTGGCGGGCCTGTCCACCGAACAGATCGCGGACTCGGTGGAGAAGGGCGCCGGGGACATCCTCGGCAACGTCGGCATCACCCTGGCGTTCGGCGCGATGCTGGGCCGTCTGCTGGCCGACTCCGGCGCCACCGAACGGATCGCGGGCGTGATCGTGGACCGCGCCGGAACCCGCTCGCTGCCCTGGTACATGGCCGGGGCCGCGTTCGTCATCGGCATCCCGATGTTCTTCGAGGTCGGTCTGATCGTGCTGCTGCCGCTGATCTTCAGCGTCGCGCGCAGGCTCCAGGCCGACGGCCGGATCAAGGGCTCGGCCCATGTCTACCTGGCCGCCCCCACCATCGCGGCGCTGTGCACGCTGCACGGCATGGTGCCGCCGCACCCCGGCCCGCTCATCGGCGTCCAGGGGCTGCACGCCGACCTCGGCACCACCATCCTGGTCGGCCTGGTCTGCGCGGTGCCCACCATCGTGGTCTCCGGCCCGTTGTACGGCCGCTGGATCGCGCCGCGCCTGGCCGTGCACCCCGACCGGGAACTCGTCGCGCAGTTCACCGGCAGGGCGCCGGCCGAGGACGCGGACACGTCGTCCGCGGCGGACGGCGCCGCGCGACCGGGCGCGGCGGGCGCCGGGCGGACCGGCGGTGTCGCCCTGGGCTGGGCCCTGGCGTCGGTGCTGGTGCCGGTGGTGCTGATGCTGCTGCGCACCGTCGCCGAGCTGGCGCTCGCCGGATCGAGTCCGGTGCGGCACGTGCTCACCTTCACGGGCGAGCCGGTGATCGCTATGTTCGCCGGTTTCCTGTTCGCGCTGTTCGCCCTCGGCTACCGCAGCGGGCACGCGCCGGAGAAGGTGCGCGAGTCGCTGACCGGGGCCATCAAGTCCGTGGCCGGAATCCTGCTGATCATCGCGGGCGGCGGCGCGTTCAACCAGGTGCTGGAGGACACCGGGATCGGCAAGGCCGTCGAGTCGGCCGCCACCGGCGCGCACCTCAACCTCCTGCTGCTGGGCTGGCTGATCGCCCTGGTCCTGTCCTTCTCCACCGGTTCGGCGACGGTCGGCATCGTCGCCGCGACCGGCATCCTCGCCCCCATGGCGGGCGACGGAGGCGTGCAGAACTCCTTGCTGGTCGTCGCGATCGGCGCGGGCTCGATCGGTCTCAACTACGTGAACCACGCCGGCTTCTGGCTGGTCAAGGAGTCCTTCGGCATGACCCTCGGCCAGGCGACGAAGTCGCACACCGCGATCCAGACCCTCGTCAGCGTCTGCGGGCTGCTGATGGCCCTGCTGATCTCGGTCTTCGTCTGACGCGGGCGGTCCGTGGTCGTGGTCGGGTGGGGATCCCGGAACGCTGGCCACCTGCACGGGAGTTCGGGCCGTCGGGCGGCTGGGCGGGGCCGGGGTCAGTCGACCCGGCGGGACATGAACGGCGCCACCTCGCCCGCCGACTCCGTGCCCTCGTAGAGGGCGACCACGGTCCGGCCCGGCCCAGCACTCACGGATCCTCCCCGCTCGTCCACCTCAGCCTCGCCGAGATACGACGGCTGATCACGCGACTCACCGACCGCCGGCCCACACCCGCGCAGCACATCCTGCACTGGTCGACCTGGCGCCGACGACGACAGCACCAGGCCCGCACCAGCCACTGCAAACACCGCGGACACAGCCCCTGACCTGGCCACCCGTCACGACAAGCACCGTCGCAGTACTAGCGGCGATGCTGTTTCGGCTCGTCGCCGGTCGATGCCGGGGCGGTCCGGGCGAGGCCGGCGAGCAGCAGGTCGATCATGCGGCGGGCCTGGTAGTCGGGGAAGTTCTCCACTCCGATGCACAGGTTGCCGATGGCGAGCATGAAGTCGTAGGCCCGTACGTCGGAGCGCGTGTATCCGGCGGCGGCGGACTCCTTCAACAGCCGGTCGAGCACGGGCTGCAGACGCTCGACGAACTCGTTGTGCAGGCTCTCGAATCCCGCTTGGTCCGAGTGCAGCGCCTCGGCGAGGCCGTGCTTGGTGACCAGGAAGTCGGCGAACTGGTGGACCCACTGCCGCAGCACCTCGTACGGCGTGTCGGCAGTCGGCGCCGCGTGGACGGCGGCGGCGAGCGCGTCGACCTGATGCCGGAAGACCGCTACCACCAGGTCCGCCCTGGTGGGGAAGTGGCGGTAGATCGTGCCCATGCCGAGGCCAGATTCGGCGGCGATCTCCCGCACGGGCGCATCGATCCCCATCCGGACGAAAACGGCCGCGGCCGCGTCCAGGAGCTTCTGCTCGTTGCGGCGTACGTCGGCTCGCTTACGTCCTGCCGATGCTGACGGCGTGTCGGCCGTGGACATCGTGCACACCTCCTGCTTGCAAAGCGGAGCGGCGCTCCGTATCGTGATCCGGAGCGGCGCTCCGGATTCTCATTTTGCCAGACGCCGCGCAGCCGGAGCCCACTGGGCTCGTCCGAGAAAGGCATGCGTCTCGTGAGCGACAACACGTCCGCCGACGGCGGCAACGACTTCACCACCCCGGTCATCTCCGTCAACCCGATCTCACTGGCCGCCCGGGACCGCGGCCAGGACCTGGAGGTACGGATCACAGCGCCGACGACCGGCGACAACGTGCCCGTCGTCGTCCTCTCCCATGGCATGGCCCTGACCATGGACGACTACGCGCCGCTGGTCGGCTTCTGGGCCGCCCGCGGGTTCGCCGTCGTCCAGCCCACCCATCTCGACGCCCTCGGCCTCGCCCCCGACGATCCGCGCACCCCGCTCATCTGGCGCATCCGCGCCGATGACCTCACCGCCGTGCTCGACCAGCTCGACACGATCGAAGCCGCCGTGCCCGGGTTGGCCGGCCGCGTCGACCACGACCGCATCGCGGTCGCCGGACATTCCTGGGGCGCGCAGACCGCCAGCATCCTCGCGGGCGCACGGGTCGTCGGCGCCGACGGCACTCCCGGCGAGAGCATGGCCGACCCGCGCGTCGGCGCCGCGGTACTGATGTCCCTGCCCGGCACCGGCGGCGCCGACCTGAGCCCGCTCGCCACCGAGCACTTCCCGTTCATGAGCCCCGATTTCAGCGAGTTGAAGACGCCCAGCCTCATGGTCGCCGGCGACCGCGACCAGTCCCCGCTGACGGTACGCGGTCCGGACTGGTTCACCGACGGCTACCGGCTCAGCCCCGGCGCCACCGATCTGCTGACCCTGTTCGGGGCGGAACACGGACTCGGTGGCATCCAGGGAGCCAACGACACGCGCACCACCGACGAAAGCCCCGAGCGTGTCGCGCTCGTGCGGCAGATCACTCTGGCGTATCTGCGCACCGCTCTGGGCCTCGACCATGACGCATGGCCCACCGCCCGCCGGACTCTGGCCGCGGCCGATGCCCCACTGGGAATCATCGACTCGAAGTGACCAACACCCCCGTGCCGGCAGGCACGCCCAGTTTTGGCATCATGACCGCCCCGGCGCAGGTCGCCTACGACGACGTCCTGCGGGTCTGGCGGGAAGCGGACGGCATCGAACGGATCGAGCACGCCTGGCTGTTCGACCACCTCATGCCGCTCGGCGGCGACCCGAACGGACCCACCTTCGAGGGCTGGACGCTGCTGTCCGCCCTCGCGGCCGTAACCGAACGGTTGCGGCTCGGCGTGATGGTCACGAGCAACAGGTTCCGGCCGCCGGCCATGCTGGCCAAGATGGCCACCACCGTCGACGCCGTCTCCGGCGGCCGGCTCGAGTTCGGCATCGGCGCGGGCTCTCGCCCAGACGTGCCGTTGGCCCGGCGTGAGTATTCGGCTCACGGCCTCCCCTTCCACGATGCCGCCCACGCGGTCGGGAGCCTCGCCGAGGCGTGCACGATCATCCGCAGACTCTGGACCGAGACCGCACCGTTCGACTTCCAGGGCGAGTACCACCAGTTGACGGGCGCGTTCTGCAGTCCCAAACCGGTCCAGCATCCTCACCCGCCGATCCTGATCGGTGGCCAGGCCACCCCGACGCTGCGCGTGGTCGCCAGGCATGCGGACCGGTGGAACATGCCCGGCGGCAGCATCGACAGGGCCGTCGAGCGCAGCGCCACGCTGGACCGGCTGTGCGACGAGATCGGCCGGAACCCGGCCGAGATCACTCGGTCCATCGTCCTGCCCGTCTCGTACGACCGGCCCGACGGCACCCGCCGCACCATCCGAGCGGCACTCGACGGCGGGTTCAGCCACATCGTGCTCGGACTGGACGCGCCCTACCCGACCGGCGTCGCACGCTGGGTCGCCGACACCGTCATCGGCCCCCTCTCCGACACGATCACCGCCCCTGAACCGAGGAATCACAGATGACCAGGGCACACCCGCCATCCGACCCCAACAGTGACATCGCCTGACCTGGGCGTCTCGCGCGCCGGCCGGCGCTGCGGCGGGTGTGCTCACTCGCAGTGGACGTCCGCCCCGGGCCGTCGGCCGGTGGCCAGGAACCGTGAGACGGTGTCGTCCCCGCAGGCGTTGCCGTTGGCCAGGTAGGCCTCGTGGCCGGTGGAGTCGACGGTGACCATGACGGCACGGCGGCCCAGCGCGGCACGGAGCTTGAGGGCGCCGCTCAGCGGGGTCGCCACGTCGCGCTCGTTCTGGACAAGCATGATCCGGCCGGACGGTCCGCGGTCGGTGATCCGCACCGGTGCCTGTTCCGGCCGCCACGGCCAGGCGGCGCAGACCATCGCGTTGCGAGGCATGCCCGCGGTCAGGGGGTACTTGGCGCGGCTCTCGTCAACGGCCTTCTGGTAGAAGCTCGTTGAGCGGGGCCAGGTGACGTCGTTGCAAAGGGTGGCGGCGGCCACGCCGGTGAGGTTCTGCAGCGCGCTGTCCGGGGGCGACTGCGGCGCGGGCGGGACGGTGCCCTTGCGTGCGGCCAGGATCAGCTGGGCCAGACCGGTGTAGTCGTCGGGGTCGTAGAAGCTGTTCAGCATGGTCTGGCGCAGGACGTTGCCGTTCAACTCGGCCGGGTTGGCGCCGGGCCAGGGGATCGGGGCGCGGTCCAGTTGGGCGGCGAGGCGGAGGAAGAGGGGGCGCACCTCGGCGGCCGTGTCGGCCAGCCGGTACCGATTGCCGGGTGTGGACGCCCACTTGGCGAACACGGGGAAGTCGTCCTCGACGCCCACCTCGAACGCGGCGAGCCAGGCGCGCTCCGCCCTGACCGGATCGGGGTTGCCGCTGCTGTCGAGGACGACGCGGTCCGTGCGCCGCGGGAACAGCTGGGCGTAGACCGCGCCGACGTACGTCCCGTACGACACGCCCCACACCGACAGACGGCGCTCGCCCAGCGCGGCCCGGATACGGTCGACGTCACGGGCGTTGTCGACCGTGCTGATGTGTCGTATCAGCGCGCCGCCGTTGCGGGCGCACGCGTCCGCCATGCGCCGGGCGGTGGCCATGTTCCCGGTGACCGATCCGTCGGCGGCGGGCCAGGGCCGCAGCGCCGTCAGGGCGAGATCGCCGTGGTCGACCCCGCAATCGACGGCCGTGGAGGGCGCGTTGCCACGGGGCGCGAACCCGATCAGGTCGTACTGGTCCCGCACGGCCTGGGGCAGCTTCTGTCCTTTCCCGGACGGGTCGTCGAGGCTGTCGCCGCCCGGCCCGCCGGGGATGAGCAGCAGCGCGCCGCGGCGGGCCGACGGCTTCTCGCTGCGGATACGGGACAGGGCCAGGTCGATCCGCGGGCCGTTCGGGTCGGCGTAGTCCAGCGGCACTGAGAGGGTCGCGCACTCCTGCCGGGGATCGTGGCCGGTGCCCTCACACCCCGCCCAGTGCAGCGGCCCGCCGGCACTGGCGGACGACGTGACCGGCGCGAGCAGGCCGAGGACGACGGCGGTGGCGGCGAGGAGTGAGGCGTTGCGGAAGCTCTTCGTCATGGCTAGAGCTTCGTGGCTCGTCAGCGGCCGTCCCATCCGGTCAACATCCCTGTTTTCCGGGGGTCTACCCCCACTGCGCCACAGCGTTCCCAGTAGGCGATCACTCGAAGCGCAGGCGCAGTGACTCCCGTTCGGCCTCCTCGATCTGTTCGACGGTCACGCCCGGCAGGTTCAGCTGGGCCAGCGTCACCTCGGCGCTGGTCGGCTGAGCGTCGGCAGGTATCCACCGCTCGGGCTGCCAGGCGTTGGCGCGCATCAGTGACTTCGGGCAGTGCGGATAGACCTGCTCGACATCCACCACGATTGCCGTGACCGGCGGCTTTCCGACGGGAGCGAGCCGGGCGAGCAGCTCGGGCCGTGCCGAGACGCAGGCGCGGCCGTTGACGCGCAGGGTGGTCGGGCGGCCCGGGATGAGGAAGAGCAGCCCGACGCGTCCGGTCTGCAGCACGTTGTGCATGGTGTCGAGTCGCTTGTTGCCGGTCGCGTCGGGGATCGCCACGGTCCGCTCGTCCAGCACCGAGACGAATCCGGCCGGGCCGCCACGCGGCGTCACGTCCGCCCGGCCCTCGACGTCCGCACTGCCGATGAACACCAGGGAGGAACAAGCGATCAGCGCCCGGGTCTCCTCGGTCAGGTGGCCGATCTCCTTGCGGAGCGAGTGCGGGCTCGGCGGTGCGTAGAACTCACGCAACTGGTCAGGGCTGGTGAGGGCGTCCGCCCGTAGGACTTCGAAGAGCGAGCCGCCGGACCCGGTGTCGTTCGTCATGCGTAGACCCTAGAAGACGACGGAGACCCGTGCGGCTCGGCGTGTGCACTCGCGACCGGCGATGGCGGCGACGGCGGATGTTCAGGCTGCGAGGCCGAGCCGGGGGCCGCCCCGGTCGCGCAGCCGTCGGAAGAAGGCCAGCACGCCCGCGGAGCCACCGGCCCAAGTGGCGCTCGGCCGTGCGAGGCCGGTGTCCGGGAACACGGGCCGCGACCAAGTGCCGCCACTGCGGCTCAGGATGAGCAGGGCGACGGTCTCGGCCGCGTCCCAGAACTCCTCGGACTCGGAGGCCTCCGCGACGTCCACCATCAGGTCGCCCACGCCGGCCAGCCCGCAGCACTGCGTGACGAGCGGCATCCGTGGTGCCAGTGCGGCGCAGGCGCGGGCGGCCCGCTGGGCGAGGCGGAGGTACTCGGGTTCGCCGAGGTGTCCGGCGGCCCGCACGAGTACGGTTCCGATGCCGGCCAGGCCCCGGCACCACGAGCCGTAACGGCGTGTCGCCCCCGGTTCGGCGGCCGCCGCGATGATGTCGGGTGTCACGGCGGCCAAGCGCGCGGCGGCCTGCCCGGAGCGGCCGACCGCGTCCGGGTCCCCGGTCGTGCCGCCGTATTCGAGTAGGAAGCACGCGATGCCCGCCTCGCCGTGCGCGAGGCCCTCGCGGAGCGCGGCGCTCCCGGCCGTGTCCGACCCGGGCGGGCTCAGCCGGGCGCTGCCCGACGCCAGCATCCGGTCGCATGCGGCGGCGACGGCGAGGTGCCGGTCCGCGGCGGGTCGGCGACCGGACCGGAGAGCGTGTCGGGCGAGCAGCAGCCGGCCCAGGCCGATTCCGGCGGCGCCCGCGATCAGGTCCGCCTCCGGCGGTCCGCCGTCCGGTGCGCGGTCCGGCAGGACGGGACACCCAGGCCGCGCGTCCGCCTCCGACGCGGTCTCCGACCCGGCCTGTGCGAGGAAGAGTTCGACGCCGGTGCGTCCCGTGTAGAAGCCGGGTGGGAGGTTCCTGGACTGTCGCGCCGTCCACCGCGCCAACTCGTCCACCGCCGAGCGCACTTGGGGCCGGTGCGCATGGTGGAGGAGCTCCAGCCCGAGTCCCGAACTGCCGCCGTAGACGTCGATCGAGGTGGGGACGTTCAGCTGTGCGGCCCGTACCGGGTCCACGATCGCGTGCGCTTCATCGACGCAGAACGCGGTCGTGTGCTCGATGAGTTCGTCCAGCAGGTCGCTGTCGAGCCGGGGGCGCGCCGGCCGGCGCGCGGCTGCGGGCGTGCCGGTGCGCAGGCGGTCGGCGGCGCCGGTCCGTACGGCGGGGTCGAAGCTCAGCAGGCCGGTGATCGACGACCGGATCTCCCGGTGGGCGTGCCCGGGCAACGCCCAGGCCAGGCAGTCCAGGGTCCTGTCCCGGTTGACCTCGTGGTCGCTGTCGACGATCACCGGATCCATGCCGGTGGCGGCGAAGAAGAGGGTTGCGCCGAGGGCGTAGTGGTCGTCGGCGGGAGTGGCCGGTCCGGTCGTGCGCAGAACCGGCTCGCCGTATCCGGGGGTCGCCCCTCCCGGGCCGGCGCCGTCCAACTCGCTGATCCCGAAGTCGATCACGTGGCAGTGGCCCGAGTCGTCGAGCACGACGTTGTCGGGCTTGAGGTCGCGCACGACCACGTTCCGGCCGTGGATCGCGTCCAGGACGCGCAGGAGCCGGGTGGCGAGCACGGACAGGGCGCGCGCCGGCCGGGTGTCGTCGTCCCGGTAGGGGCCGTTCCGCAGCACCTCCCTGCGCAGGTCCCGGTTGCCGCAACTGCTCATCACCAGGTACTCGTCCGTCCGGTGCGCGAAGTAGTCCAGGGCGCGGGGCACGCCCGTCACACCGTCGAGCGCGGTGAGGACCCCGCGCTCGTTGCGCAGCCGGTGGCGGGCGTCCGTACCGGTTTCGTCCTCGCCCACGAAGGCCCTCGCCTGTTTGACCACCACCGGCCGCCCGAGAGCACGGTCCACCGCGCGGTAGACGTTGCCCTGGGCCGCACGTGCGATGCCGGCGGTGACCGTGTAGCGTCCGCCGCCGAAGCCGGGCGCGGACGGCTCGTCACCGTGTTCGCGACCACTCGCGAAGGGGTCTTCGGCCCACGGTGGGCACCGGTAGCGGCCGACGGCCAGGCCGTCGAAGATCCGGCCGTCCGGCCCGGTCATGACGGATTCGAGCCGCCCGGCGCGGCCGGTCCGGTAGTCGCCCGTGAAGGGGCCGTAGCGGTAGTAGACCGGGGCCCTCGGGTCGACCCGCCGGTCGCTGACGACCTGCGGGCCCTCACGGTCACGGAGTACGGCGGCGAGTTCCCGGGCGATCTCGACCACCGTGCCTGCCGGGGGATAGACGGTGATCGCCTTCCCGACGGCTCCGGCGCTCACCACCCCGGAGTTGAGCCGGCGCAGCGTCTCCGGGTCGCGGGCGAACTTCGCGTGGCAGACATGTCGGGACAGCACTGGCAGCACGAGCCGGGTCACCGCGTCGAGATTGCCCGGGCGCGCCGAGACATGCAGTTTCCAGCCGTGTTCCATCGCCGGCATCCGCGGATCGTTCAGGTACGACCACGTCTCGTCGGACCAACCGCTGCGGCCGGCGATGGAGACGGCCACCGCTACGAGTTCAGGTCACACGAGAAGCGGGTGGTGGCGGTCACCCAGGGGTCGGAGAGGCACGCGGTGTGCTCGCGGTCGCCGCGGTCGTCGTCCTCGAACACGATCGCCTCGTCGTCGATCTCCAGCGGACCCGCGTCGCGGAATCCGTCGGCTTCCAGCAGTTCCGGCACGGCTACGGGCATGTGAGGCCTCCATGGTTTGTCGTGCGCTGAGGAGCGGGAAATGGCCGACGCGGGCCGGTGGACCCGCTGCGCCAAGGACTCGCCGCACAAACGTAGGCAACCGCACACTTCCTGACAAGGGATCAGATCGCAGTGTTTTCGCGGGTGGCGCGGAAGCACGACGGCACCACCCTCACCAACGGCTCCGGGAACGCCGGGCGCTGCCCTGCCCGGACGGCAGCCTCCAGACCGGCGGGCGAGGTCAGCCGCCCGGGTCGGTACGGAAGGCCATCAGGGCGGTGTCGTCGCGGGCGTCGGAGAGCTGCCGAAGGGTGCGCAGCAGCTCGGGAAGGGGCTTGCCGCGGTGATGGGCGGCGGCTCGCAGGAGACGCTGCTGACCCGCGTCGAGGGAGGCGGCGGGCGTTTCGATGAGGCCGTCGGTGTAGTACAGGACGGTGTCTCCGGGGGCGAGGGTCCGGGTGTGGGTGGTGCGGCGGGTTCTGGGGTCGACGCACAGCGGGGGATCCTCACCGGAGCCGGTGAGGAAGCGGGGCGTCCCCCGGGCGGGGACGAGCAGGGGCGGTGGGTGCCCGGCGTTGGACCACGCCATCCGCCAGGTGCCGTCGGGACTTCGTCGCAGATGGGAGTGGACGGCTGTGGCGAAGGAGGCGATGGCCAGCCCGTCGGCGGCGTCGTCGAGCATGGCCAGGACGGTTCCGGGCGTGCACTCGGGCCCCATGTTCCAGGCGAGGCCGCGGCACATGCTGCGCAACTGGCCCATGGCGGTCGCCGCGCTGAGGTCGTGGCCGGCGACGTCTCCGATGTCGAGGGCCAGGGTGCCGTCGGAGTGGACGATGGCGTCGTACCAGTCGCCGCCGATCTCGTTGGCCGAGCTGGCCGGCTCGTAACAGGCGGCCATCGACGCGCCGGGCACGGTCGGTGGCTCGATGAGATGGGCGCGCTGGAGGCGCAGGGCGATACGCCGGGCGCGCTGCAGGTCGAGGACCCGGTGGATGGGCCGTTGCGCGAGGTGCAGGACTTTGCGCAGCAGTTCGACGTCTTCGGGGCCGGGCACCGGCGTGTCGCCGTTGGTGCTGGTGGCGGCGTAGCCGAGGACGGTCCCGTCGACGACCAGCGGGACGAGTGTCAGGCTGGTGGCGCCCGCGGCGATCAGCCAACGCTCGGTGACGGCCGGGACCAGGCCGGCGGGGAACCGACCCGCGGGCGGGAGCCGGAAGGTCCGCGGGACCCGGCTCTCCAGCATCCTTCGCACGGTGCTCGTGACGGCGACGCTCTGCCCCCGCAGAGCGGGGGCGGCCGGCAGTCCCGGGCGGATCGCGGAGGCGACCCGCCGGGCCGTGACGCTCGCGTTCTCCGGCAGCGGCCATTCCTCGTGGGACAGCAGCAGAATCACGCAGGAGTCGGCGAGTTCGGGCACGACCGTCCGCACGACCGCCGCGAAAACCTCTTCGAGACTGCCTGCGGCGACCTCCGCCACTCGCGCGAGAACGTGTTCACGCAGCATGGCACGCCATGTCTCCTCGACGTCGTCCGTCGCGGCCACCCACTCCTCGGCGTGGCCGTGACGCAGGATGGGCACGCAGCGGGTCGACACATGGCGATAGGAGCCGTCGGCGGTCCGCACCCGGAACGTGGCCTCCATGACCCCCGGAGGTTCCTGGTCGGCGGCGGCATGCCAGGCACGGCCGAGTCCCTCGCGATCCCGCGGATGGATGTGGGCGTACCAGTCCTCGTCCATCCAGCCGTTCCAGGGCGAACCGGTCAGCTCCTGCCAGCCGGGGACGACCTCCTCCGCGGAGCCGTCCGCACGCACGACCCACACCATCTGCGACACGGCCGACACCAGCGCCTCGTAGCGCTGGAGCGCCATGGTCTCGGCCGTGGTGTCCATCGCGACGACCATGGCGCCGGGCCCGTCGGGCAGGGTGACGGGCGTGCAGGAGTAGACGAAGTACCTGGCCTGTTCCGCGGCGCCGGGGTCCGGTTCACGTGACTCCAGGATCTGGCGCGGCCGGCCGGTGGCGACGACGTCGTCCAGTACGGTCATGAACTCCGCGGCATCCGGTTCGCTGAACGCCTCCCTGGCGGGCAGCCCCAGGGGCCGTGCACCGAGCATCCCGCAGCAGGCCGCGTTCTGGTAGACCAGTCGGTGCTCGGGGCCGGCGAACAGCGCGACCGCCGCCACCGTCTCGTCGAACAGCTTCGGGTCAAGAGAGCTCGCCGGACTCATGACCGGCCTGTTCCCACCCGCGCCCGCCGACCGTCCGGTCGACGAGATCTCCGCCAGGCCAGCGTCGTCACCGCGTAACCCTCTCCCATGGTCGGCGTCGAGGCACCCTCATCTTCCCGGTACGACTGCCGTACCGGCCGCGCCACGCCGACGAGTGCACGCCCCATCGCCCGTCGACGGCCGCTGAGCTGCGCGCGTACGTTCATGTCGTGGCGGCGAAGTACCCCTGAGCGGCGCTGCGTTGGCCGTGGGGGCGGCGGCGCGGATCGGAGCCGGGCGCCGCGCCGCCGGAATGCCCGCCGGACGGCCCGGGTTGGACAGGTGGGACCGACCCGCCGCACCCCTGGAGCAGACCATGACCCGTTCGTTCCTCTTCCTGCTCGGCAGCGCCCGCACGGGCGGCAACACCGAGCTGCTCGCCCGGGCGGCCGCGGACCAGCTCCCGGCCGACGTGGAACAGCGCTGGCTGGACCTCACCGGGCTCCACCTGCCCGACTTCCGCGACGAGCGCCACGACACGGACGCCGGTCCGGTGGAGGAGGGAGACGAGACGCTGCTGCGCGAGGCGACGGCCGCCGCCACCGACATAGTGATCGCCTCCCCGCTGTACTGGTACTCCGTCTCCGCCGCCACGAAGCGCTACCTGGACTACTGGAGCAAGTGGCTGCGCACCCCCGACCCCGGCTTCCGGGAGAAGATGGCCGGCCGCACCCTGTGGGGCGTCACCGCCATGGCACACCGTGAGCAGGAGCTGGCCGAGCCGCTGGTCCTCACTCTGCACCACACCGCGGCCTACATGGGTATGCGCTTCGGCGGCGTCCTGCTCGGCAACGGCACGCACCCCGGCCAGGTCCTCACCGACGAGGCCGCCCTCCTGCGCGCCAAGACCTTCTTCGCCCAGAACGCGCCCCTGGCCCGCTTCTCGCACACGTAGCCCAAAGATCCCGTAGACGATCTGGCGCAGACACCCCCATAGTTCAGGGGTATCACTTCGCTTTGGTCGGGGCACGGGGGCCAGGTTGACGGATGAGCAGACACCACACGAAGCTTCACCGCTCGTGTCGAGGAAGGAAGTGCACAACAAGATCGAGGATGGAGATTTCCATGGCCCGGTGATCCAAGCAGGCATCGTCCATGGTGGGGTGCACACCTACAGCCACCGCCCGAGACGGCGTCCGTCGAAAGAACAGTTGTGGCGTGCAGCCCGGATCACCGCCATCGTCCTGGTCCTGGCAGTTGTCGCGGCATACGTCACGAAGCGCGCACTGGATGATCGTAAATTCTCGTCGCCGCCGTACGTCTGTGGCACGATCTGGCAGAACCCGAATTTCAGGAGATGGGTACCCGACGCAAAAGAAGGCGAGCCGCCGGAAATCGGGCCCGAAATCACTTCTTGCTCCTGGACGAGCAGATCGCAAAAAGCTGAGGTTTCTATTATCGTCAGCAGGCACGGGGATCGTGGAGAGGCTGCTGAGCTCCTGGACAAATTGAAGAAGGGGTATGACGTCCAGAGCGGTCAGACCCTCTTTCACCATTACGAGCCAGGAATTGGGGATGACGCGACGGTCGGCACATCGATCCCCAGTACCCAGGATATTCTGTCGGATAAGGAAATCCGACAGATCAGCCGGCTGGACTTCCGGCGTTATAACGTGGTTGTCGAGCTCCGTCGGGTGATGGATCCTGGCGAGTCGACCGGGGAGTCGGACAGCATTCTGCGGGAGATGGCTTTCGTGATCGACAGACAACTCAAGAGCTGATCGACGTTTCCACGTGGTCACTGCGCCGCCACGACGCCCGGCTCCGGCTGTCGGACCCCGCACATAGGCTGGGACCAGATCGATCAAGGAGCGGGGCAGTGCGAATAGAGCGTCACCAGGTGGGCGAGGCGGCCGTGTCGGCGGCTCGCGAGGACTTCACGAACCGTATCGGGGGGCAGGTGCGGTCCATGTCGAGGGGCGGCCGGATGACCACCTACGAATGGCAGTCGATCGCCGACGAGTTCCTCGACTACCTGGGCGCCCTCTCCGTCGCGGCCCCCGACCTCGACACCCCGGAGGCCAGGGCAGCTCTCAAGGACGCCTCCGAAGCCGCGGCCGGCGCCGTCGCCTACGCCGCCTACCACCCGCACTGCAGCTTTCAGATCTTCCTGGATTACGTGAACTTCGGCATGAGCTACGACCCGGGGGAGGACCATCCCGAGGAGAGCGTCACGCCAGGGGAGTGGATCGACGCGCTCTGCCTCGCCGTGCTCAGGGACAAGGCCACGTGGCACGGCGAGGCCTTCCACTTCGCCCGGGCCAAGTTCGCCGCGCGGGCGCGGGCCACGCCCCTCGGCGAGCTCGCCACCGGGCTGATGGCCGTGGTCCTGGACGACACCGGTGACGACGCGGAGTACCCGCCGAGCACGCAGGCCAAGCTCGCCGCCGTCGACGCGGCCCTCGACCGCATCCGCACCCGCGCCGAGGAGACCGGCGAACTCCTCCTGGAGCGGCCCGGCACCGCGGCGCTGCGCACGCTGCGCGCCCTGGCCGCCGCGGACCGGGAGGCCTTCGACACCGCGCTGGCCGGCCTCCTGGCCGAGCACGCCGCCGGGCACGGGTCCACGAACTCCCCGAAGACCCTTCTCCCGCTCGTCCCCATCGCCCTCGCCGCTCTCGCCTACCGGACGCTGGGCTGGGCCCCGGCCGTCCGCAGCGACTACCTCCCGCACGCGCTGGTCACCGGCTTCGAGACCCGCGGACCACGGGTCGCGGCGTTCGGCCGCGACCGGCGGCCGGACGCGGTCGCCGCGCTCGCCGCGGGCCCGCTGGTCGTCGAGCGGCCGGCCTGCGAACGGGACGTGCACCCGCGGACCGAGGCCATGTACGAGAAGCACGTCGAGGAGGCGTTCACCGCCGTCGACGGAGAACCCCTCGCCGTCTGGCGGCTCGCAAGCGTCATGGGTGACCAGGAACGCATGTTCAAGTGGCGTGCGGGAGATCCCGGCGATCTCACGGACGCCCAGCTCGCCCGCCTGCGGCTGGCCTCCCGGGCGGGAGCGGCCCTGTTCCGCATCGCCCTCGCCGAGCCGGGAACCGAGGTCGAGGTGACCGTCGACGGCCGTACGCTGCGCTACCCGGCCGAGCGGAGCGAAGGAGCCGGCGCCCACAACTGGCAGAAGGCCGTCGCCTTCGCCCTGATCACCGGAGCACGCGAGGATCTCGCCCCGCTGGTCCTCACGGGCCCGGCCTTCGCCCGCCCGGACGGTTCCGCCTTCAGCGCCTACCGCGAAGCCCTGCACGCCTACCTGACGGGCACCGAGCCCGAACAGGCCGTGCAACGGGCGCTCCGGCAGGCCGAGAAGGCCGCGGACTGGGGCTTCGCCATGCCGCCGGCCGTGCTGCTGTCCCAGCTCGTGGAGGGCGACGAGGAGAGCTTCAACCTCGCCCTGGCCGACGCCCTCGAAACCCACCGCGCCCACTACGCGGTCGCCGACCGCGCCGACGATCCGGATGCCTCGGTCAACCTCGACATCCTGGCGCTGGCCTGCCACGCCCGCCGCCGGGGCTGGGCCATCCGCGTCGAGTCCAGCTACCTTCCGCCGGACCTCCTGCGAGCCGCCGAACCCTTCTGAGCGAGTCGGGCCGCAGCGACACGCCTGCGGCCCACAGGCAGAGATCGAGGACGGGCAGGCGCCCGCACGTGTCCGCGAAGCCGCGTAGGGGGAGCGGCAGCCAACCCACCACGTGCGGCCCCTCGCCGTTGCAGCGGTCCCGGGCGCCGCGGGCCGAAGGCCCCCTTGCCGGTCGTCGCGCACGCCGTACGCGCATGATCCGGCAGGGGCGGCGGCCCCCGGCGATCAGCTTGGCGCGGGAGAGGGATCAGCGGTGGCCCAGCAGGTTGACCACGCGGCCGCTGGGGTCGCGGACGAAGAACCGCCGCACTCCCCACTCCTCGTCCTGCAAGGGGTGGACGATCTCTGCACCGCGCTCCCGCATGACCGCGTAGGCGGCATCCACGTCGTCCACCTCCACGCTCATGTCGGGGGTGACCGGAGCCGTCTTGTCGCCGGCCGTGACGCTGATCTGCGCCGCCGGGTTGGACGGGGATGCGAGGGTCATGATCCAACCGTGATTCATGACCTCCTCGAAGCCGAGCAGGCCGTAGAACTCCCGGCTCTCCCGCGCAGCCGGAGAGTGGATGTTGGGCACGACGCGACGAACGGTCATCGGGCGACTCCAAACGAGATCGGGACAGGCCGTCCCCCGGAGCACTTCTATGGCAAAAGAGGCCGCGTCGCATAGGGTGCTGTTGCGTCTCCGAGGGCAGCCCTTGGAATCGATCACCTAGGTTGAGCGCAGGTCATGGGATTCCTCGAGCGCGTCGACGGCTTCCAGAGACGCCACCACTGGGTGGGTCTGCCGCTCGGCGTCCTGTACAAGTTCTACGACGACCAGGGTCTGTACCTCGCGGCCCTGCTCACGTACTACGGCTTCCTCTCGCTCTTCCCGCTGTTCCTCATCCTCGTCGCCGTCCTGAGCACCTTCCTCAGCGACGATCCCTCCCTGCGCCAGCAGGTCATGGACTCGGCGCTGCGCAAGTTCCCGGTCATCGGCGACCAGCTCGGCCACAACATCCACTCCTTCCGCGGCAACGGGGCCGCGCTCGCCGCGGGTATCGCGGGCAGCGTCTACGGTTCCCTCGGTGTCGCCCAGGCCGCGCAGTACGCCCTCAACAAGATCTGGGCGGTTCCCCGGCACGCCCGCCCGGACCCGCTCCGCTCGAGGCTGAAGGGGATGGTGTTCCTGCTGGTCCTCGCGGTCGGACTGTGCGCGTCCACCCTGCTGTCGGTGGCGGCGTCCCAGACGTACCTGTTCGGCGTGCGGCTGCGGGGTGCCAGCTGGCTCGCCGTCACCGCCGGTTCCGTGGGCCTGAACACGCTCCTGCTGCTCGTGAGTTACCGGTTGCTGACCCACCGGGCACTGCCGCTGCGCCGGCTCGCCGGAGTGGCGCTGGGCGGCGCCTGCGCGTGGCAGGCGTTGCAATGGGTGGGCTCCTACTACGTCAGCCACGTGCTGCACGGGGCCACCGCCACCTACGGCATGTTCGGCATCGTCCTGGGCCTGCTCGCCTGGCTCTACGTCGGGGCCCTGATCTTCATCATGGCGGCCGAGGCGGGGGCCGTGTGGGTGATGCGCCTGTGGCCCCGCAGCCTGCTGACGCCGTTCACGGACCGGGTGCAGCTGAGCGCGGCCGACCGCCGCGCCTACCGGTCGTACGCCGCCACCGAGGCCTTCAAGGGGTTCCAGAAGGTCAGCGTGCGCTTCGATCCGCCGCCCGAACCCCCGCACGGGAAACCGCCGGACGACGCCTCCTGAGGCGCGCCCGCACTGGCCACCTGGGGGCCGGCCTCCGTTCACCCACAACGATCATCATGCGCCCTATGAAACGGGTCGCCCCCATCATCGCCCTCGGACTGTCCGCACTGCTCGCCGCCTCGGTGCCCGCCCACGCCACCGGCTCGCGGCCCCTCGACAGCTACGGGACCAAGGCGTCGTACGAGCCGCGGCAGAACGACCGCGGCTACCAGCAAGCTCCCAAGGGCTACGTCCCCGTCTTCACCGAGACCGTCTCCCGGCACGGCTCGCGCGCCGCGACCAGCGGCAAGGACGGCGACCTCGTCCTCGGGCTGTGGGACCAGGCCGCCAGTGAAGGCCAGCTCACCTCCGCCGGCAGGCGGCTCGGGCCCGACGTGCGCACGCTCCTCGCCGCCATGGACGAGATCGGCTACGGAAACCTGAGCGGGCGCGGCGAGCAGGAGCTGCGCGGCACCGCCGCACGCATGGAGCAGCGGCTTCCGGACCTGTTCCGGCGGATCGCCAAGGACTCCGCACCCATCGACGTCGTCAACTCCGGCGAGGCACGCGCCGTCGCCAGCGGCAACGTGTTCACCGGCGCCCTCGCCGCCGAGGACCCCGCCCTGAAGCCGCTCATCCGGCCCGCCCGGTCCGACAGGGACCTGCTCTATTTCCACAAGTCGGCCGGCGGCGCCGCCTACCGCGACTACATCGACCACGACCAGCGGCTGGCCGCCACCCTCAAGAGCATCACCGATCAGCCCGCCACCCGGCAGGCCGCCCGCAGGGTCCTGGAGAGGATCTTCAGCCCCGCGTTCGTCCAGCGCATCGCGGACGGCGAGTTCTCCTCCTCGGACGTCGACGCCGCCCAGGCCGTCTACAACCTCTACGCGATCGCCCCGGCGATGAGCGCCGAGATGCCGGACGGCCGCGCCCTGCCCATGGGGCGCTACATCGCACCGCGCGACGCCGCATGGTTCGGCTACCTGAGCGACGCCGAGGACTTCTACGAGAAGGGCCCCGGCTTCGCGGACAGCGACATCACCTACCAGATGGCGGACGTCCTGCTCGACGACTTCTTCAAGCAGGTCGAGGCCAAGCGTGACGGCACGAGCACGCTGGGCGCGGAGCTGCGCTTCACGCACGCCGAGGAGATCATCCCGCTGGCCGCGCTGATGGGCCTGCCGGGCAGCACCGAAGCGGCGACGCCCGACCGGCCGTACACCTATGCCGACAACACGTGGCGCGGGGCGTCCGTCGCCCCGATGGCGGCGAACATCCAGTGGGACGTCTTCCGCAAGGGCGACACCTACCTGGTACGGATGCTCTACAACGAGAAGGAGACCGCCTTCAAGCAGGGCTGCCGACCGGTGTCCAAGGGCAGCGCGTTCTACGACCTGAACGAACTCGAACGCTGCTTCGGCCGCACGAGCTGAGGGCCACCGAGACGCGCTCGCCGGGGCGGTGGACCCACTGCCGAGCCGCCCCGGGCCACGGCGTCACGCACGCCGCCGGCACGCGGACATCGCCGCCGTCCTAGGCACCGCGTACGACGACCGCGTACTCGCCGATGCCCAGGAGGTGGTTCCCGGAGATCTCGCCGAGAGCCGTGTACAGCGTGTGGAGGTGCCCGGTGGTCGTGTCGAACGCGACGTCCTTGACGGTGCCGTGCGCGGTGCCGTGCTCCGTGAGGACCCGCTTGCCGAGGATCTCGTGATGGGTGGGGAAATCGTCCCGGCCGGAACCGGCCGAGGCGCGGGACCGTACGACGACGGCGCTCCGTCCCACCCCTTCGATCAGGTCCCAGCCGATCGTCGTCGCGTGTTTCGGAGCGCCGGACAGACGCACGCAGACGACGCTCCTGGTGCGCGGGTCGATGGTCAGCCCGCTCACGAGGCCCAGCTCTTCGGCTTCCTCGGCCGTGATCACGGGAAGCCCGTGGGCCTGACTCACCAGCATCATGCCTGGGTCTCCTCGGGTTTCGTGGGCGTGAGGTGGGACGGCCTCGCGGTGTAGCGGCGGAAGGCCTCGACCTGGGCGCCGAAGCTGGGCAGGTCGTCGGCCACGAAGTGGCGGGCGTGCGCGGGGACGACCATGGCGCGTCCGGAGACGGCGAGCGCCTCTCCGCGCGGGATGAACCCCCTGCGCTCTTCGTGGCCGGAGTCGGTGTCCTCCTTCACGGCGATCTCGAAGCCGATCAGCCGTCCGCTGCCGCCGGCCTCGATCACGACGTCCAGGACGGTGCCCGCCTCGGTCCCCTGGTCGGTGAGGACCGGCGCGCCGATGACCTGCCCGTGCCCGGCTTCATGGGTCGCCAGGACCGCCTTCCGCTCCACCAGGACCGCCGCACTGGGCACCATCACGGCGGAGGGGCCGATGGCGTGCACTCCGGAGAACGGCAGGCTCACCTTGAGCGGACCGGCGAGCAGGCCGCGCCCGCTCAAGGTGAAGCCGGTGATCCGGCCCGCCTTGAAGTCGAAAACGGTGTCCTTGACCTGGGCGACCGCCTCGCCGCTCAGCGTCACGACCACCCGCTTGGTCAGTTCCGAGGCGAGCAGGGGAGTGATCACCGCGATCCCTCCCCGCCCGGCCGGCGACCCGAACGCACCGCGATCACCGTTCCGCTACGGCGTTTGGCCTGGATGACCACTGCCGCCGCGGCGAGTAACACCGCCACCGCGATGAAGAAGACAATCCAGCCAGACCATTCCATCGCCGACCTCCTCGTGCCGTCTTCGCCAGCGCCGCCGCCCTGTGCGGCGCGTCCCTGCGCTTCCTGCTTCCCGCGCGGGGGAGTCGCACGCCTTCCTCCGAAGCACTCTCCCGCCCCGGCCGCGCGCGGAAATGACGGGTTCTTGGGAGGTCAGGGCGCATGGAGGCCGGTTGCCGGGCAATGCGCGAGGGGTGACACGCATTGTGATCGTCCTCCTGACCACCATCGCCGCGATCGTGAGCGCCGCGGCAGCCGTCGGAAGCTCGCCCTACTGGTGGTTCGCGGCCCTTCCGCTGTTGTCCCTGGGCGTGCTGGGCGGCTGGGACCTGATCCAGCGGGAGCACTCGGTGCTGCGCAACTATCCCGTCCTCGGCCATGCCCGCTTCCTCATGGAACGCATACGCCCGGAACTGCAGCAGTACTTCATCGAGCGGAACTATGACGGGCGCCCCTTCGACCGGGACGTGCGAAGCATGGTCTACGAGCGGGCCAAGGGCACGGACGCGGAGGAGCCGTTCGGCACCGAACGGGACGTGTACCAGCCCGGCCACGAGTTCCTGGTTCCGTCGATGGCCCCCTGCCCGGTGCCGGAGCACCCGCCGCGCGTACGCGTCGGCGGCCCGGAATGCGCCCGCCCCTACGACATGGCACTGCTGAACGTGTCCGCGATGAGCTTCGGCTCGCTGTCCGCCAACGCGGTCCTCGCGCTCAACGGAGGGGCGGCGGCCGGAGGATTCGCCCAGGACACCGGTGAGGGCGGCCTGTCCGAGTACCACCTGCGCCCGGGTGGCGACCTCGTGTGGGAGATCGGCACCGGGTACTTCGGCTGCCGCACCGAGGACGGTGACTTCGACGCGGCCGAGTTCGCCGACAAAGCCGCACACGACCACGTCAAGTGCGTGTCCCTGAAGTTGTCGCAGGGCGCCAAGCCCGGCATCGGCGGGGTGCTGCCGGGAGCCAAGGTGAACGCCGAGATCGCGCGGGTCCGTGACGTGCCCGAAGGCCGGACGGTCGTCTCCCCGCCGTACCACCGCGTGTTCTCCACTCCGCGCGAACTCGTGCGGTTCATCGCCCGCATGCGCGAGCTGTCCGGTGGCAAGCCCGCCGGGTTCAAGCTCTGTGTGGGCTCGCGCCGGCAGTTCCTGGCCGTGTGCAAGGCGATGGTGGAGGAGGGGACCGCCCCGGACTTCATCGTGGTCGACGGCTCCGAGGGAGGGACGGGCGCGGCACCGCTGGAGTTCGCCGACCACGTGGGCACCCCGCTCACCGAGGGGTTGCTCACCGTGCACAACGCCCTCGTGGGCGCGGGACTCCGCGACCGGATCAAGATCGGGGCCAGCGGCAAGATCGCCACCGGAACCGACCTCGTCAAGCGCATGGTGCAGGGCGCCGACTACGGCAACGCCGCGCGCGCGATGATGTTCGCCGTCGGCTGCATCCAGGCGCAGCGGTGCCATACGAACACCTGCCCCACCGGCGTCACCACCCAGGATCCCCGCCGGGCCCGTGCCCTCGACGTCCAGGACAAGACGGCACGCGTGCGCCGATTCCAGGAGGCGACCGTGGCCGGCGCGCTCCAGATCATGGCGTCCATGGGCGTCACGGATCCGGCGGACCTGCGTCCGCACATGCTCCGTCGACGCGTCGACCCCGTCACCGAGCGCTCCTACGAAGAACTGTACGAGTGGCTCGCGCCGGGGCAGTTGCTCGCCGAGCCACCGGCCTCTTGGGCGGCCGACTGGGAGGCCGCCGACCCCGACCGTTTCACCGTCTGACCCGGAGGAACCACATGTCCCGTACCGTTGCCCGCGTCATCGTGGACGCACTGAGCGAACTCGGCGTGCGCCAGGTGTTCGGCGTCGTGGGGGACGCGCTCAACCCCCTGACCGACGCCATCCGAGGCACCGAGAACCTGGAATGGGTCGGTTGCCGGCACGAGGAGGCGGCGGCCTTCGCCGCGAGCGCCCAGTCCCAGCTCACCGGCACCCTCGGCGTGTGCATGGGCACCGTCGGACCCGGCTCCGTCCACCTCCTCAACGGACTGTACGACGCGGCCAAGAGCCACGCCCCGGTCCTGGCCATCGCCGGCCAGGTACCGCTCGCCGAACTCGGCAGCGACTACTTCCAGGAAGTCGACAACGACGCCCTCTTCAGCGACGTGGCCGTCTTCCGCGCCACCATCACCTCGCCCGACCAACTGCCGCAGATGCTGGAGACGGCGGTGCGCAACGCGCTCGGCCGCAGGGGAGTCGCCGTCCTCACCGTGCCGGGCGACCTCGGAGAGCGGGAGGTGAGCGGCGACCGGCCGCCCCGGTTCTCCCTGACCCCTGCGGTGAGCCGGCCGGACGCGTCGGCCGGCCGGCGCGCCGCGGAACTCCTCGACCGCTCGGAGCGCGTCACCATGCTCGTCGGCGAAGGAGCGCGCGCCGCCCGCGAGGACGTCCTCGCCCTCGCCGACCGTCTGGCCGCGCCGATGGTGCTCACCCTGAAGGCGAAGGCGGGCTTCGAAGGCGACCACAACCCCTACCAGGTCGGCCAGACCGGTCTGATCGGCAACCCGGCCGCTGCGGCGGCCCTCCAGGACGCGGACACCCTTCTGCTGCTCGGCACCGACTTCCCCTACCGGGACTGGTATCCCGAGGGCAGGACAGTGATCCAGGTCGACACCGAGGCCACTCACATCGGGCGCCGGGTGCCGGTCGACGTCGGGCTCGTGGGGGACGCCGGCGCCACCGTGCGCGACCTCCTGGAGCACCTCGCCACCGGGCCCGGGGACGCACGTGACCGTTCGCACCTGGACAAGGCGCGAGAACGCTTCGACCGGTGGCGCGCCGGCCAGGCCCGGCTCGCCGACCCCCGTCACGACAAGGGCCTCGTCGGACGGCTCCGCTCCGCGCTGGACAACCGCGCCCACGACATCAGGCCCGAGGTGCTGGCCGCCGCGGTGGACCGCGCCGCCGCCGACGACGCCGTCTTCACCTCCGACACGGGCATGGCCACGGTGTGGCTCTCCCGTTTCGTCGAGATGCGCGGTGAGCGACGCCTCATCGGCTCGTACAACCTCGGCTCGATGGCCAATGCCATGCCACAGGCGCTGGGCGCCCAGTGCCTGGACCGCGAGCGCCAGGTCGTGGCCTTCTGCGGAGACGGCGGGCTGAGCATGCTCCTCGGCGACCTCATGACACTCAAGACCCACCGCCTGCCCGTCAAGCTCGTCGTCTTCGACAACCGCCGGCTGGGGATGGTGAAACTCGAACAGGAACAGGCCGGACTGCCCGAGTTCGGCACCGTGCTCGACAATCCCGACTTCGCCGCCGTGGCCGAGGCCATGGGCATCACCGGCATCCGCGTGACCGACCCGTCGGATGTGGAGAGCGCGGTGCGGCGGGCCTTCCGCAGCCCGGGTCCGGTCCTGCTGGACGTCCTCACCAACCCCGACGAGGTAGCCGTTCCGGCCCAGCCGACCGTCGAGCAGGGCTGGGGCTTCGCGGTGGCCAAGGTGAAGGAGGCCGTACGGAGCCTCGGGGACACGGACGAGCACTGAGCGCTTCGAGCGGCCGAGCGTCCGCGGTGCGGCGCGGGATGGCCGGGTGCCCGCCGGACGGGTGGCCGCGGCTGCCCATGTGGCGGCGCGGGAGCGCCAAACCGGCCGGGCCGGGGGATGCGTGAGGGCATGAGCACTCACCATGACGGCCCGGACGGTGCGCACCGGCGCCCGCCGAATGTCTCGGACACCCTCGTCCAGGCCCTTGGGGCGTTGTCGAAGGCGCTGGAGACGACCGAACGTGCCCGCGGCCACCTCTACGCCTTCCACCAGCTCACCGGAGGTGCCGACTTCGCACTGGACCGTGCGGTAGCGCTGCTGCAGGAGGCCGGCCAGCACGGGTGGGCGGACCGGGTGCAGCGGGAGATCCTGGGCCGCAACGTGATTCCCGGGCACTGGACGTTCCAGATCATCGAGGCCTACAACTCCACCTATTACGAGCCGTTCAAGGACATCGAAGCCCAGGCACGCCGGGAACTGGTCGCGGGCAGGGACCACTTGTACGAGGCCGAGCTGAAGGAGCGGCGTCGCACGCGCGGACACCCCGACCACACCACCCGGCCGGACGCCGTCGGCTCGCTCGACGAGTAGGGACACGCCCGACGGTTCGAGCGGGCGCCGCCGCAGGGAGGTGGTCGAGGAACACCTCGCCCGGTCCGGCAGGCACGCCACGGCGGACCGGGTGGGGGAGGAGCTCACCGCGCTGAACGGCGCACCGGACCTGCCCCCGGTCCGGCTGGTCCCCGGCGCCATGGCAGGCGCCGGGCGCGCTCCTCACCCGTCAGTCCGACGTCGCGGTGAACCGTCGCAGGAGCGGCAGGGGGTACCCCGCGGCGAGCAAGGGGCCGCGGACGTCGCGGTCGAGGTCGGGCAGATGGCCGAACAGGACGTCGGCAGGCCCGGTGATCTCCACGTCACCGCACGCCGCGGGCAGCAGGAGCGTCTCCGCGCGGCCGAGTTCTTCACTCCACGTACCGGTCCGCACCCGCACCGGGGCGCCGACGTTCGACAGGATGTGCGCGCTGCCGAAGGCGTGGCGCAAGGGGTCCGTGGTGCCCGCGCGCCAGCGTTCCAGGGCGAAGTAGGGGCCCGCGCAGAGGAAGACCCGCTCCACTCCGTCCCCGACGGCGACGCCCAATCCGGGCGTGAAGTCCGGGCGGTTCTCCAGGTCGGCCTGCCGCATCAACATGTCGAGGTTGGACCGGTGTTCCCGATCGCCCACCGGCGAGCCGTCCGTCATGTTCCAGCGCATCGCGTGCTGCTGGATGTCGGACGTCTGCTCGATCTCGTAGACGAGGGTGTCCGGTCCGAAGCTGTGCAGGGTACCGCCGGGCACGTAGAGGGTCTCGCCCGCGCGCACCGGCAGACGGCGCAGTACGGCGTCGAAGTCCTGCGCCTCCAGCGCGGCCCGCAATCGGCCGGCCGTGACCCCCTCCTTGACGCCGCACAGGGCGGTCGCGCCGGGCGCGGCCTCCAGGATGTGCCAGGCCTCGGTCTTTCCGTTGGGCTGCCCCTCCAGGCGCCGGGCCGTCTCGTCGTCGGCGTGCAGATGTACCGGCAGGGTGCCGGTGGCGTCGATGAACTTGGTCAGCACGGGGAAGCGCGCACCGGAGAAGCCGGCGCCCATCAGCGCTTCGGGCTGTTCGGACAGCACCTGGTGCAGGGTCCGGCCGGCCAGCGGGCCATTGGTCACCACACTGCGGTTGCCCTCGACGTCACTGCACTCCCACGTCTCCGCGACGCTCCAGTCGGGCAGGCCCCGTTTGCCCAGGCGGCGGGCGATGGCGTGGCCGCCGAAGACCAGGGGCTTCGCCGTGACGGTCAGCCGCAACGGGTACAGGGCCGCATCCCCGGGGCTCACAGGATCGGCTGTCCGCCGGTGACGGCGACCCTGGCACCGGACACGTAGGCGGCCTCGTCGGACGCGAGCATGACGTACACCGGCGCCAGTTCGGCCGGTTGGCCGGGCCGCCCCAGCGGCACCTCCGAGCCGAAGCTCTCGACCTGCTCGGGCGGCATGGTCGCGGGGATGAGCGGCGTCCAGATCGGCCCCGGGGCGACGCTGTTGGCGCGAATGCCCTTCGACGCCAGCATCTGGGACAGCGAACCGACCATGTTGGCGATGCCCGCCTTGGTGGCGTTGTACGGCAGCAGCTGCGGCGGCGGGCTGTCGGAGTTGACCGAGGTGCTCCCGATGATCGACGCTCCGGGCCGCATGTGCGGGACCGCGGCCTTGGCCAGGTGGAAGAACGCGCTGAGGTTGATGGCGAGCGTGCGGTCCCACTCCTCGTCGGGGATGTCCGTGAGGGAGTCGTGGGTCATCTGGAACGCGGCGTTGCTGACCAGTACGTCGACCCGGCCGAACTCCTCGACGGCCTTGTCGACGACGGAACGGCAGTGCGCCGGGTCGGCAAGGTCCCCGGGCACCAGTACGCACGTGCGGCCCGCCTCCCGCACCCACCGCGCGGTCTCCTCCGCGTCCTCGTGCTCGTCCAGGTAGGAGACCAGGACATCCGCGCCCTCACGGGCGTAGGCGATCGCCACCGCACGTCCGATTCCGCTGTCCCCGCCCGTGATCACCGCGGCCTTGCCGGCCAGCCGTCCCGAGCCCCGGTAGCTGTGTTCACCGTGGTCCGGCCGGGGCCTCATCTCGTCCGTCGTACCGGGCGGGACCTGCTGCTGGCGAGGCTGGGACATACGGGCTCCACAGGGGACTCGGGCGGGGGTCGGTACCGGCGTCGAGCGGACCAGCGCCCCCGGTCAAGACGGTCGGGGCGCCGAGTACCCCACTGATCCCGGCACGCACATGGGGCGCGCGCTCGCGCTGCGTGCCGAACCCGCTGCACGCCGCCGAGCGACTCTGCCGGCCGTCTTCCCCGGGACATGCCGGATCCGGCCGGTGGGACGGCACGAGCGGCGTTTCCCGGCGGGAGCGCGCGGAACCCGGGGCGCCCGCACGAGGCACGGGCGCCCCGGAGTGCTCAGCCGCCCCAGATCGACCATGACGTGGCCCCGTGGACGGAGGCCAGGACGGCGAACAGGACCAGGTCTGCGATGCCGAGCCCCAGTCCGAGCAGCGCTCGCGAGCGGCGCGGGGTGTTTCGGCGCAGGGCGATGACGGCCAGCACGATGGCGATGGGGCCGAGGACCAGGTTGAGGACGAGCAGTCCCAGAAGCCCGAGGACGAAGGAGGCCACCGCCATGCCTTCGGTGTCCCGTCGGCCCGTGCGGACGGAGGGTGGTGCGGTCAGCCGCATGGTCAGGCCCTCCCCGTCCGGCCGCGCCGACGCCGCTCGCGCCCGGCGAACACGACGAGCCAGACGGCGATCACGGCGGCGGCCACCACGGTCACGGGCCAGGGAAGGTACGCGGCCGAGCCCAGGACGATGCCCAGCAGAAGCAGGGCGACGACCAGGAAGAGCATGTCTACCTCCTCGGTCCGACGATGCCGGCGGCGGACGGCGCTTCGGTGTCCCGTCCGTACAGCGAACTCGGCGGCCGTATCCTCAACGCGTTCATGACATCGCCGGTTACCCGCGGGCGCGCGTCTCACGCGCCCGGGGTGCCACGGACCGGTGCCCAGGCACACGCGTATGCGGCGACTCCCTGCCGTCGTCACCCGGCCACGGCCCGCACGGGCCCCAGCCGCCCTGCGCCCGCGCGGTGTTGATCCGCGGCACCCCGTCCGGTCCGGTGCCTGTTTTCAGGCGCCCTGCGGTGGCAGGATGTCGTCCAGAACCTTCGCGCACTCCAGGGCGGCCTGACCCGAGCGGGGAAGCATGACGCTTTCGTAGGCCCGGACCGCGTCCTCGACGGTGGACTCGGCGATGAGGGCGCCGGCCAGGTCGGTGCCGTCGAGCATGGCGAGGTTCGCGCCGAGCCCGACCGGCGGCATCAAGTGGGCGGCGTCGCCCAGCAGGGTGATGCCGGGGACGTGCTCCCAGGTGTGCGGTGCGGGCAGCACGAACACGGGCCGTGGGATGAATCCGCCGTCGTTGCGGCGTACGAAGTCGAGCAGGCTCTCGTCCCAGCCCTTGAGCAGGTCCACCAGATACCGGCGTACGCTTTCGACGTCATCGAGGGTCACACCCGCTGCCACGTGCCAGTCCTGCGGGGCGCGGAAGGCGATGTAGACGCGGATGTTGCCCTGGCTGTTGCGCTGCGCCAGCAGAGCCTTGTCGCCGTTGCTCGCCAGCATGGTGCCGTCGCCGACGAGGGCGGCCAGCGAGGGATGGCGGGTGTCGCAGTCGGCGAAGCCGGCTTCCATGAAGGTGACGCCGTTGTAGGCGGGCGCGGCGTCGGACACGGACGGGCGGACGCGGGACCAGGCCCCGTCGGCACCGATCACCAGGTCCGCCGTTTCCGTGCTCCCGTCCTCGAACAGGAGCTGCCAGGTGCCGTCTTCGTCCTCGCCCGCAGTGACAGCGGTCACGGCACGGTCCCATCGGACGGTGCCCGCGGCGAGGGAGTCCAGGAGGAGGGCGCGCAGTTGGCCGCGGTCGATCTCGGGGCTGTCGTCGTCGTGACTGGGCGGCCCGGGGACGGGCAGGACGGCGGCGGTCGCGGGGTCGAGTATGCGCCACTCCTGGCTCTCCGGGCGGGACAGGGCGCGGAACTCGTCGATCAGACCCGCCGCACGCAGCGCCACCTGTCCGGTACCGGAATGGATGTCGAGGCTGCCGCCCTGGGGGCGGGCGTCCGCGGAGGCCTCGCGTTCGTAGACGGTGACCGATCGGCCGTGACGTTGCAGGGCCCGGGCACAGGCGAGGCCACCGAGGCCGGCGCCGACGATGGCGATGCGGGCGTTGGCTGTGGAGGGCATGGGATGTACTGCCTCTCAGCAGGTTGATGGGCTGCCACCGGGAATTCCGGCGCTCCGCCACGAAAGCACAGCCGCACTCGAAGCAGCTAACGATTAATCAGTTCCCGGCTGCCGCGGGTCTTCACACGATCTGCCCATGCGTGATATCTGCGGATCACACCGCCGAAGAGACGACCTGGTGGAAGTGCTCGCGCGTCCGCGGCCCAGTCGCGTACCAACTGGGCAGGAGGCCTTCGCAGAGCACGGCCGGGATCTCCTCGCCCGGCGGTTCCGCCCCCGGATACAGCGGCCGGCGTGGCGGCGAACCGGGACGCGGCCGGAAGGTCGACGGCCGCTCTGCGCCGGCCGACCTCCAGGCGGAGATCACCCAGGCCCGATGAAGGCCGGAGGCGGGTTCACGCAGGACGGCGCGGTCGTCGGTGCCCGCGGGTGGCCGCGGTGCGCCGGCGGTTTCGGGGACGGGCCATCCGCGGCCGTGCGTGTGAGGAAGCGGTGACCGTGGGACTCGGCGGACGCGGGCCGTTCCCCCCGCACGAGCGGCCCGGCCATCCGGGCCGCCCCCGCCCACACCGGGGAGCCCGGCGTTCCCGGTGCGGGCAGGGGCCGCGTGGCACTCGCGGCTTGCGGGCCACCGACCGGGTGGACGGCCGACCAGAGAAGGGCCTACCGAGCGGAGGAAGGGGCCGGGTGACCGAGAACAGTTTCCTCACGGGGCGGACCAGGCCGTGAAACGCGGCAAGCAGTACGCCGTTGCCGCCTCGGGACAGTGGACCGACGAGGAGGACGGCCGGCGCAGGCTGCCCGCCGGCGAGGTCCATGCCTGGGAGCCGGGCCGCAACGAGACCGTCTGCGGGCTGTCCCTCAGCCGCTCGCAACTGGCCCGCTTCCCGCACGTCGGCCGGCCCGACACCTTCCCGGAATCCGGCGGCACCGCCGACCGGGTACAGCGGGTATGCCCACGCTGCGCCTCCGTCGCCGGGCGCCGCGGCAGTGACGCCCGCCCACGCTGGCACCGCGTCCGTCCCCGTCCATGAGCGCCGCATCGGCGCCCACGAAGCCAACTGCCCCGGTGGACGATCACTGCTCGCCCGAGGCCCGGGAGGAGTCGGCGATGCGACGTCATGGCCCGGCGGACGCAGCCGTCACCTCGCCCGGATGCCGCCGGCGAAGTGAGGGGCCCTGCCATGGCTGACAGGGCCGCGGCCGCCCTGGCGCTGCTACGGATGGTCCAGGCCGGCCACACGGTCACGCTGGAGCGGCTTGCGGACCTGGTCGCCGAGCACGCAGCCGAAGCCGGGCTGCGCGACGTCGCCGTCTTCGTCGTCGACATCCGCGAGACGGTGCTGCGCCGACTCACCGGCAAAGGAGGCGACGCCGCAGGCGGAGGCCAGGAGGTCTCCAAGGCGGCTTGGCCGGCCAGGCGTACCGGCGTGTGGACATGCTCGCCGAGCCGGCGCCCGGCAGGATGACGGGCGGGCGCCGGCGGTGGTGGGTCGCCGTCACCGACGGCGTGGAGCGGCTGGGCGTGGTGCGCGCCGACAGCGGCATCCTGGCGGACCCGGACATCGCGAGCGGCCGGCTGACCTGGATCAACCGCGGCCATCTCCTGCCGATCCTCATCCGCGGCGATCGCTGGACGACCGAGCTGGCCTGCCCACCGGACGGACCCATGGGGGCCGATCTGGGCCTGCCGGTGACCGAGCGCACCGAGCAGCTGCAGCCCGGAGACCGCCTGCTGTGCTACCCGGACGGGATCACCGAGGCCCGTGACGCCCACGGTGACGAGTTCGGCCGGGACCGGTTCGTCGGCGACCGTCCTGCTCGCCGAGTGGCGCGGCGGTTACCGCACACATGTGACTCACGTCACACCCCAAATAAATGAACGGTGCGTTCATTACATGCTTATATGGACGTGCCGTTCACATACTGCTTCGTGAAAGTCCAGGAGGCCACCATGTCCAGCACCACCACGACCCCTCGCGTCGCTCTCGTCACCGGAGGCTCGGGCGGCATCGGCCGCGCCGTCGTCGAACGCCTGGCCGCCGACGGGTACGCCGTCGGCGTGCACTACGCCGGCAACGCGGCTCGTGCCACGGAGATCGTCGACCAGGTCACGGCCGACGGCGGCCGCGCCATCGCGGTCGGTGCGGACGTCGCGGACGAGACCGCGATGGCCGCGGCGTTCGACGCGGTCGAGGCCGCGTTCGGCGGTGTCGATGTCGTCGTCAACACCGCCGGGATCATGCTGCTGTCCCCGATCGCCACGCTCGACCTGGCCGACTTCGACCGCATGCACCGCACCAACGTCCGCGGCACGTTCGTCGTCTCGCAGCTCGCCGCGAACCGGGTACGCCCCGGTGGCGCCATCGTGAACTTCTCCACGTCGGTCACCCGCACCCAGTTCCCCGCCTACGGCGCCTACGTCGCCTCCAAGGCCGCGGTCGAAGGCATCACCTTGATCCTGGCGCGCGAGCTGCGCGGCAAGGACATCACCGTCAACGCCGTCGCCCCCGGGCCCACTGCCACCGCACTGTTCCTGGAGGGCAAGGACGAGGCCGCCGTCGACCAGCTTGCCAAGGCGGTGCCGCTCGAGCGACTGGGCCGGCCCACGGACATCGCCGAGACCGTCGCGTTCCTCGCCGGACCGGCCCGCTGGGTCAACGGGCAGGTTCTGTTCACCAACGGCGGCCTGGCCTGAGCCGGTCCACCGGATCCCGCCGACCGTCCCTCTTCGAGACAAGGGAACACACCATGCCCACCCAGCGGATCGTGCTGATCACCGGGGCCTCCAGCGGGTTCGGAGCCCTGACCGCCCGCGCCGTAGCCGACCACGGCGACACCGTTTACGCCGGCATGCGCGACACCACCGGCCGCAACGCCCCGGCCGTCCGGGACGCCGCCGACTACTCCGAGGAGCACCACGCCGACCTGCGCGCCATCGAACTCGACGTGAACCACCAGGAGTCCGTCGACAACGCCGTCGCCCAGATCCTCGCCGAGCACGGCCGGATCGACGTCCTGATCCACAACGCCGGCCACATGGTGGTCGGCCCGGCCGAGGCCTTCACCGCCGAGCAGCTCGCCGAGCTGTACAACGTCAACGTCCTGTCCACTCAGCGGGTCAACCGGGCCGTGCTGCCCGGGATGCGGGAACGCGGTGCCGGCCTGGTCGTGTGGGTCTCCAGTTCCAGCGTCAAGGGCGGTACGCCGCCCTACCTCGCACCGTACTTCGCGGCAAAGGCCGGCATGGACTCCCTCGCGGTCAGTTACGCCGCCGAGCTCGCACGTTGGGGGGTGGAGACCTCGATCGTGGTGCCGGGTTCGTTCACCCGCGGGACCAACCACTTCGCCCACGCCGGCCAGCCCGCCGACGCCGCGGTCGAGGCCGCCTACGAGACCCGGTACGCGGGACTGATGGAGCAGGTCGCGGGCAAGCTCGCGGCCCTGTCCCCGGCGGACGCCCACGCATCCATGGTGTCCGACGAGATAGCCCGCATCGTCGCCCTGCCCGAGGGCGCCCGGCCCTACCGTGTGCACATCGATCCGGCCGACGACGGGTCCGAGGAAGTTTCCGAGGTGGCCGACCGCATCCGCAGCGAGTTCCTCACCCGCATCGGCCTGGACGACCTGCTGTCGGTCAAGACGCGGCACTGAGGCAAGCGGACGGCGACGGGTGCAACGGCCGTGCGCCCGACGACGTTCCGCCTCCACGACGGCCCCCACGGCGTTCCGCCCCTACGACGGCCCCCCGGCGAGCCCGCGCACGCCCGGCGCTCAGGCCCCGATCCCCGACGACCCCGACCCTTTCAGGAGACCCCGTGACCACCCAACCGGGTCAGACCACCCCGGAACCGAGGCCGCGCCCGCGCGGTCGCGGTCGGCGTCCCGCCGACGAGGTCCGTGCCGACGTCCTCGAAGCCGTCGGACGGCTGATGCTGAGCGAGGGGATGGCCGACCTGACGTTCGAACGGGTCGCCAAGGCCGCCGGTGTCAGCAAGACCACCTTGTACAAGTGGTGGCAGTCACCCGGCGCCCTCGCCCTCGACGGGTACTTCCACGCCGTACGCGCCACCCTGTCCTTCCCCGACACCGGCAACGTCCGCGAGGACCTGCGCGACCAGCTCCACCACCACCGCCAGGTCATGGCCGGCCCCGGGGGCCGCGCCCTGCTCGAACTCATCGGCGCCTCCCAGACCGACCCCGACCTCGCACGCGCCTACCGCGCCCTGTACTCCTCCGGCAGGCGCGAACTGGCCTACCAGCGTCTGACCCGCGCCAAGGAGCAGGGCCAGATCCGCGAGGACGTCGACGTGCGGGTCCTCGTCGACCAACTCTGGGGCGCCGTCTACCACCGCAGTCTGATCCCCGACGAGCCCGTCACCCCCGAGTTCGTCGACGCCCTCGTCGACAACCTCTTCGACGGCATCCGGCCCCCGGAGCAAAAGCCGTAGCCCGAACCGGACGATCGCCCGCCGTCCGAAAGCCGCCCGCGTGGGGCAGGGCCGGTACGTCCAAGGGTGCTGCGTCTTCTTGACATGACCAGGATTGGTTCCTGCCGGAGGGCTCCAGACCATACGTTCGTGACCGCCAGACGGGAATGGCCCGAACACACCGGGATTCAGTGCGAGTCGGCGTGCCCCCGGCCTTCGTCCGCGGGGAGGCATGGAGGTGAAGGACTACGTCGCCCCGCCCAAGTGGCAGCAGGAGGAGCGTTCGAAGGAGCGGGCGACATCGAGCCAGGTGGTGTGGGGAGGCGGGGGAGTGTCCGCCGAACCGAGGTCCGTGAGGTCTTGCCGGCGGTGGGGGACGCCGTCGCGCAGCACCACGGATGTGTGCACGAGGGTGCCGAAGTCGTGGAAGGGGTCGCCGTCGACCACCGTCAGATCCGCAACCTTGCCGGCCTCCACCGTGCCGAGATCCCGGTCGAGGCCGAAGAGGCGGGCCGGAACGGTGGTGGCGGTGTGCAGAGCCTCGGCGGCGGTGAAACCGTGCCCGTGCAGGGCGCGCAACGCCAGATGGAGGGAGAGACCCACGGGCACCAAGGGCGAGTCCGTGCCCAGGGCGATCACGGCACCGTGTGCGGCCAGTCGCCGGTAGTCGGCCATCTCGGTTGCCAGGGCGTCCAGTTGCTGCCGACTGGGCGCGGTCGAGGCGCGGTCGCGGACGGCGGCGACGTCCCAGGGCGGCATCAGGGCGCTCGCCCGCGGGTCGTCGGCGAGTGCCCGGTCCGCGCCCAGCAGGCACTGCGCCGTGAACGGTGTGGCGATCAACGCGAAGGTGCCGTCCGCGTATTGCTCCACCAGGTCCTGGTGGACGCGCCCGAGCGGCGTGGCGGCGTGGCCGTACGGCAGCCGCTGGGTGGCCTGCAGATGCGTGGTCAGGTCCTGGCCGGCGGGCCTGCCGGGGAAGCACAGGTGACTGCCGCACGGCACGCCCAGCCGGTGCGCGGCCTGCGCGGCCAGTGACATGGTCCTGCCCGGCGCTCGGACATAGGTCTTCACGAAGTCGACGTCCAGCGCGGCGGCCCGCCGCAGCGTGGCCCGAACACCCGCCTCGGTGCGGTGCGCGCGTCCCATGCCGTACGCGGTACGGGCGCCGTCGATCAGTTCCGCGCACGCCAGCGATCTCGGGCCGAGTACGTGCCCGGTGGCGGCCGACTCGCGCAGCCGGACCGTCTCGTACAGCGGGCCGCCCATGCAGGCGGTGGTCGTGACGCCGTAGGCGAGGAAGGTCAGGTTCTGCCGGGCGCCGTACGTGGCGGTGTAGGGGTGGGTGTGGCTGTCGAACAGACCGGGCAGCACCGTTTGTTCGGAGGCGTCCAAGGTGCGGTGGCCCGGCCGGCGGGCACGGTGCGGCTCGACGCCGGTGATCCTGCCGTCGCGGATCAGGACGTCCATGTCCTGGCGCGGCGGGCTGCCGGTGGCGTCCCACAGTTGACCGGCGTGGACGCGCAGCGGCTCCGGCGCGCCAGGCGCCCGTTGACCGGTCAGCCTGATCGGGAGCGTGCGCGGGCGGCCCGGGGAATGGGCGGCGTCCAGGGAGAGCAGCCGCAGCTTGCCGCTGGAGAGATAGAGGAGGGTGCGGGAGTCGCCGGCCCAGCTCGGGTGGTCGGCCGGTTCGTCGGTGAGCCGACGGCCCGGGCCCGTGGGCGTGCCGTCGGCGGCGACGGGCAGCAGCCACAGCACGGACTCGGCGACGAACACCATCCAACGGCCGTCGGGTGACCACACGGGCCCGGCCGCGACCCGGTCCGACAGCGACTGGTGATCGGCGGGCAGCCGGCGTCGCTCGGCGCCGGTGCGGACGTCCACGATCCGGATGAGGTTGTAGCCCTCGCGGAAACGGTGGTTGAGCCGGTTGCGATCGCAGAATGCCAGGTGGCGGCCGTCCGACGACCAGGTGGGCGCGCCGGGCGGTCCGTCGGCCGCCAGCGGGCGAGCCGCTACCCGCTCCTCGCCCGTGGCCAGGTCGCGTACCAGCGTGTTCCCGGTGACGTCCTGGCATGCCAGCAGCGAGCCGTCCGGAGACAGCGCCGGGTACAACCGCCCGCCGCCGGTGACCTGTTCGTCGCGCGAGTCGGCCAGGCGCAGTCGGCGCACGGCACTCAGGCCGTCGCGATCGGTGCAGTACAGCAGGCTGCGGCCGTCCGGCGCCCAGGCCGGCATCTGCAGGTAGTGCACGTCGGCGGCCTGCACCAGCCGGCGCGGGACGCCCGCCTGGCCCGTGCCGGCGACGGGCACCAGCCACAGGGCGTTCAGCGCGACGAACGCCGCGCTGCGGCCGTCCGGTGCCAGTGCCGGCCGGTGGAGGCCGCGCACGGGAGCGGGAACGGCCGGGTCGGGGATTCGCCGCGCGGCCCGGCGCGGCGGCTTGGGCACGGGCATCCGTGCGGTGAAGGGGATCTCCTGGACGTCCGCGGCGCCCCGGCCGTCGACGCGGCGGATGCGGATGCGGCCGTCAGCCACGTACAGCAGCCGGTCCTCGTCCAGCCAGCAAGGCGGGGCCGCCGCCAGGTCCTCGCCCGCCGCGATCACCCGGTCGTCCACCATCAGCGTCGCCGTGGCGGCGGGCAGCGACGGCGAGCCGCTGGTGCCCGTCAGCCGGACATAGGCGATCCGGCCGCCGGGGGAGACGGCCGGGCACAGCAGCCGTCCCTCGGTGACCGTGCGCAGCACCCGCGCCGGTCCGCCCGCCGCCGGGACGCGCACCAGGGACAGGCCGCCGTCGTTGCCGCCGTCCGCGGTGTGGGCGGCGCGCACGCATGCCAGCGACCGTCCGTCCGGGAACCACGCCGGGTCGTAGTCCTCGTGGGCGCCGCCGGACAGCCGGGTCGTCCGGCCGCTGCTCGGGTCCAGTGCCCACAGGCCGAAGGCGCCGCCGGCCACCGGATCCGCGCCGCGCTCGGAGGAGAACGCCAGCCGTGTGCCGTCCGGGGACCAGGACACGCCCCGGTCGTCCCACGGACCGTCGGTGAGCGCGCGCAGCCCGCCGCCGTCCGGCCGCAGGGTCCACAGGTGGAAGCCGCCACCGCGGTATCCGCACACGGCCACGGTCCGGCCGTCCGGGGAGAGCGCGGGCCGGGTCGCCTCCAGCTCCCAGCCGGTCAGCCGCACCGCGTCGCCACCCGCGCGCGGGATCCGCCACAGAACACCCTGCACCTCGGCGATCAGGAACCTCCCACCGGGCCGCGCGGTGACCGATCCACCGGTCGTCTCGCGATACGTCAGCACGTTCCCGGCCGCGGCAGTGCGCGCCCGCAGCGGGGCGGCCGCGGCGGCCCCCGCGGCGGACGCCTCCAGGAAGCGCCGCCGGCTGAAGAAGCCCTGAGCTGTGTCCATGCCGTGTTCCTCTCCATGCCGGCGCCCGGCGGATTCCGCGCGGGGGACCCGCATGTCCCGGGGCCGGGGCTCCCTGGTCAACCGGCGCCGAGGCCTCGGGTGACGGTCCGCACGAGTGACGTCGCCCCAGTTGGTCCGAGGCCTGTGCTCGCCGGAGGCAGCCGCGCGGACCCGTTTCCCCGTTGTACCCGTACCGCCGCGACCCCGCCCGTTTCGGGCCCCACCCCGAGTCCCGCCGTTCCTCGGAGCGGAGCTTTCCGGCTCCCGGCTTTGAGCGATCGCTCAAACAGGTGTACCTTCCCTTCCAGTTGATTTGAGCGATCGCTCAAACACCGAGGGGATGTGGGGGAACGCCATGGGTCTCTACGTAGAGGCACATATCCGCGCCGACCTGGACGAACTCTGGGAGCGAACCCAGGACCCCGCCCAGCACCGGCGGTGGGACCTGCGGTTCTCGGAGATCGACTACCTCCCGCGCGCGGAGGGCAAGCCCCAGCGCTTCCGTTACGCCGTGCGCGTTCTGCCCTTCCTGACGGTGTCCGGCACCGGGATCGCCGCCGGCGAGCGCGAGCGCCCCGATGGCACCCGCACCTCCGCCCTGCGCTTCGCATCCCCGCACCCGCTCTCCCTGCTCGCCCGAGGAAGCGGCTACTGGCGCTACGTGCCCGACGCGCACGGCGTGCGCTTCCTCACCGGCTACGACTACCGGCCCCGCTGGGGCGTCTTCGGCGCGCTCACCGACCGGCTCGTGTTCCGCCCCCTGATGGGCTGGGCGACCGCCTGGTCCTTCGACCGGCTGCGGCTGTGGCTGGAGCGCGGCATCACCCCCGAGCGGGCCCGGGCCAACTGGCTGGCCGAGCTGGCGGTCCGGGCACTGCTGCTCGCCGGGTGTCTGACCGGTCCGTGGCCGCACCCCGCCGTCAAAGTCCTCGAGCCGTTCGCGGCCGACGCGGACCATCTCGGCCTGGTCCTGTCGGCGCTCGTGATATCGCTCGCCCTCTTCAAGGCGCCCCTTGCCCGCACCCCCGCCGCCCGCAGGTGCCTGCGCGCTCCCGCGGCCCAGACCCGGACCCCTCGTGTCCTGCGCACCCTGGAGAAGCACGGATGACCGCGCCCGCCTCGATGTTCCGTACCGTGCTCGGCGACGACTTCGACCGGCTCCACCCCGCGCTGCGGCGCCGCTTCTCGGTGGGCCTGGCGGGCGGGGAGGCCTGCACCGGACGGGGCGTCATGCACCGGATCTGGCACGGCCCGGCGTACGTGAAGCCGTTCCTCGCCCTCGGCGCCACCCGCAACATCCTCGTCCCGCGGGCCGGCCGCGACATCCCCTTCGTGATCGAGAACGTCCCGTACACCGACACCTTCGGCCGTGAGACGGTGAGCTTCGTGCGCACCTTCGACCTGCCCGGCCGCCCGCGTCGCTTCGACGCCCAGATGGTGCTCAGCCCGAAGGGCGACCGGATACTCGACTACCTCGGCACCCACCAGCACCTCGCCAGCGAACTGCACCTCGCGGCCGAGCCGGACGGCTCGCTGCTCATCCGCTCCGGCGAGCACCGCTTCCGGGAGGGCCCGGTGGACGTGCGGGTACCGGAACTCCTCGGCGCCACGGCCGAGGTACGCGAGTCCTTCGACGACACCACCGGACGCTTCCGGATCCGGGTGAGCGTGGTGAACCGCCGCTTCGGGCCGCTCTTCGGCTACGAGGGTTCCTTCACGGCGTCGTACACGGACGCCCGCTCCCACGGCACGCGGCCGGGACTGCGCCCGGTGCGGGAGGAGGAACGCGCATGAGCCCCAACACGGCGAAGTCCCGGCAGACGAAGACCAAGCCGGCTCCGCCACCGCAAATCCGGCGGGCTTGGGAGGTCGGATGCCCCCGGAGTTCTCCGGGGGCATCCGCTGGTGGACTTCACGGCCTGCGGCGCGGTCAGCTCACACTGTTGGAGGTGTAGTCGCCGAGAAGATCGACGTCGACGTCGACGGCGGTGGAGCCGGCGTTGAACAGGTCGATCTCGCCGTCCGCGCCGACCTTGACCAGCGCGGTGCCGGCCGCGGGATGCCCGCTGGTGTAGTCGGCCGAGTGCACGTCCGGCCTGCTGGTGCCGTCCGCGTAGGCGACGAGGTAGCCGCTGCCGGTCGGCGAGGGCACCGTGAGATTGAGGTCGACCGCGCTCACCGCGTTCGCCGGTACCCCGTGGGCGCCGGTGACTTTGAGCTTGAGCGTGGCGTGGGCACCGAGCTTGGCGACCTTCCCGCCGCTGCCCGTACGGGTGTTGAGGATCCGTACCGGCGCGACCGGTTGGAACGTCGTACCGCTCGCGGTGGGGCCGTACCAGCCGACCACGTCCGCGACGAGGTGCGCCGAGGACTTGCTGTTGTTGCGGAGTACGACCTTCCCACCCGTCAGAACCGCGGGGACGACGACTTGGGTGGAAACGGTCTGTCCCGTGGCCCAGTACAGGCCGCTCACACCGGGGTTGATGGTGCCGACGGGGGAGACCGTGAGGTTGCCGGAGCCCTTGGTGGCGGTCGCCACGACGTTGAGGACCACGGCGCTCGCGTCGGCCGGGACACCGTGGGTGCCCGAGACGGGCAGCGTGATCGAATGACCGCCGGCGACCGCCCCGGTGTGGCCACCGGTGCCGCTGCGGGTGTCGAGCAGGCGGATCGGCGTGGCGGGATGGTAGGTGCGGCCGAACTGTGCGTGCGACTGGAGGCCGAGCGTGGCGACGTTGACGGTCACCGGTCCGGAGCTGCCGTTGTAGACGTCGATCGCACCCGTGGGAGTGACCTTCACCGTCGCCTCGTTGGCGACCGTCCGACCGGGCTCGAAGCCGACCGTGGAGGTGCCCGGCCGGGTGGTGCCGTCGGTGTAGAGGGTGAGGGTGCCCCTCGCCTTGGCCCCGCTGGTGACGACCTGGAGGCGCGCCGCGTCGACGCCGTCGGAGGCGGCGTGCACGGTGGCCGCGGAAAGCTTCAGCACCCCGTGGGCGGGGATCGTCTTCTCGGCGTCGTGCTGCGCGACGACGGGCAGGAAGGCGTCTGCGGCGTGCACGGTCACCTTGGCGGTGGTGACGCGGCCGAGCAGGTCGGTCTGTGTCAGTGTGGCGGTGTACGAACCCGCTGCCGGGTACTGGTGCTCGATCTTCTGGGGGCCGCCGGCCAGGCTCTCACTGTCACCGTCACCGAACGTCAGGACCCGGTAGGCGACTTCCCAGGCGTCCGCCGGTTGCGGAACGGTGAACGACACGTCCCCGGCGTCGACCTGCCCGTCGGCGGTGGTGGCCAGGGCACCCGACAGCGAGGTGGCCGGGGCCGAGGCCGTACCCGCGTCGACGGCAGCGAATCGGACGGTGCGGCTCGACCCGTCGGCGTCGGTCACCGTGATGTCCGGGTCGTACACGCCCGGCGTGGTGTAGGTGTGCGTGATCGGGGCGCCCGGCGCCTGGGTGACCGGGGCGCTCCCGTCCCCGAAGTCGACCGAGTACGTCGCGATGGACTTCCCCCACGAAGTGGTGGCGCCATCGGTCTTCACCGAGGTGACGAGCGGCGCGACGCCGCGCGACGGCGACGGTATGTCGTCGCTGGGGAGGGTGATGGAGTCCTGCCGTTCGAAGGCACCCCGGTCGGCGTGGGCCGTCGGACCGCGGCCGGTGCCCGTGCCGGTGTCGGCGACAAGCGGATCGTCCACGACCGGGGCGCCGTCGACGTCGGCGGCGAGCTCACCCGGCGCGTCGGCATCGGCGGAGTCGACGAGAGCGGAGTGCTCGGGCGGTGCCGTGGTGGACGACACGTTGATCCCGTCGATGTCGTGCGCGCCCTGCCCGGTCGCGTCGCGCAGCGACACGGTGGTGGAGTAGGAGGCGTCGCCCCACGCGTACTCGGGCCGCGGCCGGGCGGAGGAACCGGAGCGGTTCGCCGCCACGTTGTAGTCGCCGGTGACCTGGTTGGCGGATGCGGCGGACACGGAGTAGAGCGGAGCGGTGGGCGCCAGGCAGCCGCCGGTCTGCTGCCACGGGGCGGAGGAGACCACGTTGTTCTCCATGGTCCCGGAGCTCGCGTCTTCCAGCGAGATGCCCGTGGCACACGGAGTGATGACCGTGTTGCTCGTCACGGCCGCGCCGGGCGTCCCCGTCATCACGATCCCGCCCCGACGCGGATTGGTCACCACATTGGTGGTGACGGTGACCTGCGCGGCTCCCGGCTGCGCTCGCACGCCGTAGGCGTATCCGTCCGGCACCCAGGTGCGCGACACGGTCACGTCCGAGGAGGCGCCGTCCACGCTGACGGCGGTACCGGTCCGATCGGCCGACGGCACCGGGGGCCGGAACGACAACCGGTCGAGGGTGACGCCCGTGGAGCCCGTCACCGCCACCGCGTCCGCGGCCGCGTATCCGAACCCCAGCGACTGGACGCGCACGTCGTGCACCGCTTGGAGCGTCAGCGCCGGCCCGGAACCCTTCGGTGTGACGACCGCGGGCGAGCCGCCGAAGGCGTAGCCGGCCCCGGTGAACGTGATGGGGGCGTCCTCGGTGCCGGACCGGGTCAGGGTGACGGACTCGACGTAGGGCCGACCGCCCGGCGACGCGACATGAACCGTCTGCCCCGGTAGCACCACATCCGCCGCCGCCTGCACCGTGCAGAAGGGCAGGCTCGCCGCGCCCGTTCCCGAGTCGCTGCACGCCCCGTCGTGATTCACGTACAGCGTCCCGGCCGGGCTCGGTTCCGCCACCGCCTGGCCGGTTCCCCAGCCGCTCACCACCCCCGCCACCACGAGAACGGCCACGGACACACCGGATACGGGGCGAGGTCTTCGCATACGAGCTCCAAGGAGGGATCGGCGGTGCGGATGACGGCACCGGGGTTTGATACGCGGGCCACCGACCCGCAACGCGGGGAGCGATGACGTGGTGGGGGCAAGCGTCCAGTCGTCGGCACGACCTGACGGTCCCGGACGGCTGCGCTCAGCAGCTACACGCGGCCCTCATGATCTCAGCTCCACCCCAAAGGAACATCCATGGTCCGATCTTGCCTTCGTCAAGTCATCGGGTAATTAGGGGAGTTACAAGCGCTCCCGAGAGGCAGCTCGGGCCGGTTCTTCGAACTCCGCCACCGGCACAGACGCCTACGCCATCGCAGCCCGTTTCCCCTGTGCTGCCATTCGCTCCGGCCGAAGGCGACGCCGCACGGCAACGGCGCGCCGCCCGCCGGGACTTCCCCGGTGAGCGGCGCGCCACAAGACGCGGAGAGGGCAGGATTCGAACCTGCGTGGACCCCTGAAGGGTCCGACCCCGAGGCGTGCTCGCTGGTCCCCGATCAACCACTCCGGGCACCTCTCCTCGTTCCCGACCCCCTTTGGTTTTCCGGGGGCCGTTCACGTGAAAGAGAGTGACACGGACCCCTGACACGGCACTGACGTCCAGAAGACCGGGCCGGTGCCGGTCGGCGGGTGCGCCGGAGCACGGTTCGACGCGCTCGCCGTCTTCTGCGCGCCCAAACGCCCAACCGATCGGAAATCAGCCGCACGTCAGCGGCATATCAGTGCCGTTCAGCAGCATGCCCGTGTTGTCCGTGCCCGAGAGCGAGCCCAGCTGCCGGAATATCGGCCTCGTCTGCGGCTTGAACATCTACTGCTCCCAGGACGGGGCGGACCTTTATTCGCGAAGTGGCTTCCACTCCCATCAGCCTCCGTGTTGGAGATCATCATGAAGAACGAGCCCAATATCTTTATTGCGGCCGCAACCGTGTCCCTGGCCGAGACCGTGTCCGTGAGCGAGGCCGTCGCCGAGGGCCTGGTGCCGCCCACGCACCAGGAACTCGGCTTCGAGCGCATCGCGGTCTCGAACAGTGAGGCCGGCCCGGAAATGGCGGCTGAGGCGGCAAGGTCGGCGATCACGAAGTCCGAGCTGGACCCCTCCGAGATCGGCCTGGTGCTGCACGCCAGCCACTGGTTCCAGGGGCTGGACCTGTGGCCGTCGGCGGCCTACGTCGCCAACGAGTCGGTGGGCGCGCATCCTTTCGCCCTGGACGTCCAGCAGCAGTCGCTGGGCGGGCTCGGCGCCATGCGGCTCGCCTCGGCCTACCTGCGCAGCGGCTTCACCCATGCGGCGCTCGTCACCACCGGCGACCGCTACGCCTCGCCGGGCATCGACCGGTGGAACACCCTGGACAACATCATCTTCGGGGACGCCGGCACGGCCGTGGTCCTGTCGACCGAGAGCGGCTTCGCCCGGATCGTCTCCTTCGCCGTCGGGGCGGACAACTCGCTGGAGCGGGTCACCCGTGGCACCACGGACTTCGCGCCGGCCCCCGGGATGCGGCAGCCGGTACCGGTGCCGGAGCGCACGCAGCAGTTCTTCACCCTGCCCGAGGCGCCGGCCGCGTGGGGACAGTACGAGAAGGGACTGTTCGCCTGCCACGACCAAGCGCTGAGCGAGGCCGGGGTCGGCCCCAGGGACATACGCCACGCGGTGGTTCCGTTCCTCCACCGCGGCGGCGGCCTCACCGAGAACTACGAGATCCTGGGCTACACCGAGGAGCAGTCACTCTGGAGCTACGGGCGCACCGTCGGCCACCTGGGCGCGGGCGACCAGGCGGCGGGGCTGGCCTACCTGCGGGAGAACGGGAAGCTCGCCTCCGGGGACCTGGTGATGCTGGTGGGTGCGGGGATCGGGTTCAACTTCGCGGCGACGGTGCTGGAGATCATCTGAGCCTGGGACCGAACGCGGCCGCCACCCGCTTAAGGGGCGCCTCTACGCTCTTCGCCAGAGGGCTTCCCTCACGACGGCGCCCCAGCCGGTGCCCGGGGCGCCGTCGTGGCGGGACGGTGTTGGGGACGAAGTTGACCTCAACTGCCGTCCCGTTTCCCGTGGTCGGTGCTTCGGGGTTGGAGCGCCGGGTGCATGAGACGATCGGGGAACAAGGCCACAGGGAGGGGAGAATCATGGGGGACAGGGGGCGGCTGCACGTCAGCGGGGAACTGGCGGGCGTGCTGGAGAAGATCGAAGAGATCGGCGGGTTACTCGATGAACGGGCCGACGCCGCAGAGGAGTTGGGCAGGCTGCCCGAGGACACGGCACGGGCGCTGCTGGACACGGGGATCGTACGGGCCGAACTTCCGCTGAGTCTGGGCGGATACGAGTTCGCGCCGCGGCAGCTGATCGAGACGGTGGAGCGGACGAGCTACCACGACGCGGCGGCCGGGTGGACCATGTTCGCGTTGCAGATGATGACCGGGACCACGGCGGCGTACCTCTCCGCGGACGCGTCGGCCGAGCTGTTCCCCGACGTGCCGAACGGGAAGTACGCGCTGCTCTCCGGCCATGGCACACGCCCCGGCCGGGCTGTCCCGGTGCCGGGCGGCTACCGGGTGAGCGGCCAGTGGCAGTTCGCCTCCGGGATGGCGCACGCCACCCACATCCACAGCGCGATCCAGGTCGAGGGCACCGGTGAGCTACGGGTGCTGGCGATGCCGAAGTCACAGGTGACCCTGGACGGCAACTGGGACGTGCTCGGGCTGCGTGCGACACACAGCATCGACTACCACTGCACCGATGTGTACGTACCACACGAGTACACCTACGTCGCGACCACGGGCACCCCGGTCAACGGCGGCGCCATCTACCGACTCGGCCTGGTCGACATGTCGGCGATCGGGCACACGGGCTGGGCCCTCGGCGTCGGGCGGCGTCTCCTGGCCGAGCTGAAACGGGTTGCCGCGGCTCGGACCGGTTCGCGGGGCGCCGCCGTCGACACCTCTCAGTTCCACGCCGAGTACGCGACGGCGGAGGCCAGACTCCGGGCGGCCCGGGCCTGGGTGAACGACGTCTGGCAGGATGTCGAACAGTCCCTGGACCAGGGTCAGTTGCCGAGCACGGAGCAGGACACTCTGATCCGTCTCGCCTTGAACCACACGACCACGACCGTGTACGACGTGGGCCGCACCGTCCACCGCTGGGCCGGCTCGGCGGCGATCCGCCGCGGCCCGGTCGACCGCTTCCTGCGCGACCTCGGAACGGGCGCGCAGCACATCACGTCGAGCCCGGTCGTGCTCCAGAACTGCGGCAAGTGGCTGAGCGGTGCCCAGCCGGACGCTCGATGGAGCTTCCTTGACCTGACCTGACCTGACCGTCCGGGGCGAAGGATGTACGACTGGTCGAGCCGGGACCGGGCACGCCTTGCAGGGCAGTACCGCTGAGTACTTGAGCAGCGGGCTGCCATGTGGAGCGCCGGCAACGTCGTGCTGGGGCCACTCCACGTGGGGGAGGGGCAGCCCGTGCCGCCTGCCGGCAGTCCGGTCTCTCAAGCGCTGCGGGCGGTTCCGAGCGGTTCCTCCAGGCGTCGGGGTGGCAGGGCCACACGTCGCCGGCGCCGTGCTGGTGCCGACGGGGTCGGAGCGGGTGATGCGTACGGTCGGGCTGGTCAGTCCAGCAGGGCGGCCGTGAACGTCCTGCGGTGGTCCGTGAGCCAGGTCTGTATGCGGTCCCAGCGTTCCCATCCGCCGCGTTCGGCCAGTGCCTGGAGGTATACGGGGTCGCTGTCGGCCACGCGGCGGGTGACGAAGTCCCGGCAGACCTCGGTCGCCTGCTCGATGATGCCGGGCAGGTCGGCGCGGTCCCGCGGGGAGAGGCCGTAGCTGTCGGCAAGGATCCGCAGCCGTGTGGGCGCATCCGGTCCGGAGGGGTAGAACCCGGCCGCGGATCGGGGATCCAGCATCGGCACCCAGTAGCGGGCGGTCATGGCGACGTCCCAAAGGGCACGGCCCGGGGCCGCCAGGTCGAAATCGATCAGGGCCACGGCACGGCCGTCGCGGAAGACGACGTTGTCCGGGCACACGTCGTTGTGGCACAACATCGTCCCCCCTTCCGGGTCGGCCAGGTCCCGGGGCCACTCGGCACCGGGGTCGACCCTGACGGCCGCGCTGGTCTCATGCAGGCGCCGTAGCAGACTTCCCACCGATTCGAGGGCGGAACGCGTCATCGCCCAGTCCGGGAACGGCGGCAGTGCCACGTCACCGGGAATGAAGGTCAACTGCTCGCGGCCGTCCGCAGCGAGACCGACAGGCGCCGGTGCCGCGTCGAAGCCGTGCTGCCTCAGCGCAAGGAGATAGGCGTGCAGAGCGCGCGCGTTGCGCGGCGCCGGACGGTCGACCAACGAGCCCCGGCGGAAGACCGCTCCCGCGTTCGCCATCCCGCCGAGCAGTGCCTCACCCTCACCTGTCATGACGATCACCGTACTGCCGGACCAACCCTGCGCGAGGCGGTCTCCGCGGTCGGCGTGAGGAAATCCCGGCCTCACACGGGCTCAGGGACCTGCGTCGTCCTCTGCCGGCGACGGCTGAGTACTGCACTTCTCCGAGCGCAAGAACCGGGGTGTCGCCCCAGGGATGGCCTGCTGCGTATGCGTCAGAGCCGTGCTCGGCCAGCCAGCGAACCCGATCTGCAGGTCGCCGTGCGTGAATGCCGCAGTCCGCGGCCGGAGTGCGGCCTCGGCGATCCGGAGGTTACGGGTGACCAAGTCGGCGGGCAGGACACCGTTCGCCACGAGCCACCCGCATTCGTCGTCGAGCCGTGCCCGCAGCGCGACGATGCTCCGCCCGGCCCGGCCCGCCGGGGGCGGCAGGGGCGCTCGGTGCAGTGTGCGGATGACGGCGCCCGCCGCGGCCCATGCCAGAGGCGACACGGTCGACGGCCCGCCGAGGGAGTTGGGCCTGGCCGCCCACCGCCCGGATACCAGCCCTATGTGCGCGCATCCCAGGCAGGTCGAACTCCTCCTGCCGGGCCACGGGCGCCGGCGAACTCTGCCCGGCCGGCCTCCGTACCAGATCCGCGCGAAAGGCCGTACCACTCGGATGCCTTCGCCCCACAGTGGTGACCATGCTGAACCGAGTAGCCGTCCTGTCGACATCCACGGAGTCCTGCCGCCCCTGGAGGCAGTGCTCGCCGAACCAGACGTCAGCACCGCCGATCACATCGTGCTCACCGGAGACATCACCGCCGGCCCGCAACCGGCCCAGGTTCTCGACCTGCTGACCAGCCTCGGCGATCGCGTCAGCTGGATCAGCGGCAACGCCGACCGCGAACTCCTCGAATACCGCCGGGGGCAGCGCGAGACGATCCCCGACCCCGATCGCTCCCTGGGCAGCCGAGCAGCTGCGCGAGGACCATCTCGACCTGCTCGGCTCGCTGCCGCGGTCGCTCTCCCTGTCCGTGAACGGCCTGGGAAAGGTGCTGTTCTGCCATGCCACCCCCCGCGACGACGAGGAGGTCGTCCTGGTCGACTCCCGTCTCGATCGCTGGCACGAAGTCTTCAACGGACTCGGCACCGACATCCGCACCGTGGTCTGCGGCCACACCCACATGCCGTTCGTCCGCCTCGCCCACGGCCGACTCGTGGTCAACCCCGGCAGCGTCGGCATGCCCTACGGACGAACCGGAGCGCACTGGGCCCTCCTGGGCCCGGGCGTGGAACTCCGCACCACGCACTTCGACCTCCAGGCCGCAGCCACCCAGCTCAGCCGGGACTCGTCCTACCCCGGCATCAGCGAGTGGGCCGACTACTTCCTGCATGCTCGCGCGACCGACGCCGACGCCCTCGCCGCCTTCGCACCACGGGACGGACGCGACCACCGCCCGTGACACCCGTTCCCCCCTCCCGGGCAACGGGCGGCCTGGGTGCGGGCGGGCGACGCCGGACGGCCACGCCCCGGGCGGGGCATGGCCGTCGGCTCGGGCGCGGTTCCCCGTTCAGCGGTGCAACAGGTCTCGATTGAAGGTCAGCGCCGGGGAGGCGTTCGCGGCCAGAGCGTGGGCCTGGTCGGGCCACCAGGCACCGGCGATCGGGTCGACCACGCCGTACTCCGGGTCGGTCGGGCCGGCGGTGCCGCGGGTGCAACTGCCGTCGGACTCACCGGGCACCTTCACCCACAAGTAGGCGTCCAGCAGGGCGTTTCCGGTGTCGGTGGTGGGGCGCACGCCGAGGCCGCGGCCGGGCGGGTTGCACCACTCCTGGGCGTCCGGGTAGGAGGCGGTCGGCGTCCACGGGCCCTGACCGTTGCGGCTGCTGTCGATCACGAAGTGGGTCAGCTTGGCGTCGGCGGGCACATGCGAGGCGTACCACGCGTCGGCGTCCGCAGCCGGCGACCACTGGTCGGGACAGTCACTCGGTTGGGCGCCCGCGGTGTTCCGCAGGTACCAGACGCACTTGGAGACCTGGGTGCCGTAGCGGACCAGGTCGCTGTCGGTCTGGTAGTTGGAGACGTTGAGGAAGAAACCCTGCGCCCGGGCCACCCCGCCGTCGAGCAGCAGCTTGGACATGGTGCCGACGGGCTGCCAGGAGCTGTGCCCGGCGTCCAGGTAGACGACCGTACCGGGCTGCTGTTCCAGCCGGTTCACCGCGCCGTTGATCTCCGCGAGCCGGGCGGTCTGCTGATCGGCGGTCCCGCCGCAGTACGCAGGGGAGAGGGCGAGCCCGTCGGGCTCCAGGAGGACCACGGTCTTGTGGTTGGCGATGCCCTTGGCCAGGGCGTCGACCCAGGCGGCGTACTCCTCGCCGGTGGCGGCGCCGCCCGCGGAGTACTGCGAGCAGTCGCGGCCGGGGACGTTGTACGCCACGGTGACCGGCACCCGCTTCTCCATCGCGGCCTTGGCCTGGAGCTTCGCCATGTCGTTCGTGGTCTGCTCGGGGTCGGCGGTGCCGGTGAACCACTGGGCGACCGGGTACGAGGCCATCGCGGCCATCGCCGCGGCGTCCGTCTTGTCGCCCGCCTTGAGGTCGGCGAGGGATTGCTTGGCTGCCTTGCTCGCGGGCTCGACGTAGAACCTGGTGCCCTGGGCGAGCGAGTGATCGGTGGCGGGGGACGCCTTCGCCGCGGCGGCCGGTGTCGCGCACAGGCCGACGAGGGCGGCGGTCGCGGCCGCCGCGGCGAGGAAGGGCCCGGCCTTGCGTGTATGGGGCACGGATGGACTCCTCGGGTCGAAGAGGTATGGGAGCGCTCCCAATTGCTAGTCCCACATCAAGTCAGGCAGCCAAGTCGGCGTCAAGAGAACTGTCGGCCCGATTTCCTCATGACTCGCCAGCCGCAACGCCGGTGATGCGCGGCAGGCATCCGCGGCCGGCGTGGACGAACCACGCATCGCCCATGGCGTCCTGCTGCTCAAGGCCGCCGGTGGCCTCCGTCGAACTGGTGGCGCACCGTGACACCTGGGAGTGGCTCGGAGTGGCTAGCCGCTCTGGCCGTCGACCACGGCCACTTCCCCACACCCGCTCCACCACCACCCCGCTACACCCCGCTCCAGGGCGACTGGGCCCTGGCCATGATCGGGACCAGAGGTGTATGCGCAGGTCACAGTCGGTATTTTGAATGCGCTTCGCGACCGCGCTGGGTGTCGAACGCGCCCACGTGGTCGGTGCCTCGATAGGCGGGACGATCGCCCGCGACGGATACGTGGCGGCGGCGGAGAAGGAGCTGGTCTGGGCCTCCAAGCGTTACGGTGACGCTGCCGTGCTGTGCGAGCTGGCAGCCGACAGCTACGACCGCGCCTACCACCCCGCGGGGATCGCCCGACAACTCGGCGCGATGATCCTCAGCGGATCACGCGCGGACGAACTGCGCCGACTCCGGGTGCCGACGCTGGTGATCCACGGCCTGGATGACACGTTGATCGATCCCAGCGGCGGTGAACGCACCGCGGACCTGGTGCCTGGCTCGCGTCTCCTGCTCATTCCCGACATGGGCCACGACCGACCGCGCGAACTCTGGCCCAAGATCATCGATGCCGTGGTGGCCCACACCCCGCCACAGCATGAGTGCGACCTCAGGACCGCGGGGCGGCCGCGAGCGCCTCGGCCAGGGTCACGGGCGGGCGACCGATCAGGCGGCGCAAGTCGCCGGAGTCGGTGTACATCTCCCCGCGCTTCATGCCGAGGTCGGCGTCGGCGAGGACCTCCGCCAACTCGGCGGGTAGACCTGCGGCGGCCAGCGCCCGGGCGAAGTCGGTCACCGGAAGGTCGGCGTAGGTGACCTGCTTTCCGGCCGCAGCGGTGATCGCGGCGGCGAGTTCGGTCAGGGTGAAGGACTCGTCGCCGCCGAGCTCGTACACGGCGCCGGCGTGGCCTTCGGTGGTGAGGACGACCGCCGCGGCCTCGGCGTAGTCGGCACGGGAGGCGGCGCTGATCCGCCCCTCACCCGCGGCGCCGGCGACGGCGCCGTTCCGCAGGATCTGCGGCAGTTGGCTGGTGTAGTTCTCCAGGTACCAGCCGTTGCGCAGCAGCACGCTGGGGACTTGACGGCCTCGCAGGTACTCCTCGGTCTCCCCGTGCGTGGCGCCGATGACGGTGGTGGCCGTGTCCGCGTGCGTCGTGCTCGTGTACGCCACCAGCGACACGCCTGCGGACGCCGCGGCGTCGATCACGCGACGGTGGTTGGCGACCCGTTCGCCCACGGGGACCGAAGCCGAGATCAACAGCAGCTTGTCCGCCCCCGCGAACGCCTCGACCAGGCTGTCGGTGTCCGCGAAGTCGGCGCGCCGTACGGTGATGCCCCGGTCGGCGAGGTCCTTGATCCTGGCGATGTCCCGGCCGGTCGCGATGATGTCCGCGGCCGGGACCCCGTGCCGCAGCAGTGCCTCGACGGTGAGCCTGCCCAACTGGCCGGTGGCTCCGGTGACGACGATCGGCATGATGATCATTCCTTCCTTCCGTGCGCGCCTCGCACGCCTGCCGCGGTCCGCCCGCGGCGGGATGGAACTCAGCATGACCTGGACACTCTCTGATAGGGAGTAGCCACTTCCTGGTACGGTACTTACCTGACCGATAGCATCGAGGTGAGCCGCATGGCCTCTGTCGAGAACGTGACCGGGCCCACGTTCGATCCGTACGAGCGAGGCTGCCCGTCGCGAGACCTGCTCGACCAGATCGGCAGCAAGTGGGCGGTCCTCGTGCTCGGCGAACTCGGCCGGAACGGGACCTCCCGGTTCGGCCGGCTCCGGCAGGCGCTGGAGGGCGTCAGCGAGAAGATGCTCACCCAGACGCTGCGCACCCTCGAACGCGACGGCCTGATCAGCCGGACCGTCTACCCAGAGGTGCCGCCGCACGTGGAGTACGAGCTGACCGCGCTCGGCCAGACGCTGCGGGAGCCACTGAAGGCGCTCACGGAGTGGTCCGTGACGCACATCGAAGAAGTCATCACCGCCCGCGAAGAGTACGACGGCCGTACTGGGCGCAGCCGGTGACCGGCCGCAGCCGGTGACCGGCGGCGACCCCTGGCCTGTGACCGCCGCAAGGGCGAAACGTGCGCGCCCGGCGCGTACCGGCTCCTCGATCCCGCACTGCGTCAACTGCGCTTCGATCCGGATCCGCACGTGAGGGGCATGGCCGCCGAACTCGTCGCCACATTCGCCTCGTTGGTGTCCGCGCCTACCGCCTACCGCAGCAAGGCGTCCGCCGCGTCGAACAGAAGGTGGACGACGAAGATGAAAGCCACGCAGAAGGCGAGTCCCACCCCGTAAAAGGCGAGTATGCAGCCGGTTCCGGCGGCGAGCTTGCCGCGGGCCGGTGCGTGGGCGGTGGCCTGCTCGGGCCGGTCGGGCAGGTAGTGCACGGTGACCAGGGCGCCCTCCACGACCGTCGAGGGGCCGTTGGCTTCCTCGAACCGTATGACGCGGCCGTCCTGGGTGATGAACTCGTAGACGTGGTGAAGGGTGGTGGCGAACGAGCTGTGCCCGTCGCCGCTGGTCGTCGTGTACGACCGCAGACAGCGCGCCTGAGCCGTCACGCCTCCGTCCCAGGCCTGGCCGATCTGACTCGAGCGACGCAGCGCCACGGTGATGCCGGCCACCAGGGGGGCGATCATGATGGACGGTATGACGTAGAAGAGCAGTTCCATGAGGTCCCCCGAGATCGGTTCGCCGGCTTGGTCGAGCGGCGTGGCGGGAATCTACAGAGCAAGGCCACGTGGGGACCATGGTCTACGGCCGCACCGGCGACCGGTTCCTCGACGACCCCGCCTACGACGACTTCTTCGCCGCCGCCGCCGGACTCGGCCAGCCGGTCTTCATCCACCCGCAGATCCCCTCCGACGCGCTGCGCGCCGCCGCCTACCGAGGTTTCGACCCCATGACCGAACTCGGGTTGGCCACATTCGGCTGGGGCTGGCACGTGGAGGCGGCGACCGCGGCACTGCGTCTCATCCTGCGCGGCACCTTCGAACGCCATCCCGATCTGCAGATCGTGCTGGGCCACTGGGGCGAACTGCTTCCCTTCTGGCTCGACCGCGCCGACAGTCTCGCCCGCCTCGCCGGGCTCCGGCGGTCGGTCTCGGACTACATCCGCACGAACTTCTTCCTGACGACGTCGGGAATGCTCAACCCGGCCCTGCTGCGGCACGCACTGACCGTGACGACCGTCGACCGGCTGATCTTCTCCACCGACTACCCCTTCCAGCAGCCCACCCGAGCAGAGATCGACACGTTCTTCGAACACTTCGTCACCGACACCGACCGGCACAAGGTCCGCTCGGCCAACGCCGCGACCCTCTTCGGAATCGATCCCCTCACACCCTGACCCGGGACCGGCGAAGCAGAAGCCGGCCCACGCCCCTCGTCTCAAGCCGCCCCACACCAAGGAGAACGTGCGACATGTCGCAGTCCACCAATGATGAGCACACCCGGACCGCCCTGGTCGTCGGAGCATCCCGAGGACTCGGATGCGCCATGGCGGCCGAACTCGCCGAGCGGGGGTGGTCGGTCATCGGCACCGTTCGCGGCAGCGCCCGCACCCCGCTGCACGGCCTCGCCGACCACCGCCCCGGACGCGTCCGCGTCGAACACCTCGATATCACCAAACCGGAGGAACTCATGCCTCTGCACGAGCGTCTGACCGGAGTGCGGCTCGACGTCCTGTTCGTCAACGCGGGCACCACCAACAACGAACAGACCCCCATAGGGGCCGTCCCCACCCAGGACTTCATCGACGTCATGGTGACCAACGCGCTCAGCCCCATGCGCGTCATCGAAGCACTTGACGACCTGGTGACGCCCAGCGGCCTGATCGGTGTCATGTCCTCGGGGCAGGGCAGCATCACCAACAACACCAACGGGCTGCGCGAGGTCTACCGCGGTAGCAAAGCGGCCTTGAACATGTTCATGCGCAGCTACGCCGCCCGGAAATCCGACGCCGACCGCTCCCTGCTGCTCATGGCTCCGGGCTGGATCCGCACGGCGCTCGGCGGCGACGATGCCCCCTACTCCGTGGAAGAGAGCACCCCGCTCCTGGTGGACGTGTTGCTCTCCCACCTCGACGGCAAGGGCCTGGCATTCCTCGATCGGAACGGCGGACACGTCCCCTGGTGACTGCCATCGGCTTCCCCTCGGACCCGCGTCCGGACTGCCCGTCGTCGGCGAGCACTTGGGGAGCGGACAGCCGGCGGCGCAGGGGCGTTCGCGGCTATGGGCGAGCGTCGTCGAGCTGCTCGCGGACCTGAGCGTCCACTGCGGGATGTGCGTCACCGCCGGCCGCGCCCAGGTCCGCGAGCAGGCGCAGGCCGTCCTCGGCAGGGCTGCCGGGGGCCGCGGACAGCACCACCAGCTCCATGCCTGATTCGTTCGGCAGGACGAAGTTCTCCTGGTGCAGTTCCAGCAGCCCGACCAGCGGATGCCGATACGCCTTGCGTCCATACGTCCGGGCGCGCACGTCCGCACGGGCCCAGAGGCGGCGGAAGCGCTCGCTGCCCATCGCCAACTCGCCGATGAGCGAGGCCAGGCGGGGATCGTCGGGGTATTTTCCGGCGGCCAGGCGCAGGTGTCCGACCACGTCGAGGGTGCAGTTCTCCCAGTCCGCGTAAAGTCCGCGCTCGGCCTCCTCGAGGAAGAGGTGCCGTGCGGTGTTCAGGCCCGGCATCGGCCGGCCGTAGAGGAGCCCCGCGAGGCGGTTTCCGGCGAGCACGTCCAGGCGGTGGTTCATGATCAGCGCGGGCCCGCCGGCGACCAGGTCGAGGACGCGCAGCAGCTCCGGGCGGACCCGCCCGCCCGGTGTCTTCGCACGGCGGCGCCGCTGCCGGGCGAGCCGGTAGAGGTGCCCGCGTTCGGTCTCGTCGAGGTCGAGGACGCGGGCGAGGGCGTCGAGGACCTGCTCGGAGGGCTGGGTCGCGCGGCCCTGCTCCAAGCGGACGTAGTAGTCGACGCTGACCCCGGACAGGTGCGCGACCTCTTCGCGGCGCAGCCCTTCGACCCGGCGGCGGCTGTCGGTGGGAATGCCGACTGCGGCCGGGTCGACCCGGGCCCGCCGGGTCCGCAGGAAGCCCGCGAGATCGTCCATGTCTCCAGTATGGCCTCGGCAGTGCTCGTGAAGGTGGCCCTGCCATTACCAGGAAGTCCCGTCCGACGGAACACGGGCCCCTGAACGCCGGGCGCCGTCGCGTCCAGGATCGAAGGCATCCGATCCGAAGGAGTTCCCATGAAGACGCTGATCGTCTACGCCCACCCGGAGCCGCAGTCGCTCAACGGTTCGCTGAAGGACCTCGCGGTGACCACGCTGGAGAGCGCCGGGCACGAGGTACGGGTGAGCGATCTGTACGCGATGAACTGGAAGGCGGCCGCGGACGCCGAGGACTACGGCCCCAGCGCCTCACGTCCACTGAAGGTCGCCCGGGACTCGGGCCGGGCCTTCGACACCGGGACGCTCACCCGGGACGTGATCGCCGAGCAGGAGAAGCTGCTGTGGGCCGACACGATCATCTTCCAGTTCCCGCTGTGGTGGTACTCGATGCCCGCGATCCTCAAGGGCTGGGTGGACCGGGTCTTCACGTACCACTTCGCATACGGCGTCGGAGAGCACAGCGACACCAAATACGGTGAGCGCTTCGGTGAAGGCACCCTCGCGGGCAGGAGGGCTCTGCTGTCGGTGACCACCGGCGGCCCGGAGCCGCATTACGCCGCTCGCGGGATCAACGGCCCCATCGACGATCTGCTGTTCCCGATCCAGCACGGCATCCTCTACTACCCGGGCATCGAGGTGCTGCCGCCGTTCGTGCTCTACGGCACCGACCGGATGACCAGCGAGAGCTACCCGGACGTCGCCAAGGCATGGAAGCAGCGTCTGCTCACCCTGGAGTCGACCGAGCCGATCGCGTTCCGGAAGCAGAACTTCGGCGACTACGAGATCCCCTCGCTGCAGCTGAAGGAAGGACTGGAGCCCGCGGGCCGAAGCGGCTTCGGGCTGCACGTGCGCGGCTGACCGCCTGCGATGGCCAGGGCGACCTGCACGATCTCCAGCCGTATTCGGTTCTCCGCTGAACGGCGGAGGGCCGCGGGTCTTGCCGCCGGGAAGCTCGTGCATGCCGCGGCGCGACCGGCCGAGCAGGACCTTGCCGGCATCGTCGGTGACGATGGCGAGGGCGCCGGTCAGGCATGGGTGGTGGTCGGCCCCTTCTCGACGGCCTGGGTGCCGGCATGGCAGGGCCCGCGCAGGACCAGGAAGGCCAGGCCGTCCGCGTCCAGCCGCTCCACCGCCCGCCAACCGGAGCCGACGAGCGCGATCTCGTCCTCGTCCAAGGCGATGCCGCGCCGCTCCTCGGGCGTGGTCTCCGCCACCGGGGTGATGACGACGAGCGCGCCGCCGTCCCGCAGTCGCTCACCCAGAGCGTGCAGAATGCGACCCCTGTCCTTCAGGAACGGGTACATCAGGCGCATCACGACCACGTCGTACCCCTCCTCGCGCAGCGGGGCCGGGTCGTCGCGCTCGATGTCCAGCAGCAGCCAGCGCACGCCCTCGACGTCGGCGTGCTCGGTGCGGGCCCGGGCGAGCGCGCTGCCGGCGAAGTCGACGGCGTCCACGGTGTAGCCGAGGGAGACGAGATAGGCGGCCAGCTCGCCGGTGCCGCAGCCGACATCGAGCGCGCGGCCACCGTCGTCCGGGGCCGGGGTGTGCTCGGCGAGCAGTTCCCGCTCGCGCTCACCCACTCGCCGGAACCCCCGGCCGTCGCCGAAGTGCTTCTCCCACTGCTCGCGGGCGATGTACGTCAATGTGCTGCTCCTCGTGTGACGGTGGGGTGGTCGGGGTGCTGTCGTGCGGCGCGGAGCCGGGCCAGAGTGCGGTGGCCGCGTTCCACCAGCTCGGGGTCGCCGTGGGCGGCGCCGTAGGAGATGCCGGAGACGGCGTCCAGGACGGACAGCACTGCGAGCTGGGCCTCTTCCGCGGGCGTGAACGTGCGCCCGTAGCCGTTCAGCACGGCTGCCAGGAGGTCGGGACGGCCGTGCCACGCATCGGCCAGCCGCACGAAATCCCGCACGGCCGGCCCGTATTCCGACCGCTCGAAATCGAGCACGTACAAGGCGTCGGCGTGCTCGTCCCAGCGGAGATTGCGCGGTTGGAAGTCGCCGTGCGTGGGGACCTCCGGCAGGGCGGGCAGGCCGGCAGCGCTTTCCACCGTGGCGCGGACGAACTCCTCGTCGCCGGCAGCCAGATGGGTCCGGGCCCCGTCCAGGTGCCGTTCCAACTTCCGCACAGGTGGGGCCCCGCCGCCCGGCAGGGGCGGGGCGCTGGTGTGGATGGCGGCCGCGAGCCGCCCGACGCGGTGGAAGACCTTGCGCTGCTGCTCGGGTGGGAAGGCGGCACCGTGCAGGGACCGGCCTCCCACCGCGGTGAGGACGACGGCCCGCAGCACGCCGTCGGCGGCCACCAGCCGAGGCGCGGCTTCACCGAGGCCGGCGACCCAGCCACGGAGCGCGGCGACTTCGCGTCGGTGGAAACGCTCGTTCTGGTGGACCTTGACGTACCAGGTGCCGCCCTCGGCGCCGTGCGCCCGCCAGACGCGGCTGTCCTGCCTTGCCCAGGAGACGTCCGTCCAACGGACGATCCGCCCTACCGCCTGCTCGGCGAAGGCGCGCACCGCGTCGGCCGGGGTGGCGTCGTGGGCGCCGGGGTCGGGGACAAGGAGCAGCCGGTCGACGGCCGGGTCGTAGGCGATGGGGTCGCCGGGCTCCTGGAAGTGCACGCCCATGCGTGCGCCGGCCCGGTAGGCGTCGAGCCCGGCCCGGCAGTACGCGACGATGGGCTCCGGGAGCCTGTCGAGCGCGAACCAGTCCATGGCGTCGCACACTTGGGGTTCCATGATCTGCGGGGTGCCGTGCCATCGCCGCACCTCGAAGAACACGCCGAGGCGTGCGCCGCCGGCGGGGGAGCGGTGGTGCACGGTGACGGCCGCGCGGACATCGGCCGGGTCGACCGCGACGCCGGTCTCCTCGTGGGTCTCGCGCACCAGCGCCGTGACCATGTCCTCCCACGGGCCGTCGAGATGCCCGGACGGAAGGTGCCAGCAGCCGGTGGCGTACACGTCACCGGCTCGCCGGGAGAGCAGCACCTCGGTCCCGGCCGTGCCGTCGCGTACGGCGATCAGGTGGACGTCGAGGGGCTCGGTGTGCCGTCGGCTGCCGGTCATGCGTCCCCCAGTAGTGCCCGCAGCGCAGTGGCGACCTGCCGCAGCTGACCTCGGCTCGGGGAGGGAAGAGGGTCCTGACGCGAGGGCATCCGTGCTCCTGTTCGCTGGACGGTCGGTGTGCAGGGCTCTGGCGACGAAGACGAAGCCGGCCTGGCAGCCGGGGCGGATGGCGGCAGCGTCCGTGTCCGTGCCTTCGGCCCAGGGCCGGAGGCGATGTGCTGGTCCGCGCCGGAGGTCGCGCCGGGCGGGTCAGATCGCCGTATCGTGGTCGGCCGACTGGATGATGCCGCGGGGGCCGGGGAGCCTGGCGGCCGCGATCCCGTACTGGGCGGCCTGGGCGGTGAACATGCCCTGGTACAAGCCGTCCGGGCGGGCCATGAGTTGGTCGTGGGTGCCGTCCTCGACGACGCGTCCCCGGTCGAGGACGTAGATGTGGTCGGCGTGCATGGTCGCGGCGAGCCGGTGCGTGACCAGTACGACCGCGTGCCCTTGCTCGGCCAGGGACCACAGTCCCCGGAACGCGGCGATTTCAGCGTGGGGATCGAGGGCGCTGGTGGGCTCGTCGACCAGCAGGAACGGCGCCTGCCTGTACCGGGTGTGGGCGGACCCCAGCTTCTGCCACTGCCCGCCCGAGAGCTGGACACCTCGCTCGTAGCCCTTGAACACGATCGAGTCCCAGCCGTGCGGCAGGCCCTCGATCAGGTCGAGCACGCCCGCCTCCCGAGCCGAGCCGCGGACGCGGTCCATGTCCCGGGGGCGGTCGCCGACGCCGATGGCCAGGTTCGCGGCGGCCGTCATCTCCCAGCGCGGGAAGTCCTGGGCCAACAGCCCTACGGCGCCGAAGACATGGGATCGGTCCGCCTCGCGGAGCGCGACCCGCTCGCCCGCCTCACCCACCCACCACACGTTCCCTTCGGACGGCACGAGCAGTCCGGCGAGCACCTTCGTGAGCGTGGTCTTCCCCGAGCCGTTCGCCCCGACCAGGGCCGTCACCTTCCCGCGGGGAACCCGCACGCTCACAGCCCGCAGCGAAGGAGCGTCGGCGCCCGGGTAGGTGAACGACACCTCCTCCGTCCGCACCTCCTGGACAGGGACGGGCAACGGTGTGCCGGAGGACGGGATGGCGTTCTGGCCCGCCACCCGGATGGCGTCCTCGGTGTCGGTGAGGAACAACAGCTCCTCGTACAAGCGGTTGACCTGCTGCACCAGTGAGGTGAGGCGTGCCGTCGAGGTGCGGATGGCGATCACCGCCGTGCCGCCGACGGCGAGCGGCAGACCACCGGACGCAAGCAGCCACCACAGCACCCCGTAGCAGGCCAGCGACGCCAGCCCCGCGAACCCGCCGGCGATCAGGTCCGTGGACGCCTGCGCCCGGGCCAGACGCCGCTGCTCCGCCTCCGTCTGCCGCGACATCTCCGTGTAACTGGACAGCAGCTTCGTCCCGGCGGCGTGCACGCGGATCTCCCCGGCGGCGTGCGGGCGGGTCAGACAGGCGAGCAGAGAGGCGATCGCCCGGCGGTGGTCGACCCAGGTCAGGCGTGAGAGGTACTCGCGGCGCGCGGAGCGGACCGCTCCCCACCCCTTGGGCACGGCGATCGCGAGCAACATCGGGAGCAACGCCCAGTGCAGCGCCGTCAGCACCACCGCGGCCGCCACCATGCCGATCACCACACTGCCCACGCCCACCGACAGCCGGAGCATGTTGCGGGCGGAGTCGGTGCCGAACTTCCCCGCCTCCAGGGCACGCTGGACCTCCGGTCGCTCGGTCGCCTCCACCTCGACCTGGGTGACGGCCGTGTAGTACCGGGCGGAGACCGCCCGCTCGACCTGGGGCTCCAGCCGGCCCGACATGGCCGTCGACCACGCCGACAGCATCGCGGTCGCCACCGCGGTGACGGCGAGCACAGCCAGCGACGGCAGCGCCTCGCGGAGCTTGTCCCGGGTCGGACCATCGGCGAACAGCTCGGTGAGGACGCTGTTGACCGCCACCAGCCCCCAGGCGGCCGTCACACCTTGCCCGAACTGGGCCGCCACGACCCCGGCGAGCGCTCGCCGGTCGGTCTGCCAGCCGGTGCGCAGCACCATGGCCACCATGCGGGGCAGCGCCGCCGCCATGTGTCCGAAGCCCAGCCGGGTCAGTGGGCCTTCGTGACGGACGAAGGACTGGTCGTAGCGGAGCCGGCCGCCGTACAGCTCGCGCTCGGCGTCCGAGATGCCGGTCGTCGCCGTCGCGGCGGCCTTCGGCGGGTTCGTGGTCGTGCCGTTGTCCGGTTCGGCTTGCGTCAATGTGTTCCCTCTCGGAGGAGTGGCAATGGTGTCGGCATGTTCAACGACGCCCCCGCGATTTCGAACGCGTGTCTTTCGGTCGGGTTGCGCACCCCGGGATTCAGCGGTTCTTCGAAGGTGCGCAGTGCATCGATCCTTGCCGCGCAACAGCGTGCGCGTGCGGACGGGTTGGCCGAAACGCCGAGCTGCTTGGCTGTGCAGCAGCGCTGCGGACGCCTTCCGAGCCGGCCTCACGTGGACCGACGCCGAACCGACCTGGTTCGACACCTGCCCCGGCAAGACTGCCCGCGCCTTCTGCCCCGACTGCGGCAGTCATGACGCCGCCCGCGACCATGGCGATGCCACGATCACCGGCGCCCGTGCCACCGCCCTCGACCACCACGACACCGACCCGGCGTACCCACCAACCTGAACCGGCTCGCCGAGGCCGCCCCGGGGCTCACCCGGAGCCACAACCGGCACGCGACGGTCCGCCGGCGCGGCGCGGCGCGGGACGTGCGGCCGGGTTGCGGAGCATTGGGGGCCCGCTAGCCTGGAATTGGCAGATCTTGCCCTATTTCGGAGGTTGGCCATGTTTCGCCGATTGCTGCGGATCCGTTCGCCTCGTCGGCTCACCTTTCTCGGGACCGGCCGCCTGATCCGGGGTTTCAGCGGCGGATTCTACGACGGTCACGGCTACCAGTCCTGACCCGTTCCGCTCGGACCCTGGAGGGTGCGCAGTGGCCGACGAGGCCGATGCCCTGGCAGCCATGGCAGAGATCCTTGCACCGCATTGCCACGTCACCAGGTTGTCCGGCGGAGCGCTGATCGCGGACTGGAAGCGGACACGTTTCCTCGGGATGACGCCGGCGGACGTGCGGGCGCTGACCGGGGGCGACGCAGAGGAGCGCGCCGAGGTCGTCACGGACCTCGTCCGGGCCGGCTGCGCGACGGGTCGCTCACGGGCACCCACGGAGGCCGGCGTCCGGCTCTGGTTGCACGGCACGCACCTGCTGATTCGAACCTTGGGATTCGGACGGGTGCTCCGGCTGCTGCCCGTGGTCGCCCCGGACTACGCCCGCACGGACCGCCCCCCGGCGGAACAGGTGGGACGGCTGAAACGAGCGGTGCAGTCACAGAGCCGCAGGAGTTGCTCGGTCAATGGTGACTGCAAGTCCGAGGCGGTGACGGCCTTCGTGCTGCTGCGGCGACGCGGTTGGGAGGCCGTCCTCCACGTCGGTGTGCGCGAACACCCCTTCGCCCTGCACACATGGGTGTCTTCGGCCGGACTGTGCATCCCGGACGCCGACCCGGGCGGGCACGCGTTCACCCCGGTGCTCTCGATCGGCCGTGGAGGTCCGTGACATGGAGGCGCTCCACCTCGAGTGGACCAACGGCGCGCCCAAGCTCTGGACCGCCGAGTCGATGGAGCGTCGGGGACTCGTGACGACGGTCTCCTCACCGGAGGGCACCGCGACCGTCGTCGGCTCGGTCGGCCCGGCGCGGAACCGGGTGGCGGGCGCTCGCGCCCTCCTGGACGCCCTCGGCCGACGGGGAGCCGCCGCGCCGTTGCCGGCGGGCGACTACGCGGCCGTTCTGGTGTACCGCGACCGCGTCCTCGTCACCCGGGACGAGCAGGCGCGCATCCCGCTGTTCTTCCGGGAGTCCGGTGGCCACGTGAGCGCCGTGAGCACCTCGGTCCGCCGACTGGGGAACGGTTCGGCGCTCGAACCCCGCTATTTCTGCCGGTATCTCACCGGGAACATGGCGCAACCGCACATGGACCTCACTCCCTTCGCGGGGGTGCACCGCGTCCTCGCCGGGGAGGTGCTGGAGCTCTCGGTCAGCGGGCGGATACGCCACGGCGGGCCACGACGCGTCCGGCCGGCCCCCGGCCGGCCCGCACCGACAGACGGGTCCCACCTCCATGGGGCAGCGACGGAGCTGCGCCGGGCGCTGGAAGGGGCCGTGCGGCGCCGGCTGGGCACCATGACGGCCTGCCACGTCTCCGGCGGCCTCGACTCCACCAGCGTGGCGCTGCTCGCGGCACGCCTGCTGGCCGCGGAACGGGACGGCCCCGGGGACCTCTTCCTGCTCGCCGGGCGTTTCACCGGGGGAGAGCTGGCCGGCGAGCAGCCGTACCTCGACGCGGCGGTGAACGAGATCCGTCGTCTCGCGCCCGCGGCCCGCCCGTTGATCGTCGACACCGACGACGTGGCCGATTTCGACGACTTCGAGCACCACGCGGGAGACGCAGACGAGCCACATGCGCACGCGTTCCGTGCCCCGTTCTGGGCCAGGCTCCACGCCGCTGCCGCCGAACTGGGCTGTGACACCGTCCTGACCGGTTGCGGCGCCGACCCGGTCGTGGACGCCAACCCGTTCCATCTGCACCGTCTCGCCCGCACGGGGCAGTTGCGGGAGCTGGCCAGGCAGGCACGCGCCTGGGCCGACGGCGCCGAGCGGGGGCTGCGGGAGACGATCCACGCCTACGTCGTACGGCCGGCCCTTCCGCTGACGGCCGAACGGACGGGGGCGCTCGTGCACGGTAGGACCGTGCTCGGCGGCCTCGGCTCCTTCACCCGTCCCCCCTGGCTGCGAGCGGCGTTCGCGCGGGAGCACGGCTACCGCGAGGCCAGCGTCGCGGAAAGCCGCTTCGTGTACGGGCGCCGGCCGGAGCGGTCGCTCTACGAAGCGGCGAACTACCTTGCCGCTCCGGACCTGCTGTCCTGGCAGCGCGCGGGGGAGGACGGGTTCTGCCTCTCGCACCCCTTCCTCGACCCGGAGGTCATCGCCACGATGCGCGGCTTCCCCAGCGAGGCCGTGTTCGATCCGGGCCGTCCGAAGGCGGTGCTGCGCGAGGCCATGGCGGACCTGCTGCCGGCCCCGATCGGCCGCAGAACGGTGAAGGTCCCCTTCGACGGTCTCTACGCCCGCGGTCTGCGGACCCACGGCGCCGCACTCATCGACCTGTGCCGCTCCGCCCGGCACCCGCTGGTCGGGGAGATGTTCGACGTCCCTCTGCTGTGCCGGGCGGTGCGGGAGGCCCAGTTCGGGCTGGGGGACGCGCGCTCCTGGGACCGGGTGAACAGTTCGCTGGCGCTGGTGGCCTGGCTGGAGCGTGCGAATGAGCCCTCCAGCGCGTACGGCGCGGCCGGGCCCGTCAAACCCGGCTCTTGATGTCCCACAGCGACCGTTCGATCGGGCCCCTGAGGATGTCGACGAGACCGTAGCGGCTCACCAGCTCGCGCCCCTCCGCCGCGGTGGGGATGCGGCCTTCGTCGCCGTTTCGCGCGACGATCGTCGCCACGCTCGCGCCGTGTGTGCCGAACCTCCAGTAGACCGTCACGTACCGCGGGTCCCGGGTGCGCTCGTCGATCGCGTTGTTCTCGTGCACCCTGGCGCGGTAGATGATGGAGTCCAAACCCTGCTTCTGCTGCTCCTTCACCCAGCCGGGGACATTCTTCCCGCTCCAGGAATACGCCTTGAACTCGAGCGGTGGCTCCAGGCCGAGCCGGTCCTTGCGAGCGAGGCTCGCGGTGGCGTAGAACGCCAGCTGGTCGTACGGGGTGTCGATGGGCAGTTGCACCACCACTCGGGTGGCGAACGTGTCGCTCGACTCGATCCACTGCCCGTAGGGCATCCACGGACGGGCCTCCACCAACTCGCCGGGCTGATGGATCTCCCTGCGGGAGAGTGGATTCACCTCCTGGGACGTGCTCCACTTCTCCGCATCGGTACGCCATTGCGTGCGGAGCCGGTCTTTCCGGCTCAGCGGAACCCGTTCGCCCATGGCGTGGAACTCCGTGCCGAGCACGTAGAAACCGACGTCACCGTGGTTCTCCAGGGTGATGTCGACCGGTACGGAGAATTCCGTCCGGTCCCGACTCAGCACGGGATTTCCCAGGGACAACCCGATGAGGGGCCTGGTCTCACGCTGGTAGGGCTGGTAGAGGTTCTGGTAGCCGAAATTGGCGATCGCGATGGCCGAGGAGACGACGAGCGCCGCGGCCACCCGCTTCGGAGCGGGGATCCTGACCGCTGTTCGCCACACCGCGAAGACGGCCCATGCGGAACCCGCGGTGAGCGCAACGAACAGCGCGAGGTAGGCCCTGGAGTCGCCCCTCGCCGTCTCGACCACGAGCAGGGCGTTGGTCAGCAGAGCGGCGAACGCGCCGATCAGCGCGACCATGCCGGAGTAAGGGAAACTGCGCCACAACCAGTGGTCGACGACCGCGGCGGCGCCCAGGAACGCGGTGAAGGCGACCGCGATGAGGACGGCGCCCGTGATACGCCCGGGGAAGGTCAGAGCGTGGACGAAGTCTTCGAGGCCGAACCACCCCATGACCAGCGTTGTCGTGAGGAGGACCAGCAGGATCGCCGCCATCGTCACGCGGGATTGCGGGGTTCTCGGTGGGGGCCGCCGCGCTTTCAGGTGCGAGCGGGGCTGATGCCGCGGGGAAGTCCTCACTTGATCACCTCCTGGGCCACCGGCCGACCACGGTGTTCCGGCCGTGCCGACGGTGAGGGCCTGGGCCGGGCCGACGATCACCACCGGGTACGTGCCAGACCAGACGATCTTGCTCGGTGACCAGGACACCACCTTTCCACCACGGCCGGTGGCGGCCGCGCCGAGTCGCCGCGAAATCCCACGTCTGGAGGCACACGCGCGGTGCTTCCATGGTCGAATCACCCCGGAACCCCGGTCGGCCACGGGCGGACTGGCGCCGGCCTGCTACAGGTCGGGCCCGGGGCGGTCAACCTCGGCCAGGCGGCCGTCGACGGTGACAGAGGGCGCCGTGACGTGCTGTGGCTGTATGGTCGCTACCAGCTGAATGAGCAGGCGGGGGTGGGAAGTTGGAGGCGAGGATCGCCATCGTCGGCGGCTGTGACGGGGACCTGCCCTCGTTGTACCAGTGGCTGACGGGTGAGGACGAACTGCGAGGGCATGTACGGGTCGCCAGGCGGCCGATGCGCGAGACCGACCTCGGGTCGGCTGGGGACCTGCTCACGGTGGCCCTGAGCGCGGGAGGAGCGGGCTCGGTACTGAGCTCGGCGCTCATCACCTGGCTGAAGACGCGTCGCACGTCGGCGAAGATCACCGTCGAGGCTGGGAACCGCTCGATCACCCTGGAGATCGACACGCTCCGCGACGCCACGGCCCTGCTGGAGCAGGTCCTGCGAGCCGACCGCGACGATGCCGACCGCAGTGCCTGAGCCCGGTCCGCCGCCCGGGTCCCATGCCTTGTTGATCGGTGTGCCGGAGTACGCGAATCCGGAGTTCACCCCCATCCCGGCGGTGCGCAACAGCTTGCAGCGCGTACGTGATCTCCTGTGCGACGAGCAGCTGTGCGGTTGGAAGAGCGATCAGGTCACCGTGATCGACGAGGTCTCGTCGGCTTCGGAGCTCGCCGTGCAGGTCGCCGACGTGGCGGAGAAGGTCACGGGCAACTTCCTCCTGTACTACGTCGGTCACGGGATGCTCTCACCCGCGGGGGACCTGTGTCTCGTGATGCCCGGGACGCGCCCGGACCGCCCGACGATCACCGGCCTTCTATGGGGCCATGTGGCCGAAGCGTTGCGGCTGAGCCCCGCGAAGGCCCGCATCACGATCCTGGACTGCTGCTTCGCGGGCCAGGCCATCGAGGCGCTCACCACCGACGGGCAGGCACTGGCCGGCCTCGCGTCCGTCCAGGGTGTCTACACGCTGACCGCCACCAGCCGCAACCGTACCGCTCACGTGCCCCCGCTGGCCGAGCAGGACGCTCGGTCGACCTCGTTCACCGAACACCTCTGCGACCTCGTGCGTGCCGGTGTTCCCGGCAGGCCGGCGCAGCTGACCCTCAACGACATCTACCCCGTGCTGCGCGCCGAGCTGCAGGCCAAGGGCCTGCCCGTGCCGAATCAGCGCGGCACCGACACCGCGGGGCACGTCGTCTTCGCCCGCAACGCGGCCGTACCCGTCTCCGCCCGCGCCGAGCCGACGATCAGCGGAAACGCGGTCGTCCTCCAAGAAGGGCGCCCGTTCGAAGATCGTGTGGCTGACGTGGTGGCGGCATGGGCCAGCCGCGGGCAGGGCCCGGACTGGCTGGTGAGCGGGACCGCCTTCCTCGTTCTGTACCTGTGGTGGCTCGATGGCCGACGGAGGGACGAGGCCGCCCCCCTCACACGCGCCTACGTGGAAGCCTCGTACGAATCCATCGGAGGCCGGGACGCGTGGATGGAGATGCAACACCGGCGCGTGCGTTGTGCCTGTCACGGTGAGTCCTGGCGAGTGGAGAACATCAACATGTGCCTCGACTGCCTGCGGTACCAGTGCATCGACATCGTCGGCCGGGAATGCGCGGCCTGCGGCGGCCGAATCGTCGGCTAGTGCCATGGCCGGAAGGCGCGCCGGGTACCGGTCGTAGAGAGGTGGAGCGAAAACCGGCTCGGCAGCGGGACGGGGTCGGTGCCGGGGACGACGGTGTTGGTGAGCGTGCCGATGCCCTCCACGGTGAGGGAGACGGTGTCCCCGGGCTTCAGCGCGGGTGGTGTCCGTTCGCCGCGCAGGCCCCACAGCTCGGCGAGGCAACCGCACCAGTCGTTGAAGACGGTGTACCCGGCGATGTGGTCGCGCGCCTGCTCCGGGGTGAGGTCACGGCCCTCCCGGCCGATCACCGCGCCCACCTCCAGCTCGAAGTCGAACGCCGTCGAACCGGGCGGCACCGGGATGCCGTCGCCCGGGCCGTGGATCGCGTGCGGGTTGGTGAAGCAGAACGTGGGCGCTGCGTACCACTGCTCGGGCACACCGGAAACTTCGTCCACCGAGCGCCGTACGCCCTCGACGTGTTCCTCGAAGGTGACGAAGTCCCTCACGGACGCGGGCTGGAACGGTGACAGCAGGCGGACCTCGGAGAGGTGCGGGCCGGGCGCGACGCCGCCGGCCGCGGTGCCGGCGGCGAGGAGTCCGCTCAGCCCGTCGCCCCGAGCGAGCAGTTCGGTGAGCGACGTGGTGCCGGGCAGCGGGAGGAGGGTGCCGTCCTCCTCCTCTACCGCGACGCGACGGCGATGGTGGTGCTCGTAGCTGGCGAAACGCATGACGGGTCTCCTGAGGAACCGTGGGCGGCCGGGACCGGGGGCGCGGTGGGCAGTCAGGGCATGACAGGGATCGCCGCGCCCTCGGGGCGGAGGGGGATCAGACGGGCGGGGCGATGAAGACGCCGCGGTCGGGGTCGGGTCAGGCGGCGCATCTCGGCCGCGTACGACTCGGGCGGTATCCCGGCGCGGTCGCGGTTGGCCTCGACGACGTACGCGTACAACGTGGTCTCGCTGGTCGGGCAGTAACCGGCGATGTAGGCCGGGCCGCCGTAGGCGAGGTCGGTTCAGGTCAGGCCGTACTCCAGTGCCTCTTCGACGGACACGCGGTGCGCGGGGCGGCCGATGACGGCCGCCAACTCCAGCTCCCAGTCCGGCTTCTCCGCCCAGGCGGGCAGCACGACGTCGTCGTACGGGCCGATGATCGAGGTCGGCAGGCCGATGAAGACGTACGGCAGGTCCTCGGCCGCCCGCCGGTCCATGATCTCGGCGGCCTCGGCGCGCCGCTCGCTCTCCGGCCGGTCGTCGCCGGGCGCACGGTGGGCGACGTGCAGGTCGATGACGTGCCGGCGGTAGTTGGCGCCGGACTGGAACACCTGTCGTGGCTCGACCGGCGCGTGCACCGCCGGCCCCGGCGGCGGCTCGCGCCCGGCGCCCCCGACGGCGGCCAGCTCCCGCAGCCGCGGCAGGAGGGCGTCCCAGTCCTCCAACACGTCCCGGACCGTGAGCCGTTCGTCGTCCAGCGCCGACCGGAGATCGATCACGTGCTCGGCGGCGGTGACCAGAACGGGGAACGCGGGGCCGCCCGGGCGGGACAGAGTGGCGAGAGCGAAAGGCCCGGCGCCGCCCTGGGACAGGTGTTGCTCGATCGCACCGCCACCGCGTACGACGTCCTCGAACGCCTCTTCGCCAGCCAGGCCGCTTTCGACCCGAGCGCCGAGAAGCGGGAGTTCCGCCTGTTCGCCTCGGACTACGCCGTCGCCGTCTTCGGCGCGGAACTGGCCCGCGTCGTGCACCAGCAGGCGCCCGGCATCCGGCTGCGTTTCACCCGGACGCCGCCCGCGGTGGCCGACGACACCGCCACCCTGCTCAGCGCGACCGACGGCCTGCTCATGCCCCACGGCGTCATCAGCGGCTTCCCCGCCACCGATCTGTACGACGATCGCTGGGTGTTCCTCGTGGCCGAGAACCACCCGGACGTCGGCGAGACGCTCACCCGCGAGGACCTGGCGCGCCTGCCCTGGGTCACCTACCAGCGCACCTACGACGCCCCGGCCGTACGGCAACTCGGCATGCTCGGCGTCGAACCGCGCGTCGAGGTCTCCGCCGACAGCTTCCAGCTGCTGCCGCTGCTGGTCGCGGACACCCGCCGCATCGCCCTGGTACAGGCCCGCCTCGCCCGGCTCTTGCGGCCGGTCGCCGCCGTGCGAGTCGTGGCACCCCCTACGAGGCGGTGCCCCTACGCGAGGCCCTGTGGTGGCACCCCGTCCACACCCACGACGCCGCGCACATCTGGCTGCGCGAGACGGCCGCCCGCGTCGGAGAGCGGATGGGCAGGACGCACCAGCTCTGACGGTGGCCCCGCACCGTCCGTCAGGTCCGGTCCGCGTCGTCCTCCGCGAGCACCCGTTGCGCCACCGCGAACGCGGAGTTGGCCGCGGGTACCCCGCAGTACACCGCCGTCTGGAGCAGCACCGCGCCGATCTCCTCGGGGGTGAGCCCGTTGCGCCGCGCCGCCCGTACGTGCATGGCCAGCTCGTCGTAGTGGCCGTGCGCCACCAGCGCCGTGAGTGTGATCATGCTGCGTTCGCGGCGGGTGAGGGTGGGGTCGGTCCAGATCTCGCCCCAGGCATAGCGGGAGATGAAATCCTGGAAGCGTGCCGTGAACGGCGTCTGCCGGGACTGCGCGCGGTCCACGTGCGCGTCGCCCAGCACCTCGCGGCGCACCTCCATGCCACGTCGGGCGCTGCCGGAGAAGTGGGCGCGCAGTGCCGTCAGGACGGCCTCCGGGCGCTCGGCGGGTGCCAGGTGCGAGGCACCGGGGATTTCCACGAGCGCCGCACCCGGCACGGCGTCCGCGATCTCCCGAAGGTGCGCCGACGGCGTGGCCGGGTCCTCCCGCCCGGCGATGGCCAGCACAGGGACCGTGATCTCCGGGAGGCGGTCGCGCAGGTCGAACGCGGCCAGCGCGTCGCAGCAGGCGGCGTACGCCTCCGGGTCCGCCTCCCGGTGATCGCGGACCAGCCCCGGCACGGTGAAGCCCGGGGTGAACCAGCGAGCGTCCGCGCCCTCCGCGAGGCCGGCGAGCCCTTCCCTCCGTACCAGCGCCGCCCGCTCCTCCCACGGCTTGGCGCCGTTGAAGTGGGCCGAGGAGCAGATCACGGCCAGCGATGACAGCCGGTCCGGATGGTGCACGGCCAGGTGCAGCCCCACCGCACCGCCCAGGGAGACGCCCGCGTACGCGAACCGCTCGATGCCGAGGGCGTCGGCGAGCGCGAGAACCAGCCCCGCGAGATCGCCGACGGTCGCACCGGCACCGATCAGCCCGGCCGCCGAGCCGCCGTGCCCGGGCAGGTCCCAGCGCACGACGCGGTGCGTGACGGCAAGCTCGGGCGCCACCTTGTCCCACAGGGCGTACGAGGTGCCGAGGGACGGACCGAGCAGCAGAGCCGGAGCCGAAGCGGAGCCTTCGACGCGGTGGTTGGGCAGGATGTCGGTCAACGTCGCTCCAAAGCACGGTCGGTGAGGGCTCCGGCGGAGCCGGTATAACGGGCCGGGTCGGTCAACTCGCCGAGATCGACACCGGTCGACTCCGTCTCCTCGGCGATGATTTCGGCCAGGGACCGGCCCTCTGTGTACGTGCGCCTGGCGGCGTCGGTGAGCAGTTCCTTCGCGCGGGCGCGTCCGAGGACGGGCGCCAGTTCGGCGGACAGCCGCTCGGAGACGATCAGTCCGTGGGTGAGCCGGAGGTGTTCGCCCATGACCTTCGGGCGCACCCGTAGCCCCTCGGTCAGTTCGGCCGCGAGCCGGGCGGCACCGCCCACCAGACGGAGCAGGTCCCGCAGTGGCTCCCACTCGGCGTGCCAGGCACCGGCCGGCCGCTCGTCCTCGGCCACCAGTGAGCCGTGCAGCGTCGCCGCGAGCTGCGGGGCGCGGCGGGCACCGGACACGATCAGTGTGGCGCGCACCGGGTTCGCCTTGTGCGGCATGGCTGACGAGCCGCCCCCGCTGCCCTCCGCCACCTCGGCGATCTCGGTACGGGACAGGGTGAGTACGTCCACGGCCGTCTTGCCCAGCGCGCCGGCCGTGAAGGCCAGGCACCCGGCGAGGTCGGCGACCGGCGTGCGCAGTGTGTGCCAGGGCAACAGCGGTTCCGCCAGGCCGAGTTCACGGGCATACGTGCCCGGCAGCGCGGTGGCGTCCGCGGCCCCGTACGCGGAGAAGGCCGCCAGCGTTCCGGCCGCGCCGCCGAGTTGCGCGGGCAGCGAGCCGCGTACCGCCGCCACCCGGTCCCGGGCGTCCAGCACCAGCGACCGCCACCCGGCCGCCTTCAGCCCGAACGTCGTCGGTACGGCGTGCTGGGTCAGCGTGCGCCCCGGCATCGGCGTGTCGCGGTGCTCGGCGGCCAGGCCCGCCAGCGCCCGCTCGGTGCGCCCGAGGTCGCCGAGGACGAGGTCCAGGGTGCGCACGGCGACCAGCATCATCGCGGTGTCCATGATGTCCTGGCTGGTCGCCCCCCGGTGCACGTACGGGCCGTGCTCCGCGCCGACCGCCCGGGTCAGCTCCGCGACCAGCGGGATCACCGGGTTCCCGCCGTTTCGTGCCCGCTCGGCGAGGGACGTGACGTCGAAACCGGCCGTGCCGGCCGCCTCCGTCACCGCTGTCGCCGCCTCTTCGGGTGCGAGTCCCAGGGCGGCCTGGGCGCGGGTCAGCGCGGCCTCCGCGTCGAGCAGCGCGCGCAGGAACGCCGTGTCGGACGTCTCGGCCGCGGCCGGGGAACCGGCCCACCCGGGGGCGAGCAGACCGGTGTCGATGTCGGCTGATGTCACTGGAACTCCAGGAAGACCGTCTCGCCCTCGCCCTGAAGGCGGATGTCGAAACGGTACGTGCCGGCGCCCTCCTCGGCCGCGACCAGCGTGTCGCGCCGCCCGGCGTCCAGCCGGGACAGCAGCGGGTCCGCCGTCAGCGCCGCCTCGTCGCCCGGCAGATAGATCCGGGTGAACAGGTGCACCAGCAGACCCCGCGCGAACACGCAGACACTGAGGTACGGCGCGTTGCCGCCGCGAGCCCCGGGGCGCAGCGTACGGGCGTACCAGTGGCCGTTCGCGTCGGTCTGGATCCGCCCGAAGCCGGTGAACTCCACGCCGTTCCGGCCGAGGAAGCCACCGCTCGCCGGGTCCCGTCGCAGGGAACCGTCCGCGGTCGGCACGTTCCCCTGCGGGTCCGGTCCCCACAGCTCCAGCAGCGCGTCCGGCAGCGGCCGGCCCTCGCCGTCGTACACGTACCCGTGCAGGGTGACGGTGTCCGGGTGCCCCGCCGGCGCGATGTCCTCTCCGCCGGGGAACGGCAGCGCGTAGCCGTAGAAGGGGCCGACGGTGTGCGAGGGAGTGGGCAGCACGCCGGCCGCGGCGGTGGTGTCGGTGTTCGTCATGGTGGTCAGCGCCCTTCTTCCATCCAGGTGCCGTTCGGCCCGTCCAGCACGATGTCCCAGTGGTAGCCGAGCGAGAACTCCGGCACCGACAGACTGTGGTCGTACGTCGCGACCAGCCGCTGCCGCGCCGCGTCGTCCGTCACCGACTGCAGGATCGGGTCGTACGGGAAGAGCGGGTCGTTCGGGAAGTACATCTGCGTCACGAGCCGCTGGGTGAAGGCCGAGCCGAAGACGGAGAAGTGGATGTGTGCCGGCCGCCAGGCGTTGACGTGGTTGCGCCAGGGGTACGGGCCCGGCTGGATGGTGGTGAAGCGGTAGCAGCCGTCCGTGTCGGTGAGGGTGCGGCCCACCCCGGTGAAGTTCGGGTCCAGCGGGGCGTCGTGCTGCTCGCGCCGGTGCGCGTACCGCCCGGCCGAGTTGGCCTGCCAGATCTCGATGAGCTGGCCGCGCACGGGACGGCCGTCGCGGTCCAGCAGCCGGCCGGATACGGTGATGCGCTCGCCGACGGGCTCGCCGGTGTGCTGCCGGGTGAGGTCGTTGTCGATCTCGGTGATGTCCCGCTCCCCGAACGCGGGGGAGGACAGCTCCACCATCTCCGGGTCCTTGGCGACGTCGATGGCGATCAGCGGCTGCTTCGGGTGGCGCAGCACCGAGGAGCGGTACGGCGCGTAGTCGCGGCGGGGATGGTGCTCGACGGGCGCGCCGTCGGCGACCCGCTGCTCGTACGCGGCGTGCTCGGCCGCGATCTCCCGGTCTATGTCGTGCTGGGTGAGGGCCATGGTGGCCGGACTCCTTTGTCCTGGTGCGCTTGGGCCTGGGATCAGCGTTCGAGGACGAGGGCGAGGCCCTGGCCGACGCCGATGCAGAGGGCGGCGACGCCGACGCCCCCGCCCTTGCGGGCGAGCTGGTGCGCGACGGTGCCGGCGAGGCGGGCGCCGGAGGCGCCGAGCGGGTGGCCGAGAGCGATGGCGCCGCCCTGCGGGTTGAGGATGGCGGGGTCGAACTCCGGCCACTCGGCCACACAACCGAGGACCTGGGCGGCGAACGCCTCGTTCAGCTCCAGTACGTCCACGTCGGTGAACGACCTGCCGGCCTTGGCCAGCGCGCGGTTGGTGGCCTCCACGGGGGCCAATCCGAAGTAGTGCGGGTCGGTGGCGGAGACCCCGGTCGCGCTGACACGGGCGAGCGGCCGGCGGCCGGTGGCCCTCAGACCTTCCTCGTCGACCAGCAGCAGTGCGGCCGCGCCATCGTTGAGCGGGGAGGCGTTGCCCGCTGTCACGGTCCCGTTCCGCTCACGGAAGGACGGTTCGAGCCGGGCCATCTTCTGGAGGGAGGCGTCGGGGCGGACACACTCGTCGGCCGTGTGGAGCACCGGATCGCCCTTGCGCTGTGGTACCGGCACAGGAGCGAGCTCGGCGTCGAACAGTCCCTCGGCCTGCGCCTTGGCCGCCTTCTGGTGGGAGCGCAGGGCGAACTCGTCCTGCTGCTCGCGGCCGATCTTGTGCTTGTCGGCGATGAGTTCGGCCGACTCGCCGAGCGGGATGGTCCACTGCGGCTCCATCCGCGGGTTGACCATGCGCCAGCCCAGAGTGGTGGAGTACAGCTCGGTGTGCCCGGCCGGGAACGCCTGGTCGCTCTTGGGTAGTACGTAGGGGGCGCGCGTCATCGATTCCACACCGCCCGCGAGGACGATGTGGGCGTCGCCGCAGGCGATGGCGCGGGCGGCCTGGATCACGGCCTCCAGGCCGGAGGCGCACAGCCGGTTGACGGTCACACCGGGCACGGAGGTGGGCAGACCGGCCAGCAGGCCGGCCATGCGGGCGACGTTGCGGTTCTCCTCGCCGGCACCGTTGGCATTGCCGAAGTAGACGTCCTCGATGCGCGAGTGGTCGAGGCCGGGCGTACGGGCGAGGAGTTCACGGATGACGTGGGCGGCCAGGTCGTCCGGTCGGACCGGGGCCAGAGCGCCGTTGTAGCGGCCGATGGGGGTGCGGACGGCATCGACGATGTAGACGTCGCGGGTACTCATGACGCCATCTCCTGGGTCGCGTCTTCGAGTTCTCGCGGGACACGGACCTCGGCGGCGGTCTTCGCGACGATCTCGTCCACGGTGACGTCCGGCGCGGTCTCCACGAGCACCAGTCCGTCGGGGGTCACGTCCAGCACGCCGAGATCGCTGATGATCCGGTTCACGCACGCCTTGCCCGTCAGCGGCAGCGCGCACTCGGCCAGGATCTTCGGTGAGCCGTCCTTCGCGGTGTGTGTCATCACGACGATGACGGTCCGGGCGCCGTGGACCAGGTCCATCGCGCCGCCGATACCGGTGATCATCTTGCCGGGCACGGCCCAGTTGGCCAGGTCTCCCTTCTCGGAGACCTGCATGGCGCCGAGCACGGCGACGTCGATGTGACCGCCGCGGATCATCGAGAACGACAGGGAGGAGTCGAAGAAGGACGCGCCGGGCAGGACCGTGACGGTCTCCTTGCCCGCGTTGATCAGATCGGGGTCCACCTGGTCGTCGGCCGGGTACGGGCCGGTGCCCAGGATGCCGTTCTCCGACTCCAGAACGACCTCGACGCCCTTCGGCAGATGGTTCGGGATCAGGGTCGGCAGGCCGATGCCGAGGTTGACGTACTGGCCGTCCTTCAGCTCCTGGGCCGCACGGGCGGCCATCTCTTCACGCGTCCAGGCCATCAGCCGCTCACCGTTCCTCGTGCCGCAGGCGCGGAAACCGTGCGCCGTTCGATCTGCTTGTCCGCCGCCTGCTCGGCAGTGAGCGCGACCACCCGCTGCACGAAGATGCCCGGCAGGTGCACCGCGTCGGGATCGATCTCACCGGGCTCGACGAGCTCCTCGACCTCGGCGATCGCGACGCGCCCGGCCATCGCGGCCAGCGGGTTGAAGTTCCGCGAGGACTTGTTGAACACGAGGTTCCCGTGCCGGTCGCCCTTGGCGGCCCGGACGAGGGCGAAGTCGGTGCGGATGCCGCGCTCCAGTACGTACTCGGTGCCGTCGAACTCGCGGACCTCCTTGGGCGGCGAAGCCAGTGCCACCCCGCCGTTTCCGTCGTAGCGCCACGGCAGCCCGCCGTCGGCGACCTGCGTGCCCACGCCGGCCGGGGTGTAGAAGGCGGGGATCCCGGCCCCGCCGGCGCGCAGCCGCTCGGCCAGCGTGCCCTGCGGAATCATCTCGACCTCCAGCTCGCCGGCCAGGTACTGCCGCGCGAACTCCTTGTTGGCGCCGATGTACGACCCGGTCACGCGGGCGATCCGGCCGGCCGCCAGCAGCACCGCGAGTCCCGAGTCCAGGGCCCCGCAGTTGTTGGAGACGACGCCCAGCCGGCGGACCCCGCGCTCGTACAGGGCATGGATCAGTACGTTCGGTACGCCGCTCAACCCGAAACCGCCCACCGCCAGTGACGCGCCGTCCGGCACGTCCGCCACCGCGTCGGCTGCTGTCGGCACCACCTTGTCCATCGGTGCGGCCCCATTTCTCATTGGCAAGTAGTCAGTACACTGACTTTCTCGGTGAGGTTTCCGTACGCTGCCACTTCCCAAGAGGGTCGTCAAGGCCCCTGCCGACTAGAGGTCGCACGAAACATGAAGCCCCCATCGGAAGAACCCTGGGCTTCAGATCAGTCACTTGTTATCGTTCAGTGCACGGAATGAATCCAGTCTGCGGACGGACGCGCTGACACCTGAGACGAGGAGCACGGATGGCGGCGGTGGACCTGAACTCCCACCCAGGGCACCTCGCCCGGCGGCTCCAGCAGGCACACCACCTGCTGTGGACGACGATGGTCTCCGAGGAGATCACCTCACCGCAGTTCGCGGTCCTCAACACGCTCGTCGCCGAACCCGGCCTCGATCAGCGCACGGTGGGCGAGCGGGTCGGCCTCGACCGCTCCACCATCGCCGAGGTGATCAGTCGGCTCATCCGGCGCGGCTTCCTCGACAAGGACCGTGATCCGCAGGACGGCCGGCGTTTCCTGCTGCGTCTGACCGACGACGGCTTGCGCGTCCACCGCAAGCTGACAGTGCGCACCGCCCGGATGAACCAGGTGTTCCTGGCACCGCTCTCCACCGAGGAGCAGACCCTCTTCCTCGGCCTCATCCGGCGCGTGGCCGACGCCGCCGATGAACTCCGCGCGCCTGCGGACCACCTGGCCACGCGCTCCTGAATCCAGCCAGCCAGCGAGGAGCGGTGGCGGGCCTCGCCCGGGTCACCGCCCACCGAGCGGAAGGACGTCGGACATGGCCGGCAACGCCGCGAGCCGCGGGCGCTCCGTGACCAGCCGCGCCCTGGCGATCCTCGGCGCCTTCGACGAGCGGCACCGTCAGCTCGGCCTCACCGATCTCGCGGCCCGGGCCGGCCTTCCCGCCGCGACGGCGCACCGGCTGGTCGCCGATCTCGTCGCCTGGGGGGCGCTGAGCCGCACCGAGTCGGGCAAGTACGTCGTCGGACGCCGACTGTGGGACATCGGCCTGCTCGCGCCCGTGCACACGGGGCTGGGGCAGATCGCCTCGCCGTACCTCCACGACCTGTACGGTGCGACCCGGGCCACCGTCCACCTCGCGGTGCGCGACGGCCGGTGGGCGCTGTACGTCGACCGGCTCTCCGGGCACGCCTCGGTGCCGGTGGTCAGCGCGATCGGATCACGGCTGCCGCTGCACGCGACGGGGGTCGGCAAGGTGCTGCTCGCGTACGCGCCGGCCGGTGTCCAGGGCCAGGTGCTCGACGACCTGCCGCGGATGACGCCGTACACGGTGACCCAGCCGGGCCGGTTGCTCCGCCAGCTGGAGAAGGTGCGCGAGGACGACTTCGCCACGACGGGGGAGGAGATGACTCTGGGCGCGTGCTCGGTGGCCGTGCCGATCCGGGCCGGCGGTGACGTGGTGGCCGCACTCGGCGTCGTGCTTCCCCAACTCAAGCCTGACCGGGGGCGGTTGGTCGGCGCCCTGCGCGTGGCGGCGCGGGGCATCGGGCGCAGTATCCCCGGACCGGTGGCCGGCTGACCGGCTTCCACTGGACGGAAGGACAGGGTGGTCGAAGCGACCGGACGGTTCGAGAATGCCGGCCATGACCTCGTCACGCATCCGAAGCCGCACGCAGATCGGCATCGTCGGAGCCGGCCCTGCCGGACTCATGCTCTCCCACCTGCTGGCCCGCGCCGGGATCGACTCGGTCGTGGTCGATCTGCGCAGCCGCCGGGAGATCGAACAGACCCACCGTGCCGGAATCCTCGAACAGGACTCCGTCGACCTCCTGGTCGGAACCGGCGTCTCCGCACGGGTGCACCGGGACGGTTACCGCCACGACGGCATCGAACTGGCCTTCGGCGGAGGCAGCCACCGCATCGACTTCCAGCAGCTGGTCGGCGCCTCGACCCAGCTCTACCCCCAGACGGACGTCTTCGTCGACCTCGCCGACGCCCGGGAGCGCGACGGCGGCGACGTCCGGTTCGGCGTCACCGACGTGTCGGTCGACGACATCGTCTCCGACTCACCCGTCCTGCGCTTCACCGACGCCGACGGCACCGGCCACGAGGTCCGCGCCGACTTCCTCGTGGGCGCCGACGGATCACGAAGCCTGTGCCGCCGCGAGGTACCGGAAGCGGCACGCACCCAGTACTTCCGCGCATACCCCTTCGCCTGGTTCGGGATCCTCACCGAGGCACCGCCCAGCGCACCGGAGCTGATCTACAACCACTCCCCGAGAGGCTTCGCGCTGATCAGCCAGCGCACCGAGACCCTCCAGCGGATGTACTTCCAGTGCGACCCCGCGGAGGACGCCGCCGCCTGGTCCGACGACCGGATCTGGGACGAGCTCCAGTCGCGGGTCGGGGCCAACGGCCACCGGCTCAAGGAAGGGCCGATCACCTCCAAGACCGTCCTCCCCTTCCGCAGTTTCGTCCAGGAGCCGATGCACCACGGGCGGCTGGTGCTGGCCGGCGATGCCGCGCACACGGTGCCGCCGACCGGCGCCAAGGGCCTCAACCTGGCACTCGCCGACGTGCGCGTGTTGGCCCAGGAACTCGAGAGGGCGGTCGCCCGCGGCGACACCGCCCCGCTCACCTCCTACAGCGAGCGGGCACTGCGCCGGGTCTGGAAGGCCCAGCACTTCTCCTACTGGATGACCACCATGCTGCACACGCTGCCGGAGGCCACCCCGTTCGACGTCCGGCGCCAGGAGGGGGAGCTGGCCGCGGTGACCGGTTCCACCGCGGGGTCGACCTACCTCGCCGAGGCGTACACCGGCTGGCCGCAAGGGCGGTGAACCGGGCACTGCCCCGCCGAGCGCCGGCTGCGAACCAGAACAGGGGAGGGCCCCGCGGCGCCCGACCGCGTCGCAGGGCCCCTCGGGCAGCCGGCCGAGGCGTGGCGGAGCTTCCGCCCCCGCAGCGCGCCCTCGCCTCGGCCGGCAGGATGCCGCGCCCTCAGTGACAGGCCGCCCCGGGGTTGCGTCGCACGCCCGTGACGGCGAGCAGAGCGCCGAGCACGCACAGGACGCCGGAGACCAGCACGGCGCTGTGGACGCCGTTCATGAACGCCTGGTGGCTGCCCTCGACGACCGCCGACCTGATCGAGGCGGGCATGTCGCCCGAGACCGGAGCGACGCCCATGGCCACCGCGTCCTTCGCACCCTCGGACAAGCGGCCGGCCGCGTCGGCGTGCAGGCCGGAGGAGGTCAGCTCCCCGGTCAGGGTCGAGCCGACCCGACTGCTGATGAGGGAGACCAGGACGGACGTGCCGAGCGCGCCGCCGACCTGCAGAGCGGTGGCCTGGAGACCGCCCGCGACGCCGCCGTCCCTCACCGGCGCGTTGCCGACGATGGCATCGGAGGAGGACGCCATCACCATGCCGACGCCGAGGCCCAGAGCGATGAACGGGGGCCACATCGCGCCGTACGAGGAGTGCGCCCCCCAGCCGAGCATCGCGAAGCAGGCAACGGCCTGGAGCGCCATGCCGAGCGGCATCGTGAGGCGTGGGCCGAACCTCTCGGTGAGCGCCGCGCCCAGCGGGGAGGCGACCACCGAGGCGAGACTGAGCGGCAGGGTACGGACACCGGCCTCGACCGGAGTGAACCCCCGCACGTTCTGCAGGTACAGCATCACGAAGAAGATCACGCCGAGCAGGACGAAGAAGTTCAGGGCGGTGATGACGGTGCCGATGGTCAGCGCGGGATTGCGGAAGAGACGCATGGGCAGCAGCGGGTGCGCCACGCGGGTCTCGTACCAGCCGAAGAGCAGCAGGACCACGACCCCCGCGCCCATGGCGCCCAGAGTGCCGGCGGAGGTCCAGCCCCAGGTCTCGCCCTTGACGACACCGAAGACGACGGCGAGCAGACCGAGCGCGAGCAGGACGACCCCCGGGAAGTCGAACCTCTCCCGCGCCGCTGCCGTGTTCCTGCTCTGCGGCAGCACCGCGATGCTGAAGACGAGCGCGATCACACCGACGGGGGCGTTGATGTAGAACACGGATTCCCAGTTGACGTGCTCGACGAGCAGACCGCCCACGATCGGACCGAGCGCCGTGGAGACCGACGACACCATGGCCCAGATCCCCACGGCCATGCCGAACTTGCTCGGCGGGAAGACGGCGCGCAGCATGCCGAGGGTGTTGGGCATCAGCAGCGCCCCGAAGAACCCCTGGAAGGCGCGGAAGACGATGACGCCTTCGATGGACCCCGACAGACCGATGGCGACGGAGGCGAGGGTGAAGCCGGCGACACCGATCAGGTAGAAGGTGCGGCGGCCGAAGCGGTCGCCGAGCTTGCCGCCCAGGATGAGGGTCGCGGCGAGGGCGAGCAGGTAGGCGTTGGTGACCCATTGGAGGTCGGCGGTGGAGGCGTTCAGGTCGCGGCCGATCTCCGGATTGGCGATCGAGACGACGGAACCGTCCAGACCGACCATGAACAGCCCGAAGGCGACGGCGACGAGGGTCAGCCAGGGGTTGTCCCGACGGCCGCGCGGTCCGCCCGCGTGTGCCGAAGGGGCAGGTGGAGCCGAGGAGTTGATGACTTCCGAGGACATGAAAGCGTGAGTCCTTGATCAGACGTTGGGGGCAGGTGGCAGCGGACGACTCTGCGGGTCCGCGCAGGATGACCGGCCGTATCCGGCGAAGGTGCGGCCGGACACGGCCGGGAGAAAGCGGAAAGGGCCGCCTGCCGTCGTCGCGCACAGGCTGGGCCTGCACGTGAGTTTCAGTCGACGGCGGGGTGAAGGCGCTTGTTCAGCTCCTGCAGAGAGGACAGCGCCGAGCCGAGGGCGTCGAGTTCGCCGTCGGTCATGGTGCGCAGCGCCTGGGCGACCTGGTCGCTCATGAGGTGCCGAACCTCGCTGATCTGCTGACGGGAGGTCACGGTGAGGTGCAGATGCGCGATGCGCTTGTCCTGCGGGTCCTGCCGACGCTCCAGCAGTCCCTGTTCGCTCAACTGCGTCACCAGGGCGCTGACATTGTTCGGCTTCATCAGCAGAGCCGCTGCCGCTCGGCGAACGGTGACGCCGTCGTTGGCCTCGACATGACGCAGCAGCGCGAGCTGCGCCTCCGGCGGCTTGGGGTGCGGAAACTCCAGATCGACCCGGCGCTCCAAGGCGCGGGCCAGCGCGGGCAGGCATGCCACGAGCCCGGCGGCTACGTGGTCGATGTCCTGGGCGGACGCGCTGGTCTCGGGCACACAGGAATTTTAGGTCCGGTCATATAGGTATGTCAAAGTACCTATCTGCCTTGACCGCCGCCGGCGAAGCCGCCCACCGCCGCCGGACGCGGCCCTCTGGAAGGACACGGCCGGGCGCATCGATCACCGTTCCGTCGGGCGGCGGTTGAAGCGGGCGCGTCAGACGGGCGGGCAGCCGAACCAGTCGACCGTGCCGGCGCCGGCGCCGGAGGTGTGGCCGAGGCACCTGATGGTCCTGCCGTGCACGGTCGTGGACCGGTCGACTCCGGCCTCCACGCTCTCACCCTTGTAGTGGCGCTCGACGAGGGTGTCGATCTCCACGGTGTACCACCGATGCTCCTGGGACGGGATGGTGCAGCCCCGGGCGGTCACGGTGCGGCTGGGCCCGCTGTCCCACACGTCCTGTTCGGCACGGGCGCAGTGCGCGCCTGCGGAGGCGGCGGCGGGGGAAGCGGCGGTCGCGAGCGGGGCCAGCGCGCCTATGGCGATCGCCGCGGCGGCACCGAGAACGTGTTTCACAGTCGGGTTCATCCTTGGGTCCTCCTGACGGGCAGGGTCATCGACCGGAGCCGTGGTGTCGTCTCCTTGTGATCGTCACACCGGGGCGGTGATGTCTGCCTGGTGGCCGGGGGCTGGTTCCTCCTACCCGGTGACCTCGGTGCTGCCAATGCAGCAGACTGCTGCCCTCCCCGGTCACCCTGCGGTCTCGGCGACCAAGGTGGCAGTCAAGGGCGGCCTGGGCAGGCACCCTTCGACCTCTGTCACACCGCGTACCACCCGGCTGTGCGACGGGGTGACGGATGATGGCGTGCATGAATCAACTCGGTGACACGTTGCGGGCGTGGCGGGATCGGCTGGATCCCGCGCAGGTGGGGTGGGGGCACGGGACATCCCGACGGGTTCCTGGCCTGCGGCGTGCGGAACTCGCCATGCTGGCCGGCATCTCGGTCGAGTACGTGGTCCGGCTCGAGCAGGGGCGGGTGCAGACGCCCTCGGCGCAGGTGTGTTCCGCACTGGCCCGCGCCCTGCAACTGTCCGACGACGAGCACGCCCACCTCCTGCGGATGGCCGGCCACGTCGCGGACCCCCGGCGGGTCCCGCGGGTGATCCCGGCGAACCTGTACCGGATCACGGACCAGCTCGCCGCCAATCCGTTGGCGCTCTACGACGCCACCTGGCAGCTGCTGTACTGGAACCCGCTGTTCGCGGCCACATTCGGTGAGCTGGCCGTCCGTGAGTCGGAGGAGCGCAACGTCCTGGTCTGGGTGTTCCTGGGGGAGCTGCCGCGCGTGCGGCAGACGGCGTCCGAACGGGCGGCGTTCGAGGAGTCGCTCATCGCCGACCTCCGTGCGACGACCAGCAGGTACCCCGACGACCCCGAGCTGCCGGCCCTGATCGAGAGGCTGAGCCGCAGCCCGCGGTTCCGTGAGTTGTGGAGCAGCCGGTCGGTGGGCGGTCACGAGAGTGCGCGCAAGTACGCGGAACACCCCGAGGTCGGAGACATCGCCCTGATCTCCGATGTGCTGACCACCCAGGGCGATCTCCGACTCGTGGTGTACACACCGCAGCCGGGCACCGACGCCCGCGGCAAACTCGATCTGCTCGCCGCCGTGGACGTCCAGAGCATGTCCCTTCGGCAGTGAGGGGCCCGCTTCCGTGGGTGGTACGCGCCGTACCAGGAAGTGCCGTGGCTCCCGGTCAGGCTCCCGGGGACGCAGCATCGAGTCCGTGAACAGCGCACCACGGCGCTGTTCGGAGCGGAGAAGCCAGCATGACCACCACGTTCATCACCGGAGCCAACAAGTCCCTCGGCATGGAGACCGCCCGTCGTCTCGTCGAGGCGGGGCACACCGTCGTCGTCGGCGCCCGTGATCCCGAGCGCGGCCGGGCCGCGGCCGCGTCACTGGGCGCCCGGTTCGTCCGGATCGACGTGACCGACGACGCCTCGGTCGAGGCCGCCGCGGCCGACGTCGCCGCGCACGAAGGGGCCATCGACGTCCTGGTCAACAACGCCGGCGTGCTCGGCCGGGTCGGGCCCGTCGAGGAGTACACCGCGGCCGACATGAGCGCCGTCCTCGACGTGAACGTCGTCGGCGTCGTGCGCGTCACGCACGCCTTCCTGCCGCTGCTGCGCAAGTCGTCGCACCCTGTCATCGTCAACGTGTCCAGCGGAATGGGCTCGTTCGGCATGACCCAGGACCCGGCTCGGATCGAGTCTCAGTACGCCCTGCCCCTCTACGCCGCGTCGAAGGCAGCGGTCACCATGCTCACGACGCAGTACGCCAGGGAACTCAAGGACATGAAGGTGAACGCCGCCGACCCCGGCCAGACCGCCACCGACTTCACCGGAGGCATCGGGCACAGTGTGGCCGAGGGCGCCGAATCCATCGTGGCCCTCGCGACGATCGGCCCGGACGGCCCCACCGGACAGTTCGTCGACCGTTTCGGCACCCTCCCCTGGTGATCCCGCCCCCACTCCGGCCCCGGCCTGACGGCCACGTCGAGGGACATGCGCGGTGGCCCGGAGCGCGGGAGGACCACTGCTCCCGCGAGTGCCCGATCCGGGGCATGAGCCGGAGCGGCCTCGCACGCTTGATCGGGCGGCGTCCGGGCCGCGGAGCTGCCCACCGCCCGGACGCCCGCCGCCGACCGGGTCGAAGGCACAGGTGGCCGAACGAGACGAGACGGATCGGGTGCGAGGGGGCCACCCCCGCGGCCTGAAGGCCTCGCAGCTGCGGCTCGTGGCAGACGTGGAGCCGCCGATGCCGCCGTGCACCGGCATGGGCGAGCGGACGACGGCGGCAGGAGAGCGCCACCGCACGCTCCCTGCGGGCCCCGTCCGGGGTCCGGGAGGCGACCGCCACCGGAGAACCGGCCGCGGTTCCTGCCCGGCCGGCCGCTCGCCCCACCGTCCGTCACCGAGGAGCCCGACGAGCAGCGACCGGCAGGCGGGCCGGCAGGCGGCGTTTGACCCCCGTTGTGCTCAGGGCCCGCTGGCCCTGGAGGACCTGGTGGACGATCTGTCACGGCTGTGAACCCACCGCGCGACGGCCGGACTCCGGCCGCCCATGCCCGACCGCGGGGTCACCAGCTCGTGCCGATCCGCCGGCGTCGCGCGCCCGAGTAGGCGGGGCCGGTATAGCGGTACAGGTGCCCGGTGGTGGCGCCGGTGGCGAGCAGGTCGGTGGTCCCGGAACCGGGGATCGCGACGAGGTTGGTCATGGTGTTCCAGCCGGTGCCGATCTGCTTGCGCTGCGAGCCGTAGTAGTGGGGTCCCCGGTAGTGGAACAGCCGGCCCGCGTCGTCGACGGCGAGGATGTCGGCGCTGCCGCTGCCGGAGATGTCGCCGACGCCCACGACGGCGTTCATCGTGCCCCAGCCGGTGCCGATCTGCTTGCGCTGCGAGCCGTAGTAGTGGGGTCCCCGGTAGTGGAACAGCCGGCCCGCGTCGTCCACGGCGAAGAGGTCGCCGGTGCCGTCGCCGGTACTGGTGACATGACTCATGGTCTCCCAGCCCGTGCCGACCCGGGTCCTGCTGGGACCGTGGTAGTCCGGGCCGTGGTAGCGGTACATGTCCCCGGAGTCGCTGATCGCCAGGATGTCGCCGTTCGACCCCCCGATGGCGACGAGCTTCTTCATCTTGCCCCAGCCGGCGCCGACCCGCGTCTTCTCGAAAGGGTCATACCCCGGTGCCGCATACCGCCACAGGCTTCCCGCCCCGTCCACGGCCAGGATGTTCCCCCCGCCCACGCCGACCAGGTGCGACATCGGAGGGGTCGCCATCTCGTAGTACAGCTCGGCGGCGTGGGCGCGCAGCGGGGCGGTGAGCTGGTCGGCCTGTAGTTGCCGCGGTCTGTTCGCCCCGGCGGCCGTCCGGTAAAGGCGGTGGGCCAGGCCCCGTTCGTTGTCGAGTCCTTGCAGCCGCTCCAGGCGCATGCTCCTGCCCGTCTCCTCGTCGGCGAACCAGACGACCAGGTCCTTGCGTCCGCCGGCGGGGCCGGTCAGGGCGATGAGCGACAGGTCGTCCCACCGCACGCGGATCGAGCGTGCGGCACTGGCCTGCGTGACGGTGATCGACTCGTGAGCGAAGGTGACGCTGTCGGAGGTGAGGAAGAACCCGCGCACGTACCCCACCGCGCTGCTGACCAGGCCGCCCACCACTGCGCCGGTGACGAGCCCGACCACCAGCGACCCGGACAACCGGTCGTAGTGCCCCTGGTGGACGTGAGCGTCCCGGAGCAGTCCCGCCACGGCTCCCAGCAGAACGAAGGAGAGGGCTAGGAGACAGGAGGCGTCCTGGGTGCTCCTCCTCGTCAGGGCCTGTCGGGTGTGGCTGATCGTCACCGGACCGGAGGGCCTCACACGGGAGGGCTTCCGGTCCGGGGACTGCTCCTGCGTGATCGGAAGTCTCAGCGTGGACGCGGCGTGGTCGAGCATGTCCAGTGCTTGTGCGATCGTCGGGCGCTGCGCCGGGTCCTTCCGCAGCAGCGCCATGACGAGAGCGGTGAGCCGGCCGGCCCGCACGGGCGGGCGGGGCGGCTCGGTCAGGACGGCGGTGGGGTTGGACGCGGGGAACGGCAGCACGCCCTCCATCGCCTCGTACAGCGTCGCGCCCAGGGAGAACAGGTCCGCCCGGCCGTCGTACGGGCCGCCCTGCCAGCGTTCGGGAGCCATGTAGCCCGGTGAGCCGATGACCATGTCGGGGGCAGTCAGCCGGGGGTCCTTCCGGTCCACCGCGATCCCGAAATCGGCGAGCAGGATCGCGCCGGAGGAGGCCAGCATGGTGTTCGCCGGCTTCACGTCCCGGTGCACCAGGCCCGCCCGGTGCACCGCGTCGAGCCCGCGCAGCAGGGCACGAGCGACGTCGGCGGCCCGCCCCACCGGCAGCGTGCCTCGTTCGTCTAGCTCCTCCGCCAGCGAGCGGCCGTCCACGAGCTGCATGACGATCCACGGGATGCCGTCGACCTCCACCACGTCGTGCACGGTGACGATGTGCGGGTGGTCGCGCAGTCGCGCCGCGTTCCGGGCCTCCCTGCCCGCGCGGGCGAGGAGTTCCCCGCGCAGGGCGTGCGGCACCGCGTCGTCCAGCCGGACCTCTTTCACCGCCACGTCCACGGCCAGCGCCAGGTCACGAGCCCTCCAGACCTGCCCGAATCCGCCTGCGCCGAGCCGGCCGACCAGCTTGTAGCGCCCGCCGATCACCATGTCCGGCGCTGTCTCGCCCCTCATCGCTCCCCCGATCGGCACGCGCACGTGCTCCTGGACGTGCGCCCGTCCATGCTGGCACGAACCAGCCGCAGGCGACACAGCGGCCGTTGACGATCCGTCAGGTGATTTCGTGCTGTCGCACCGTCGGCCCCGAGCGGTCCTTTCCGGGGCCGCCGAGGTCGACGACGCGTTGCCGCCCCGTGGCCGATGTCCAGCCCGGGGCAGCGGGCGGGTCACCTCGGCGACGGGGTCGGAGGGGTGCCCCGGGTATGGGTGATCGTCCCGCTCACTGCCGCTCTTCACGGTCGGCGCGGGGCACGTGGACGGCCAGGACGGCGGTGTCGTCGTCCACCCCGGTGCCGAGCGTGTCGATGAGGCCACGGACAGCTGTGATGATGTCCTGGGCCGTGGTGGGGGCGAGGGCCCGGACGAAGTCGAGGAGGGCTTCGTCGCCGTAGCGTTCGCCGCGGACGGCGGTGTGGGCCTCGGTGAGGCCGTCGGTGTGCAGGAGCAGGGTGTCGCCGGCTTCGAGACGGAAGGTGATGGTGGCGATGTCGGCGTCGGGCAGGACGCCGATGAGCTGGCCGCCGGGGGTGGGCAGGCAGTCGGCGGTGCCGTCCGCGCGCAGCAGGAGGGCCGGGGGGTGGCCGCCGCTGGCGAGGGTGATACGGAAGCCGCCCTGGTCGCCGTCGGGGGTGAGCAGGCCGAAGATGACGGTGCAGAACCGGGGATCGGTGCCGTTGTACTCGTGGTTGAGGACGGTGTTGAGGTTGCTGAGGACCGCGGCCGGGTCGGGGTCGTAGACGGCGGCGGCACGCAGGGTGTAGCGGGCCAGGGAGGTGACGGCCGCCGCCTCGGCGCCCTTGCCGCACACGTCTCCGAGGAACAGTCCCCAGGACCCGGCTGCGAGGGGGAAGAGGTCGTAGAAGTCGCCGCCGACCTCGTCGACCGAGGCGATGTGGTAGTGCGCGGCCACGTCCAGGCCGGGCACGTTCTCCAGTGCAGGCGGCAGCAGCGTTCTCTGAAGAGTGGTGGCCAGTTGCTGGAGGCGTTCGCGTTCGCCCTCGGCCTCCTGCCGGGTACGCAGCAGCTCCTGCTCGTAGGCGCGGCGGTCGCGGGCGTCGAAGACGGTGGTACGGATCAGCAGCGGCTGCCCGTCGCTGCCGGTCTTGACGGTGGAGGTCACCAGGACCGGCAGTCGGCTGCCGTCGGCGGCTCTCAGCTCCAGCGCGATGCCGCTGATCTCGCCCTGCATGCGCAGGAGCGGCGCGAAGTGCGTCTCGTGATAAAGCCGCCCACCGACGGTGAGGAGGTCGGAGAACTTCCTTCGGCCGACCAGCTCCGCGCGCTTGTAGCCCAGCCAGTTCAGCAGAGTGGTGTTGACCTTGGCGATCTGCCCGTCCAGCAGGGTGGAGAGGTATCCGCACGGGGCGTTCTCGTACAGGTCCTCAACGCTGTCTTCCAGCAGGGCGGAGAAAGTCTGGTCGTCGTCCGGGGGCTCCTCGGGGTCGGGGCCCGAGTTCTGGTCGCCGTCGCTCCGGCACATCATCGCAGTGTCCTGGCGAACGCGGCGATCGCCTGGGCGGTCTCCTCGGGGGCGCTGAGCTGGGGACAGTGCCCGGTGGCGTTCAGGGTGATGAGCCGGCTGCCCTTGATCTGCCCATGGACGAAGGCGCCGACCTCCGGTGGGGCTATGGCGTCGGTGGAGCACTGGGCGACGAGGGTGGGCACCGCGACCCGCGCCAGGTCGGTGCGGTTGTCGGACAGGAACGTCACACGGGCGAAGACCCTGGCGATCTCCGGGTCGGTGGCGCAGAAGCTGTTGGTCAGCTCCTGCCCCAGTTCCGGGCGCTCGGGGTTCCCCATGATGACCGGTGCCATCACCCCCGACCAGCCCAGATAGTTTGCGTCCAAGGACTGCAGCAGCTCCTCGATGTCCTCGGCACTGAACCCGCCGCGATACCCGGTCGCGGGATCGTCGACGAAGCAGGGGGAGGGGGCGAGCAGCACCAGCCCCGCGAAGTATTCAGGGTGTCGCGCCGCGGCCAGTACGCCGATCATCGCGCTGACCGAGTGGCCCACGAACGTCACCGGACCGAGGTCCAGCTCCCGGCAGATCTCCAGCACGTCGTCCACGTAGCCGCCCATGCTGGAGTAGCGGTCCTCGCTCCACGCCGACAGGTCCGAGCGGCCTGCTCCCACATGGTCGAAGAGCACCACGGTGAACTCACGCTCCAGCGCCGGAACCACAAGACGCCACAGGTTCTGGTCGCATCCGAACCCGTGTGCCAGCATCACCACAGGCCCGCCCGGCCGCCCGGACACCCGCACATGGTTCCTGCTACGCACGTCCATACGACTCATCCTCGCAGACCCGGGGCCGGGAACCGGCGAGCGAGACGTGATGGCGCCTCCTCCCGCGGCACGGGGCTGCGGCGAGGGAGATGGTCTGCCGGATGCAGGCATGCCTGCGCGCAGCAGGGCCGGGCAGCGGGAAGGCACCCTCTGGACGGAGGCCACGCGGTGCCGCTCTCCAGCCTGGGTCATCGCTGTGCGAGCAGCGGGCCGCCGGCGGGCGAGGCCCCGGCGATCCGGGGGGCCTGGAGGACGGCGAAGTTGGTCAGCGGCGCGTTGCCCGCGCTCCGCTCCGCGAGTTCCAGGGCCCTGGCGCGCGCCCCGCCCTCCTCGGTCTGGTACTGCGAGAGGCCGGCGGCCTGTCCCTCGGCGGCGTCGAGGGCGCGGCCGGTGAGCATCATGTCCGCCATGCGGTGCGCGCCGATCAGCCGGGGAATCCGGACCGCCGCCGATCACCGCGTCCTTGAGGGTGGCCACCACGGGGACGTGCCCGCCCTCGATGGTGTCGAAGACGCGGTGCCACATGAGCGAGTGCTCCAGCGGCTCCTCGGTGCGGCGCTCGGTCAGCTCGCCGAGGTCGAGCCCGGCCGAGAAGTGATCACCCTCGGCGTCCAGGACGACGGCGCGGACGTCCGCGCCCGGCTTCCGGAAGAACTCCTCCAGGCCCAGCACCGTGGCGTCGTCGAGGGCGTTGCGCTCGGCCGGGCGACGGAGCGTCGGAACCGCCACTCCGTCCACCCGGTCGATGGAAAGCGAACTCAAGGGAAGGTTCCTCAACCATCGGATCTCCGGGTTACGTCAGCTGAGTTGTCATACGCTGAGGTGATGAGCGAACGCGTAGTGCCCGAGCCCCAGCGGCGCCGTCGGCGGCCGACCAAGCAGGGGGTGGTGCTCTCCCGCGAACTGATCGTCGACACGGCGCTGCGGCTGGTCGGGCAGCACGGTGCGCAGGCGCTCACCGTCCGCCGGCTAGGCACCGCGCTGGGTGCCGACCCCAGCGCGGTCTACCGCTACTTCCACAGCACCGACGATCTGCTGCTCGCCATCGCCGAGGAACTGATCGCCCGCGCCCAGGACGGCTGGCAGGCCACCGGGGACTGGCGGGCCGACCTGCGGGAGATCGGCCTGCGGATCTACGCCGGCTACCGGGCCCACCCGCAGGCCGCGCTGCTCGCCGCCCACCGCACCACCGGGCGCACCCACGAGATCGCCGCCGTCGAGGCGATCCTCGGCATCTTGCGCACCGCGGGGTTCCCCGACCCGGAGGCGGTGCGCATCTACCACGCGTTCGTCGACCAGAGCCTTGGATTCGCGGTGCTGGACGCCGCCTCGCTCGCCCTGCCGGCCGCGGCGCAGTCGGCGGACCAGCGGGTCTGGCACGCCTCCTACGCCAGGCTCGACGCCGGGGCCCACCCGCACATCGCCGCCACCGGGCACCTGCTCGCCGCCGAGATGGGGCGCAGCGGCTACCGGTTCGCGCTGGACCTGCTGCTGGACGCCGCCGAGGCCCGGCTGGCGGCGGCGCGCTGAGCGGTGCGCGCCGCCGACGGCCCGGGGCCGTGGGTGGGATCAGTCGGCGGCGTGGACCAGTTCGCCGCCGACGTACGTCCGCAGCACCCGGGCAGCGGCGATCTCCTCGGGCGGGCCGGTGAGGATGTCGCGGTCGAGGACGACCAGGTCGGCCAACTGCCCAGGGGCGAGCACGCCGGCGTCGTCGTGGCCGTTCACGAACGCCGACCCGGCCGTGTAGACGGCGATCGCGGAGGCGAGGTCGAGCCGCTGCTCGGGCAGCAGGACCCGGTCGTCGTCGGCGTCGGGCAGGCGCCGGTTGACGGCCACGTGCAGGCCGGCCAGTGGGTCCGGGCTGCTCACCGGCCAGTCGCTGCCCGCCGCCAGCGTGGCGCCCGCCCGCTGGAGCGCGCCGAACGGGTACTGCCAGGCGGCGCGCTCCGGACCGAGGAACGGGATGGTCAGCTCGTCCATCTGCGGCTCGTGGGCCGCCCACAGCGGCTGGATGTTCGCGACGGCGCCGAGCCGGGCGAAGCGCGGCACGTCGTCCGGGTGGACCACCTGGAGGTGCGCGAGGTGGTGGCGGGTGTCGCGCCACCCGTTGACGGCGCGGGCGGCCTCGACCGCGTCCAGCGCCTCGCGCACCGCCCGGTCGCCGAGCGCGTGGAAGTGCACCTGGAAGCCCAGCGCGTCGAGTTCGGTGACGTGGCTGCGCAGGGCGACCGGATCGACGAAGCTGAGGCCGGAGTTGGTGGTGGCGCAGCCGCAGCTGTCGAGGTAGGGGCTGGTCATGGCGGCGGTGAAGTTCTCCGCGATGCCGTCCTGCATGATCTTCACCGAGCCGGCCCGGAACCTGCCGTGCGTCAACTCCGCGCGCCGCTGGACGAGTTCGGGGATCTGTTCGGCTCCCCGGTCGCGCTCCCACCAGAGCGCGCCGGTCACCCGGGCGGTCAGCGCGCCGGAGCGGGCGGCGGCCAGGTACGCGTCGGAGGGGTCGGGCATGCCGTTGAACTCGCCGAGCAGGGCGTCCTGCCAGCCGGTGATGCCGAGCGAGTGCAGCAGCCGCTGTGCGCGCAGCAGCCCGTCGAGGCGGTCGGCGGCGGTGACGGGCGGGATCAGCCGGGCGACCAGGGCGGTGGCGCCTTCCTGGAGCATGCCGCTGGGGGTGCCGTCCGGCTCCCGTTCGATCCGCCCGTCGGCCGGGTCGGGGGTGGCGCGGTCGAGGCCCGCGAGCTCCAGGGCCCGGGTGTTGACCCACGCGCCGTGGTGGTCGCGGTTGGCGAGGTAGACCGGCCGGTCGGGGACGGCGGTGTCGAGCAGTTGCCGGGTCGGCAGGCCGCCGTCGAAGCTCTCCATCGACCAGCCGCTGCCGGTGATCCACTCCTGGTCGGGGTGGGCCTCGGCGTAGGCGCGGATCCGCGCCAGGCAGTCGGCGGCGCCGACGGTGCCGGTGAGGTCGCAGGCGGCCAGCTCGGTGCCGCCGCCCACGGCGTGGATGTGCGCGTCCTGGAAACCGGGCAGCAGCAGCTTTCCGTCGAGGTCGACGACCTCGGTTCCCGGCCCGATCAGTTCGCGGACCTCGTCGTGGCCGACGGCGGTGATCCGACCGCCGGTCACGGCGAGGGAGCTCCCGCGGGTGCGGGCGGCGTCGCCGGTGTGTACGGGGCCTCGGGTGAAGACCAGATCGGCCTTGGTCATGGGTGGTGCTCCGTTCTCGGGTGGTACGGGGTGGTGCGAGGTGCCCGCGACTAGCGGATGGCGCCGAGGAAGTACGGTGAGCGGCGTCGCCAGCGGGCCCAGGCCGCCGCCGGCAGACCGCTGACGATCATCAGGATCACCACGGAGAGTTCGAACCAGCCGTTGTCGGCGGCGAGTTCGAAGTGGTCGGCGGAGTCGTAGAAGGTCCAGGCGAGGTAGCCGCCGACGGCGAGCAGCGCCGCGGCGCCGCACAGCGGACCGACCACCGCGCGCAGGCCCTCCAGCGGGCTGGTGCGCAGCAGGTGGCGGAAGCGGACGGCGGCGGCGACGGCGGTGAGTGCGTAGTACAGCGCGACGATGATGCCGATCGCGTTGACGGCGGCGGAGATGAGGTCGTTGACGGTCGGGATGGCGACCGCGCACAGCGCCAGGGCGACCGCGGCGCCGGTGATCAGCAGGGTGCCCGCGGCGGGCGTGCGGTGGCGGGGGTGCAGGCGGGTCCAGACCGGGCCGAGCACGCCGTCGCGGCCCATCGCGTACAGTCCGCGGGCGGTCGGGATCACTGAGGACTGGAGCGAGGCCACCGCGGAGAACATCAGCGCGATCAGCGGCAGCGCGGCCAGCGGCTGCGAGGCCAACCGGGTCCCGAAGTAGGTCAGCCCGTGCGCGCCGTTGCCCGCCAACTCGTCCAGCGGCAGAACCCGTTGGAAGGCGGTGCCGGCGAGCAGGAACAGCAGCAGCATCACCACCAGGGCGACCGTCCCGGCCCGGGAGGCGTCGCGCGGGCGGCGGACCTCCTCGCCGACGCTGAACACCGACTCGAAGCCCCAGTAGCAGAACACCGCGAGCACCATGCCCTGGGCCAGCGCCTCCAGGGACGGGATCGCGAAGGGGTCGTACCACTGGAGCGAGAACGGCTGGCCGCCGGCGAACAGTCCGTACCCGCAGAAGCCCAGCAGCACGGCGTACTCGAAGACCAGCAGCGCCTTCTGGAGCCGTGCGGCCAGGTCGAGCCCGCGCACCGCGACCAGCGCGGCGCCGACCAGGACGGCCAGACCGATCAAGGTGCACTGGACGGTCGAGTCGGCGTCCAGCCGCAGGCCGGCGACGCTGCGCAGGTGCACCAGGTCGAGGAGTTGGACGATCGACGAGCCGGTGACGGTCGTGGTGTACGCCATGAACACCACCGTGCCGACGGTGTTCACCCAGCCGGTGAGGAAGCCGAGCCAGGGGTTGAGCGTGCGGCCCACCCAGCGGTAGCTGCTGCCGGCGTCCGGTTCGGCGGTGTTCAGCCGGCCGTAGCCGCCGGCGATGGCGAGCACCGGCAGGAACGCCAGCAGCATGATCGCGGGCAGGTGCAGCCCGACGACGCCGGCCATCAGACCCAGGCCGATCCCGATGCTGCTGGTCGCGGCGGTACTGGAGGCGGCGATCGCCACGCCGTCGAGGAGGCCGAGTGACCGGTGCATGGAGTGCTGGGAGCCGCTCGCACCGGTTCTCGGACCGCTGCCCATGGCCTTCTCCGTCGATGCCAAGGGATCACCGCCTTGGGGGTGTTGGTGGGAAGTGCGAGCCATGAAACCGGGCGGGCCGAAACACGTCAATGCTGTTGTCATAAGGGTGGGACGGCGAGCGCCCGGGGCCCGGGCCGCGGATTTCCGGGCGGTCGGGTAAGCCCCCGGGGCCCGACAGCCCGCATTCCCCTGGCATCGGCGATCCCGACGCCGCGTCGGATCCGCGGAGATCGAGGACCTCCTCCCGCCCGGCTCGCCGGCCTCCGGAACGGCCGGGGGATCCGCGGACTCCGCGGTCCACGACCGGAAGCGGGTGCGAGCGGGGTGTCGACGGCGACCAGATCCGCCAGGTCCTCGCGGTGGCAGACGTCCGCGAACTGGGCGTGGTGGTGCGGCATCGCGTCCGGGTTCGCGCTCAGGTCGACACGGAGGCCACGACCGACGAACCGGCGCACCACGAACGCCGTCGCGTCACCCCCTCGCCGTACTTGGCCAGGTCCGGGGTGCCGCCGAGCCTCCCAGGCAGCGGAGAAACGAGCACCATCTGCAGCAGTTGGCAACGTTGAGCGCTGCGGATGTTCACGAGGAATGGTTCTGGCTCAGGTTCTGTGGTGCGGCCACGTTGAGTGAGCGGTTCATCTCGCGGTTGACCGATCCCGATGGCGAGAACGAACCCCGGTTCAGTCCCCCGCCTCGGCTGCAGGCCTCTTGCTGAGGAACTGCTTCGCTGCCTTGACCGCTTCTCCGTTGAGTTCCTCGACGGAGACTCCCCAGCTCTCCTCCCAGCCGTCTAGGTTGTGCGCGCAGTGCACAAGGGGTTCCAGCTCTTCGGGGTAGCCGAGGTCATAGGCGATGTCTGTCCAGATGAGGTGAGTGCCGACGGCGGGATCGAGGGATCCGTCGGCGATCTGACCGGCGATCCAGTAGGCCATCGCCCACTTTGCGGCCCGGTGGTCCGCAGGCGGGTGGAAGAGCAGTCCCAGTTCCTCCAGTACTTGGTCGAAAAGCTCTGGCGCTTCGGGCTCCTCGCTCCGGAGGAGACCGGCCAGCATGGCCAGGGACGGGCTTTCGACCCCAGCCATCAGCGCGTCCAGACCAGCCTGAATGAGCCTGTCCGACCCGACATGCCTGCCAAATGCCCTCTCACGTGCAATGTGTCTGAACTGATCGAGAGCGTCGTCGCTGGTCATCAAGGTCTTCTCCGTCGGCATCAGGAAGGGGAAGGCTTGCACAGCCGCCACCATCAGTGCCATCGAGTTCCTCCTGCTGACCATCAGGCTGACTGGCCGCAGCGGTGGGTCGGCACGGAGCGTGATGGGCGGACGGTCGTGGGCGCGATCCCGCGGGAAGTCAAGGACGGGTTCAGGTACGACGAGGTTCCTTGGCAGTGGCTCCCGCACTTCTACGGCCCGGGCGAGGAGATCCCCGGGTTCCTCAGCACGCTCGGCTCCGACGATGCGGATGCCGCCGACAGGGCTTCGCGGCAGCTCTGGGCGAATCTTCACCACCAGGGCGGCACGACCGCAGTGGGAGCACTGGCGGTGCCGTTCCTGCTCCGGATCGCGGCGAGTGGGCACCGCGGACTCCGTGCCCGGTGGACTGGACGCTCCAGGCCGCCCGTCAGGGGATCACGGACGACGCGCACCTTCTGCTTCCGCTTCTCTCCGGCACCGACGCTGCCCCAGACGAGCTCCGAGCCCTCCTCGCCGGCCCCGGCATCCGCCGGTACGACGATCTGCTCCAGCCGGTGCCATGGCTTACCTGGGTCGACACCACCGGCGTCGGGCTGCGCAGATGCATCGACGAAATGCTCAGGACGGACACCCCCGGAGCGCTGCTTGATGATCCTCCGCTATGGAGTGGAGGACCATCAAGCTGAAGCATGCCGCGGTCAGCCCCCTTGGCGGGTGCTCAGACCCGTGCCCGCGTCGAGGCGAGGCGATATGAGTCGGTGCCAGTTCTCGTGCGCCCGGCGGTAGCCCGGACTACCGGGAGCCCGCCACAGGGCGCGACTTGTAGAAGGACTCCTCCAAGTAGGCCGCGTGGTGCGGCTGGTAGGGCTCCTCCAGGTAGGCGGCCTCGTCTTCGTCGAGTTCGACGTCCACCGCGGCGACCGCGTCGGCCAGCTGGGCCGGCTTGGTGACCCCGACGATGGGCGAGGTCACCACCGGGTTGCGCATGACCCAGGCCAGGGCGACCTGGGCCGGGGACAGACCCCGCTTGCCCGCGATCTCGTGGACGCGCTCGGCCACTGCCTGGTCCTCGTCGCGGTAGAGGATCTTGCCGCCCTCGTCGGTCTCGGCACGTGCCGTGGCGGTGTCCTGGGCCCGTGTCAGCCTGCCCCGCGCGAGCGGGCTCCACGGGATCACGCCGATGCCCTGGTCGGCGCAGAGCGGGAGCATCTCCCGCTCCGCTTCCCGGTGGATGAGGTTGTAGTGGTCCTGCATCGACACGAACCGGGTCCAGCCGTTCAGGTCGGCCAGGTACAGGGCCTTGGCGAACTGCCAGGCGTGCATGGAAGAGGCTCCGATGTAGCGGACCTTCCCGGACCTGACCGCGTCGTGCAGCGCCTCGAGGGTTTCCTCGATCGGGGTGTCGTAGTCCCAGCGGTGGATCTGGTACAGGTCGATGTAGTCGGTCCCCAGCCGCTTCAGGGAGGCGTCGAGCTCGGTGAAGATCGCCTTGCGGGACAGCCCGGCGCCGTTCGGGCCGGGGCGCATCCGCATCCAGACCTTGGTGGAGAGAACGACCTCCTCGCGCCGGGTGAAGTCCTTGACCGCCCGGCCGACGATCTCCTCGCTGCTTCCGGCGCTGTACCCATTGGCCGTGTCGAGGAAGTTGATGCCGCTCTCAAGGGCCTTCTTGATGATGTCCCGGCTGGCGTCCGCGCCCAGCGACCAGGGTTCGCCACCCCGGTCCGGCTCGCCGAAGCTCATGCAGCCGAGGGCGATGGCGGAGACTTGCAGTCCGGTCGTTCCGAGCTTGATGTATCGCATGCCTGCGAACCTAGGAGTTGGAGTGCGTTCCAACGCAATACGTCTCGATCCGGAATTCGTAGGCGGGGGGTACCTGTGCCCTGTCAGGTTCCAACCTGCTGTCGCGTCAGGTCGCGCAGTTCGTTCTCGTACAGTTCGGCCGGGTCGAATCCCATGCCGGTGAAGTGGCCTGCCAGCTCCAGGGAGAGGGCGCCGTGCAGGCGGGTCCAGAAGTGCAGGGCGAGGCGCAGGGCCGGCGGGGGAGCGGGGTGGTCGCCTGCCCACTGCCGGTGTTCGGCGAGGTGGGACTCGAACGCGGTGTCCTGTACGGCGGGCGTGGCGGGGCTTGCGACCGGTCGGGCGGCGTCCAGGAGAGCGTCCATGATCTCCGAGGCGATCTGGGTGACGTCGTCGGGTGCGTGGTAGCCGGGGACCGGTGTGCCGTAGATGAGGAAGTAGCGCTGGGGGTCGTCCAGTGCCCAGGAGCGCAGCGCGCGCCCGAGTCCGGCGAGGTCGGCGTCTGAGGCGGCCGCGGCGCGGATGGTGTCGGCGAGGCTGCGGTAGGCGTCGCGGATCAGTTCGGTGATGAGGTCGTCCCGGCTCGAGAAGTACCGGTAGAGCGCGGGACCGCTCATGCCCAGCTGCTTGGCGATGGCGTTGAGGGACAGTCCCGGCGCTCCGGCCGCGGCGATCTGCTCCCAGGCGCGCTCCTTGATCTCGGCCCTCAGCTGGGCCCGGTAGCGCTCGCGCGGGGTCTCCTTGCCCGCGATGCCCATGTGCTCGTCCCTTCCCTGTCGTGTCCGGCGGTTCCCAGATGTCGGCGGAGCGACTCCCCCACGCTCTAGTTAGACCCTATTACGAACACGCTTGACTGTCACTCTTCGGTCGAGTTATAACCTCTAACGAAAGAGCCAGCCATTAACTGACTGGTCGAGTCGAGGGAGGACGTCATGAACGCCGCTGCGATGGTCGAGGTCGTGCTGCCGGGCAAGGTCGAGCCGGAAGGGCTCCAGGTGCGCCAGGGCGCCGTTCCGGCTCCCGGGCCGGGCCAGGTCGTAATCCGGATGGAGGCGACCGGTGTCTCCTTCGCGGAACAGCAGATGCGCCGCGGCCGCTACTACGACCAGCCGCCCTTCCCGTTCGTCCCCGGCTACGACGTGGTCGGCATCGTGGCGGAGACCGGCGAGGGTGTCGATGCGGGTCTGGCAGGCACCCGGGTGGCCGCCCTGCTGAAGGTCGGTGGCTGGGCCAGTCACGTGGTCGTCGACGCCGCCGACCTGGTGCGGGTCCCGGACGGGATCGGCGCGGCGGAGGCGGAGACCCTGGTGATCAACGGCATCACGGCCTGGCAGATGCTGCACCGCAAGGCCCGCGTCCGTGCCGGACAGACCGTCCTGGTGCACGGCGCGAACGGAGGGGTCGGCTCGGTCCTGGTCCAACTCGCCCACGCCGCCGGCGCGAAGGTGATCGGCACCGCGTCGGCACGCCACCACGCCGCCCTGCGCGCACAGGGAGTGACGCCGGTCGACTACCGTACCGACGACGTCCCCGCCCGCGTCCGCCAGCTCGCACCGCACGGCGTGGACGCCGTCTTCGACCACGTCGGCGGCCGTGGCATCGTCGACTCCTGGCGCCTGCTCGCGCCCGGCGGCACGCTCGTCTCCTACGGCAGCGCCTCCACTCGCGACGACGAGGGCTCCAAGCAGTGGCCGGTGCTCAAGCTGCTCGGCCGCGTCTGGCTGTGGAACACGCTGCCCAACCGCCGCCGCGCCTACTTCTTCAACGTCTGGGCCGGCCGTGCCCTGTCCAAGAACCGGTTCCGCGCCCGGCTGCGCACCGACCTCACCCAGGTGTTCGAAGCCCTCCAGCGGGGCGAGATCACCGCCCGGATCGCGGCCGAACTGCCCCTCAGCGAGGTCGCGGAGGCGATGCGACTCGCCGAGTCCGGCACCGTCGCCGGAAAGGTCGTGCTGCACGCCTGACGCATGACACACCAGCCCGCCCACGCATCCCCGACGGCCGCTCTCGGGCCCCCGCCGAGCTGCCCTCGCACCCCCTCCCGGTCACGGCGCGAACACCCTCAAGAGACCCGGCCCTGGTCAGGAGGCCGGGGCGGTCAGCACGGCCTTGGCAGCCAGACGGAGATTCCTGATCATCGGATTCGGGTCCCCCTTGCGGCTGACCATGACGACCCGGCTGGGAGGCGCGCCCTCGACCGGGACGGTGAGGAGGTCGGGCCGCAGCGAGCTGCGCCGATCGCCGACCGGCAGCACGGCGATCGCCCCGCCGCTCGCGACGAGTTCGAGCTTGTCCTCGTAGCTCTCGACCGTAGGCACGTCGGCCCCGAGGACCCGGTAGGAAGTCCAGTCCGCGGTCTCGAACGCGCACGGCATCACCACTTCGCCGGCCAGTTCCTCCGCGGTCACCGACGCGCGGCCGGCCAGGGGATGGCCGCGCGGGACCACGAGCACCCGGGGCTCCTCGTACAGCGGGGTGGTGGACACGTCGTCGTCGGCGAGCGGCAGCGGGGCCCGCGCGATCAGCGCGTCGACGCGCTTGTCGGACAGTGCCCCGACGTCGCGGCAGCTCAGATGCCGGGTGGTGATCTCGGCGTCGGGGTAACGGCGGCGCAGTTCCCGCACGGCGGAAGTGATCACCAGGTCTTCGACGTAGCCGATGGCGATTCGATCGCTCTGGGCTTGTTCACGGACGGCCAGCTCGGCCTGGCGGGCGGCCCGCAGCAGGGCTTCGGCCCGCGGGAGGAACGTCTGGCCGGCCGGAGTGAGCCGGGTGCCCTGAGGGGTGCGGTCCAGCAGCCGTGTGCCGAGATATTTCTCGAGCCGTTGGATCTGACGGCTCAGCGCCGGCTGGGCCACGTGCAGGTCGGCGGCGGCCCGGCCGAAGTGCCGGTGTGCCGCCACCACGGTGAAGTAGCGCACGAGCCGCAGTTCCAGATCCTGTCCGAGGTCGTTCACCCGTGCAGGATACGCGTCATGCCGTTTCGGAATGATCCGGTTGCCGAACCGGTCTTGGACGGGCATGACGTCCTGGGCCTTGACTGAAGGAGCAACGTTTCCCCGAGAGAGCGGCAGGCGCGATGAAGGCGATCCAGATCCACGAAGCGGGCGGTCCGGAAGTTCTGCGGTACGACGAGGTGCCGGTTCCCGAGATCGGCCCGGGCGACGTACTCGTCCGGGTGCACGCGGCGGGCGTCAACCCGCCGGACTGGTACCTGCGTGAGGGGATGAAGGTCATGCCGGCCGAGATGAGGCCGGCGCTGGAGTTCCCCCTTGTCCCCGGATCGGACATGTCGGGCGTGGTCGAGGCGGTCGCTCCCGACGTGCAAGGGTTCGCTGTCGGTGACGAGGTCTTCGGCATGCTGCGCTTCCCCGGATTCGACGGCCGGACGTACGCCCAGTACGTGGCCGCGCCGGCTTCCGACCTGGCGCACAAGCCGGCCGGTATCGACCACGTGCAGGCGGCCGGGGCGCCGATGGCCGTGCTGACCGCGTGGCAGTACCTGATCGATCTCGGCCACGACGTGCCGTCTCCTTTCACCGGCCGGGTGCACCAGCCGGTGCCCATCAAGCCGGGGATGACCGTGCTGGTCAACGGGGCCGCCGGTGGAGTGGGCCACTTCGCGGTGCAACTGGCGAAATGGAAGGAGGCCCACGTCATCGCGGTGGCCTCAAGCCGGCACGAGCAGTTCCTGCGCGAACTCGGCGCCGACGAGTTCATCGACTACACCACGACGCGGGCCGAGGACGTGGTCAGCGGTGTCGACCTGGTGGTCGACACCGTCGGCGGCCCAGCCGGCTCCCGCTTCCTGACCGTTCTCAAGCGCGGAGGCACCGTGCTTCCGGTGTTCTTCGCCCAGTACGACCCGGAAGAGACGGCGCGTCTGGGCATCAACGTCTCGAACATCCAGGTGCGTTCCAACGGCCCCCAACTCGCCGAGATCGGCAGCCTGTTCAACGAGGGCAGGCTGCGGACCGGGGTGGACAGCACCTACCCGCTGGCCGAGGCGGAACGCGCGCACACGCGAGCCGCGCAGGGACACATCCAAGGCAAGATCGTACTGACGGTGGCCTCCTGATCGCCGGACCAGCGTCACGGAGAAGCACCCGGGAAGACCGTGACGGAGCGGGCTGACCTCCAGACAGTGCAAGGGACCGGTGCCCGCCATCGCCGGCGGCTCGGTGGGTGCGTGCTGGGCGTCAGGTGTTCGCGGCTGCCTCCAAGGGGCTCAGCGCGGCTGCCCGGCGGGCGGGGACGGCAGCGGCGAGGGTGCCGGTGGCGAGAGAGAGCAGCGCCACCAGGAGGAGGGTGCCCCAGGGCAGGATCAGGGTGTACTGGTCGATGGCGCCGTTGGCGAGGGAGCCGACGGCCCAGGCGCCGAACAGGCCGCCCGCCAGGCCGAGGAGAGTTCCGTAACCGGCGACGGTCAGGGCCTCCAGGCGGATCATGCGGCGGACGCCGGCGCGGTCCATGCCGAGTGCGCGCAGCGCACCGATCTCGCGGGTGCGTTCGGCGACGGACATGGCCAGCGTGTTCACGATGCCGAGCGCGCTGATGACGACGCCGATGCCGAGCATGCCGTACATCACGTCCAGCAGGTCGCCCATGGTGCCGGCCGCCTCGCGGACGAGCTGCTGCCGGTCCTGGACCTTGAGGAGCGGGTTGTTGCCGGCCGCGGTGCGCAGCCGGTTCTCCAGCGCCGCCGTCGCCGGGCCGTCGGTGCGCAGGAGCACGCGCTGGACGGAGCCGGGCAGGAAGCTGTTCGCCGCGACCTCGCCGCGGCTGCCGAGCGCGTCACGGGCGACGGGGTTGTCCTTGTAGACGCCCACGACCTCGTACGAGGCGGGCTTGCCCGCGTGGCCCAGCTGGACGTTCAGGCGACCGCCGGTGGCCACCCCGCTCTCCCGGGCGAGGGTGGCCGAGACGGCGATCCGGCCCGGCGCCAGGTCTTCGGCGGAGCCGGAGACGAAGTCGAGCTTCATGGTGTCGCGCACGGTGGCGGGGTCGACGCCGGAGATCTGCCGCACGCCGCTGCCGGTGAACAGGGTCGAGTCGGCGATCGGGTGCGCGGCACGTACGCCGGAGGTGCCGGCCAGTCGTCGTGCGGCATCGGGGTCGATGCCCGTCATGGTGGAGCGGGTGCTGACGACGTAGTCGGCGCCGAGCCCGGCCGCGGCCTGGCGGTCGAGAGCCTGTGCGGTGGAGTGTCCGATGACGGCGAGGCCGGTGACGAGGCCGGTACTGATCAGCAGGGTGGCGGCGGTGGCCGCGGTACGACGCGGGTCGCGCAGGGCATTCTCGCGGGCGAGGCGGCCGGTGACGCCGAAGCGCCCGGTCAGCCGCCCGGTCAGCCGGATCACCGGGGCGGCGAGCAGGGGCGCGAGCACGATCAGGGCGGTGGCGAGCAGGCCGCAGCCGGCCATCGCGTCGCGCAGGTTCTCCTCCGAGGCGTCCTCCGCGCCGCTGAGCGAGATCAGCCAGCCGGCGCCGAGCACCAGCAGCCCCAGGCCCATCGTGCCGCGCAAGCGGAACCGCTGTGCCGCAGGCGGCTGCTCTGCCGACCGCATGGCCTCCATGGGCGAGGTCCTGGCGGCCAGCCGGGAGGGCAGCCACGCGGCGAGCACGGTGACGCCGACGCCCACGCCGAGCGCCGCCGCGACCGAGCGCGGGCCGATCACCAGGGGGCCGCTGGGCAGGACATGGGCGCCGCCGAGGACGTGGGGGAGCACCGCCGCGATGCCGAGCCCGAGCAGCAAGCCCGCCACCGAGGCGGCCAGGCCGACCAGCAGGGCCTCCAGGAGGACGGAGCGCGACACCTGGCGCCGCGAGGCGCCGATCGCCCGGAGCAGCGCGGTTTCGCGGGTGCGCCGTTTCACGAGCATGGTGAAGGTGTTGACGATGAGGAACGAGCCGATGAAGAGGGAGACCCCGGCGAAGACCATCGGCACCTTCTCGTAGCCGCGGGTCAGGGTGTCGACGAGGATGGCCTGCTGGGCTGCCTGGGCCTGGCCCGTGGTGGCCTCGGCGCGGTCGGCGGGCAGCACGGCCGTGACCCGGTCGGCGAGTTCGGACGCGGTCGTTCCGGGGGAGGCGGTCAGGTCGATGCCGGTGTAGTGACCGGGGGCGGCGAACAGCTTCTGGGCGGTGGCCTTGTCGAAGAGGACGAGCGTGCCGCCGGCGGTGACGCGGGTGTCGTCGGTGGTCACGATGCCGACCAGCCGCTTGGTCATGACAGGGCCGTCCGTGGCCAGGGTGATGGTGTCGCCGAGCCGGAAGCGGCCCGCGGCGGCGGTTTCGCCGTCCACGGCGATCTCGCCGCTGTTCGCGGGGGCGCGGCCCTCGTCCAGTGGGTAGCGGTTGTCCTTGCCGTTCCGGGCCGGTACGTACGCTCCGGCCAGGTTCGACCAGGCTCGGTCGGCCCGCAGGGGGGTGCCGTCCGCCGCGTTCAGGGTGGCCGAGCCGTCGACCGACGGGCGTACGGCGGCGACGCCGGGCAGGCGGGCGAGTTTCGCGACGAGCGCGTCGTCGAGCACGCCGGTCCCGGACCCGTCGTCCGTACCGGGTGCGGGGGCCTTGTCGGTCACGGTGACGTCGACTCCCGCGAAGGTCTTCGACGCGGCGGCCCGGTGGGCGGCGGCGGTGGAGTCCGCGAAGACGAGGGTGCCGCTGACGAACGCGACGCCCAGGCAGACGGCAAGGACGGTCATGACCAGCCGGGCCTTGTGGGCCAGGAGGTTGCGCAGGGTTGTTCTCAGCATGAGTCGTGGAGACTTTCCAGGGGGTTCCGTTGATGTCCGGGAAGGCGGAAACCTTCCCGGGCGGGGCCAGGGGGGGGGTGGCTCGGCTCAGCGGACGTGGGAGCGGGAGCCCAGGCTCTTCATCAGGTCGAGGACGCGGTGTGGGGTGGGCCGCGACATCTCCTCGACGAGGCGCCCGTCGGAGAGGAACACGACGCGGTCGGCGTAGCCGGCGGCCACCGGGTCGTGGGTGACCATGACCACGGTCTGGCCCAGGTCGCGCACCGAGTCACGCAGGAAGCCGAGGACTTCTGCGCCGGAGCGCGAGTCGAGGTTGCCGGTGGGTTCGTCGCCGAAGACGATCGCCGGGCGCGAGGCCAGCGCCCGGGCGACGGCGACGCGCTGCTGCTGGCCGCCGGACAGTTGGGCGGGCCGGTGGCCGAGCCGGTCGGAGAGGCCGACCATGGAGACGACCCGGTCCAGCCACTCACGGTCGGGGCGGCGGCCGGCGATGTCCATCGGCAGGGTGATGTTCTCGAGCGCGGTCAGCGTCGGCAGCAGGTTGAACGCCTGGAAGACGAACCCGATGCGGTCCCGGCGCAGTTGCGTGAGCTGCCGGTCCTTGAGGCGGGCGAGTTCGGTGGTGCCGACGCGCACCGATCCGGACGTGGGGGAGTCGAGTCCGGCGGCGCAGTGCATCAGGGTGGACTTGCCGCAGCCCGACGGGCCCATGATCGCGGTGAACTCGGCCTCCCGGAAGGCGATGCTGACCCGGTCCAGGGCGACCACCCGGGTGTCGCCGCTGCCGTAGACCTTGGACAGGTCGGTGGTCGCGGCCGCGATGCCGGTCGTCGGGTGCGGCGGCAGGAGGTCGGCGGTCATAGGGCTCCTCTTCTCGTACGGAAAGCGCACGTGAAGGGTGTCCGGGCAACGTATCGGGGCCTGGGCCGCCGTGTATCGGTGGCGGCTCGGGCGTGCGGCAAAGGTGTAGCGGACCAGGTACGCGCGAGGGCTTCCCCACGGTGTCCGGGCGTCGAGGACGCGGGCACCGCGGGGAGGCCCGGGAAGGGCGGCCGCCGTTCCCGGCGTCTGGCCGGGGAGGCGATCGAGCGGGCGAGCAGGCCGGCGGCCGGGAGCTTTCCGCCGTGGAACAGACCGGTCTCGCCGAGCACTCCGGCGGGCTGTCCCTTCTCGCCCGCCGCGGTGTGCGTGGTGCGTCCGCCGATGACGAGCAGCAGGGACGGGACGACGGTGAGGGCACCGACCCCCAAGGCGCCGCGGGACAGGGCGATGATGGGGCGGGCGGGTTCACGGTGGCCTCCTCGGAGGGGGCCCCACGCAGTCCGGTGCGGGACGCGCTGTCCGTCGAAGCGCGCCGGAGCAACGTAATCGGGCTCTGAGCCGTCGCGTGTCAGCGCCCGCTCGACCGCGTACCGGTTCTGCGGCCGTTCGTCACGAGGGCAGTCGCAGGGTGGCGACGGCCCCTCCGTCCGGGGCGTTGGCCAGCAGCAGTTCGGCGCCGAGGAGCCGGGCCTGACCGGACGCGATGGTGAGCCCCAGGCCGTGACCGGAGCCGCGTTCGCGAGCACCGGTGTGGAAGCGGCGCGGGCCGTGCAGCAGCAGGTCGTCCGGGAAGCCGGGGCCGTGGTCACGGACGACGACCGCCGTTGCGTCTACGGTGACCTGCACGGGGGCGGCGCCGTGGCGGTGGGCGTTGACAACGAGGTTGGCGACGATCCGCTCCAGGCGGCGGGGGTCTGTCTCCACTGTCCGCACGATGCCCTCGGCCGCGGTCCTGGCGGTGTCGGTGACTTCGACGACTTCGGTGGTGAGGCCGGTACGGGAGACCGCATCGGCGACGACGGCGCCGAGCGGCACCCGGACGCGGACCGGCTCCTCGGCACCGGCGTCCAGGCGGGAGATCTCCAGGAGATCTTCGACGAGGTCGCGCAGGTCGCGGACCCTGGCCCGCAGCAGGTCCTCGGTCTCGCCGGGAGGCAGGAGATCGACGGCCGCGAGCAGCCCTCCGACGGGGGTGCGCAACTCGTGGGCCACGTCCGCGGTGAACCGGCGCTCGGTGCGCAGCCGCAGTGCGAGGCTGTCGGCCATCCGGTCGACGGTCGCGGCGATGTCCGCGACCTCGTCCCGGCCCTTCGTGGGTCCCGTGCGGGCGTCAAGGTCCCCGGCGGAGATGCGCGCCGCCGTCTCGGCGACCCGGTCCAGTCTCCGGGACAGCAGGCCCGCGCCGTAGACGGCCAGGGGGACGGCGGCCGCGAGAGCGATGAGCGAGGCGACCGCCATGGCCGCGTCGAGGCGGGACAGGTTGGCGCGGTCGGGGCCCAGATTGATCTGGACGGCGAGGACCGGGCTGCCGGGGCCGCCGGTGCGCTGGGCCGCCCAGACGCTCGGCCCGACGTTGGCCTCCACATGCCCGTCGTAGGCGGGGTGCCGCTCACCGTCGGCCGGGTCCCGCAGCGCGGCGGGCAGACCATCGGGGTCGATCTCGGCGCCGTCGGTGAGGACGCCGGTGCGGCGGTAGACCTCCATGGCCGCGTACAGCGTGTTCATCGCCCGTGCCTCGCCCCGGCCGCGGATGTCATCGGCGGTCCACAGGTGCACCAGGACGCCGACCGCGGCCACGACGAGCAGGGCCGTGGCCGCGGCGAGCGCGGCGATCTTCCGGCGCAGCGAGGTGCGGCCCGACCACGGCCTGGGGAGGGGACGCACGCTCACCGCCGGAACTTGTATCCGAAGCCCCGGACCGTCTCGATCCGGTCCCGGCCCACCTTGCGGCGCAGTCGCTGCACGCACAGGTCCACGACGCGGCTGTCGCCGTCCCAGCCGTACTCCCAGACGTCCCGCAGGAGCGTGTGGCGCTCCAGCACGATCCCGGGGTGGGCGGCGAACTCCAGCAGGAGCTTGAGTTCCGTCGGGGTCAGTGCCACCGGCCGGCCGGCGAGGAACGCCTCCATCCCGGCGGTGTCGATCCTCAGGTCCCCGAACTCCAGCACGTCCCCCTCCGCCGGCCGGCTCTCACCCGGCGCCGGCCCGTCAGGGGGCACGGGCGCGTACGTGGCGCGCCGCAGCAGCGAACGCATCCGGGCCACCAGGACGTACGTCTCCACCGGCTTGACGACGTAGTCGTCCGCCCCGGCCTCCAGCCCGGCGACCACGTCGAGCCCGTCGCCGCGGGCGGACATCATCAGAACCGGCACCAGGCTGGTCTCCCGGACCCTGCGGCACAGCCCGATCCCGTCGAGGCCGGGCAGCATCACGTCGAGGATCAGCAGGTCGAAGTCCTCCTCGCGGAAGACCTCCAGCCCCGTGAGCCCGTCGGCCGCCGCCCGGACCTCGTAGCCGTAACGCTCCAGGGCGACGGAGAACGACCGGCGCATCAGGTCGTCGTCCTCGACCAGCAGCACGCGGGCGGTGGAGGCGAAGGACTCGGGCGAGGGCAAGGACGACTCCTGTCGGAAAGGCAACGTACGGGCGCTCCCGCCCCTCACGCCCCCGCACGCGGGCGACCACGCCACCATCGAAACGATACGGCAGACAGCAGACGGCCCTCATCGACCCGCCACCCACCCTGCCGGGTTTGATGCGACCCCGAGCGCCACCTGATACGCCGCGGATACAGATCGCCGCGGGGACAGCCGGCATGCCGGCCCAGGGTTCTTACCGTTTCTGCGGGTGCGGCGGTGAGGCGGGGACCGGCCGGTGATTCGTGCGCGGGCCGGACAGCGGGCCGCCGCGGCCCTGCGCGCCGTGGAAAGCGGGCTGAGTCTGCCGCAGCGGCTGCTGGACGCGGGCTTCGGCCCGGACTGCCCGGTGTCGGAGCACTAGACACCTTGGATGTGTCTCTGTGCGGCTGGCACGACTTTGCCGATCGCGGTGGCGAGCGTGGCTCCGAGGACACTGACACCGATCAGGGTCAGCCAGATCGCGGCGGCCCCCGTGGACAGCAGCCCGGAGAGGGCGGCCGGAGCTATTGCTCCCGCGACGCTTACGGCGAGCTGGTTGAGGGCCAGGTACCGGCCGCGGAGAGCGTCTGGGGCGCTCTCCGCGGCGACAGTCGACGTGATGGGGGCGCCGACGATTTCGCCGATGGTGTAGCTCATTGCGCCGAGCAGTACGACGCCGGCCGCGAGGGCGAGCGCGGCCACGCGGTCGGCGGCGAGGAACAGGAGGTAGCCGGCCGCGAAGCAGGTGTGTGCGGCGACGAGGACGCGGCTGCGGATGCGCCCGCCGAGCGACCTGACGATGATGCCCTGGGCGAAGCCGACCATCAGGGTGTTGAGCGTGAATACGGCGCCGGCGGTCCAGCCAGGCATTCCCAGCACGTCCACGGCGTAGACCGGAATCGCGATGTTGAGGGCGAACAGGGAGAGCGCGAAGCACAGTTGATGCGCGACCACGGCCAGGTACCGCAGGTCCCGCAGAACGCACCCCCAGCCTCCAGCAGCTTCCTGGCCCACCTCGGGACGGGTGTTCGGCATGGCCCGCATCAGAACGAAGGCGCTGACATAGGACAAGGCATTGACGACCACGATCGCGGCGTAGACGCCGCGAGTCCCGAAGCCGACGGCGACCGCGGTGAGGAGGCCGCCGAATGCGTAGCCGAGGTTGCGTACCGACCCCAGGAAACCGAACCAGCGCTCGCGTCGGCCGGGCCCGGCCAACGCTGTGACGGTCACGCCGTAGCAGCTGAAGAACACCGCCCGCCCGGCACCGTTCAGCCAGGCACAGGCGATGATCTGCCATGTCTGGCCCACGACGAGATACCCGGCGAAGCCGAGCGCCTGGGCCAGGTTCGCCGCCTGCAGCACCGGTCTGGCGCCGTACCTGTCGACCAGTCCTCCGGCCAGAGGGCCCACCGGGAGCGCCAGCAGCCCGGCCGTCGTCAGTGCCGCGCCCACCTGCACCAGTGTCAGCGACGTCGAGGCCAGGAAGTACAGCATCGAGACGGGGACGAAGACACCGGTGCCGATCGAGTCGATGACGATCGCTGCGACGAAACGGCGGTGCCGAGCTATTGAGGGACGGGCTGTGCGATCCGGAGCAGTCACGGCCCCCGAAGGTATAGATTCGATACCGGTATCCACAACGCTACCGGAGTTGTGCATGGGTAACGCCTACAACGTCATGGCCGCGACCTGCCCCAGCCGCACCGTGCTGCACCGGATCGGGGCGCGTTGGACGGTGTTCATCGTCAACGCGCTGGAGAACGGGCCGATGCGATTCACCGAGCTCAAGGCGCACATCCGGGGGATCACATCGAAGGCGCTCACCGAGGCGCTTCGCGCGATGGAGTACGACGGTCTGGTCTCTCGCACGGAGATCCCCGCGAACCCCCCGCATGTCGAGTACGCCCTCACCGACCTCGGGCGGTCACTGCTGACACCCCTGCGCGCCGTCCGGGAATGGGCCGAGAGTCACGTCCCGCACATTGAACGCGCCCGCGCACAAGCCGATGCGCGACGGTGACTCCGTCCGGGGCGGGCGTGGTTGGCCCGGTCCTACTCGCAGCAGGCGAAGTCGGCCCGTCGCACCAGCCGTCCAGCTGCCTCACCTATGGGTCCGGGTAACTCAGCGGTCAGCCGGGCGGTCGTCGGCGGCACGGCACGATCGGCGCCGCACAAGCCGAGTTGGCGGTGCTGGTGGTGGGCGAAGCGACCCTAAGGGCCCGGGCCGAGAAGGGAACGAGGCCGGTGCAGGGCGATGCGGAAGGCGTGCCGGCGCCCATCGGCGGGCTGGGAGTGGGGGCCTGGCGAAGAGGTGGTGTTCACTACGGGCACGGCAGGTTGCCGGCCCTGGCGGCGGCGACCGTACGCGGCCCGGGCATGGACTGCGGAAGGTGCGGGTGTGGGCGATCAGGGGGAGGCACGGGTGGCGGAGGACGAGCGGGAGGCGGCGCGCCGGGCGGAGATCGTACGGCGGTCGGTGACCCAACCGCGGGGAACCGGCGGCCAGGAGGCGGTGCCCGGGCAGGTGCTCGCGCTGGAGGCGCTGCGGTTCGGCTGGCGGCCCGAGGACGTCGGCGCGGGCGGTGCGTCGGACGCGCCGTGGGCGCCGGTCTGGGCGACCGGACGGGGCGCGGACGAGCGGCTGGTCCGCGTGCTGCGCTGCGTTGTGGACGGCCGGTTGGGCGTGTGGGACGGACGGCCCGTCGTGCTGGACCTGGACGGCAGAGGGGACCTGCGCGTCCGTGACGCGGTGACAGGGGAACGGCGGGCGGGCTTCGCGGCCGGTGGCGGGACCCGACTGGTGGCGGCCGTGCCGGACGGGAAGCGGCTGCTGGCGCTGACTGGCCGGGAGGAAGCGGACGGCGCCGGGCTGCCGGGCCGGCGGGAGAGCGCGGGCACGCTACGGCTGCGGGAGGTGGTGGACGGAACGCCGGTCGGGGTGCCGTTCGGGCCGGACAAGGGCCTGGCCATGGTGGCCGCCGGAGTCGTCGTGGACGGGCGGCCCGCGGTGGTGTGCGACGACCGCGACGGGCTGGTGCGGGTCTGGGACCCGGCCACCGGCTGCGAGATCGGCGATCCGTACGCGGGCCACGCCCCGGACGGACCGGCGTCCCTGGCCGTGGCGGAACGGGACGGCCGTACGGTCGTCGTGTCGGTGGGGCGGTGGACCGGGAATGTACGAGTGTGGGACCCGGCGACGGGGCGTGAGATCGCCGACGACGGCCTCACCGGACCGGTGCGCGAGGGCCCGCCGGGCAAGGCCGGGCGGATCGACGCCCTCCGCGTGCGGCGGTACCGCGGGCGGACGTACATCGCGTTCGGCGGCCTCGCCCGCACCGTGCGGTGGCGGGCGCTGGACGACGCCGGGGTGAACGGCGTCCCCGAACCGTTCGTCGGGCTTGAACAGCCGGTGGTGGACGTGGAGTTCGGAGTGGCGGACGGGCAGCCCGCGGTGGTCGGGCTGGCCTTCGACGGAGAGGTGCGCGTGTGGCGGCCCGAGCGGCGTCGGCACGGCGGCGGCGCGATGGACGGACCCGCCACGGCACGGCGGGTGCGGGCGACGGCGCGGGTTGCCGGGCGATGGCTGGTCGTGGGCGACGACCCGGACAGCGGCGAGACCGGGGCCTGGAACCCCGCCGACCCGCAGGCCGCGGTCATGGCGCTGACCAGGCATCGGGGAGGAGTGGCCGCCATGGCCACTCTGACGGAGACCGGCCGGACCCTGCTGGTCACCGCCGGGCACGAGGACCGACTGATACGGATCACCGACCTCGCGACGGCCACCCCGGCGTACCCGCCGATCGACTGCGGCGCCGAGCAGCCGCAGTGCCTGGCCACGGCCGTGCTCGACGGGCGACCGGCGGTGCTGGTCGGGAGCGCGGAGGGGACCGTACGGGTGTGGGACCCGGCAACAGGCCGGCAGCTGCGGCCCGCGCTGAAACCACCGCGCGAGGATGCGGTTCCGCGCCGGATCACGGCCCTCGCCGCCACCGCGTCCTCGGACAACGGGCCGACCGTCGTCCTCATCGCACGCTCCGACCACACCGTACGGCGCTGGGATCTGAACCACTGGCAGCCGCTGGACGGGCCGATGCGCGGGCACCGGCGCGCGGTGTCCCGGATCGTGCCGGTGCGCTGCGGCGACGACGTGCTCGCCGTGACCGCGGCAGCGTTCGACCCGCAGCTGTGGGTCTGGGACGTGACCACGGGGCGCGCCCGCGACATGCCCCTGCGCGGACACCGGGGCCTGATCACAGGCCTGGCCGTGACCAGGCTGGGCGGACGCCCGGTGGCGGTGAGCGGTGGCCATGACGGCACCGTACGGACGTGGGACGTGCGGCAGATGGCCGAGCTGGGCGAGCCGCTGCGCTTCCCCCACCGGGTAGGGAGCCTCGCCGCGCTGGGGGAGGAGGGCCTGATCGTCGGCTTCGGAGACGACCTGACGCTGCTGCGCCCCGCGGAGAGAGCACCTGGCTCGGACGACCCTTCCTCTGCGGGGTAGCGCGGGCGCTGCCGCCGCTTCGTGGGCACGGACAGGTGGTTGGGCGGTGGGCGGATCCAGGGGGCAGCCGAGGTGGTCCCGGTGGGCGGATTCCGGGGGCAGCCGGGGCGGGAGGGCCGCCGGCTCCCGCGGACGAGCCCTTCCACCCGCTGCAACCCGATGTCGACTACCGCACGTTGGCTGACCGCCTGGGACAGGTCCAGACGCGTCCTCCCGGGTCCCGCACGCGGACTCGGCCTTCAGGTGCCGAGGTACCGGCGAATCGCCGCGCCGCTCCGCCCCGGGCGGCCGGCGCAGCCACGAGCGACGCACTCCATCGTCCGTGACTTCGCCATCGAACTCTGCGCACGGCCGCCTTGCCGCCGACAGGATCAGGTCGTTGTTTCCCTACTTAAGGCGGTCGAGGAAGCCGAACACTCGGTGGGTGACCTGCGTCGCGGCGTGTTCGTCGTAGGACGGCAGGCTGCTGTCGGTGAACAGGTGCCTGTCGCCGGCGTAGAGGAACAGCTCGGCATCCGTCGCCTTCTCGACGAGCGCGCGGGCGGCGTCCACATCACCCTCCCCGGCGAAGAACGGATCTGCGTCCATGCCGTGAATCTGAACCGGGACGTCTCGGGGCCAGGCGGCGCCGAACTCCGAGACCGGGACACACGCTTCGAGCAACAAGGCCCCCTTCGCTCCGGGGCGAGCCTGGGCCAGCTTCTGCGCCGGCAGGACGCCGAGCGAGAAGCCGACATAGACGAGTTCCGCAGGCAGCCCCTCGGCAGCGGCGGCTCCGCGCGCGATGATCGTGTCGAACCCGACGCTCTCGGCATAGGCGGCGCCTTCCTCAAGGCTGTCGAATACCTTCCCTTCGTACAGATCCGGCGCGTGGACGGTGTGTCCGGCCCGTCGCAACTGCTCGGCGAAACCGCGGACTCCGGCGGTCAGCCCCTGTCCATGGTGGAAGACCAGCACCTCAGCCATGTTGCTCCCCTCGTACTGCGGTACCCAGGTGGCGCCGCGGCACGAGTATGGACCGCAGCACTGACATCCCCAGGCCTCGGCCGGACAGGACCAGGCTGGTGATCACTGTTCGGCAGCGCGAGCGGCACCGGGCCAGCGCGATGCTGTGCGATGCCTTCGCCGTCGGGCCGAGCGGCGCCTTCGTCAAGGGGATCGACAAGGGGGTCGACTCCTTGAGGACGAGGACAGATGGCGCACAGGGCACAGCACGACGCTTCCCCGGCTCTCCTATGTCAGGTAACCTGACATAGGAGTGATCGAGAGCCGGCCAGGCATTGAAAGCAGGTGTCCCATGACCATCGAGTACGCCACCAAGCACCGCAGCCGCTCGTTCATCCCGCCCGAGCCGGGCAAGCCGTACTTCATCGAGAAGGGCCTGGGCGACCGCGCCCACCTCTTCGGGGACCTCGTCACCGTCTACGCGGGCGGCGAGCAGACCGAGAACACCTTCAACTTCTTCACCGTCGAGGGGCCGAAGGGCGACATCATCCCCGCCCATGTCCACGCCGACACCCACGAGGTCTTCTACGTCACCGACGGGGCGGTCCGCCTTTTCGTCGAGGCCCAGGACGGAGAGCAGTACGAGAAGCTGTTGACCCCCGGCGACTTCGGCTTCGTCCCCAAGAACTGCACGCACGCCTACCGCATGGAGCGCCACCACAACCGGGTCGTCGGCGTGGCCGCGGGCCCCGGCGGCACCTTCGAGCGGTTCTTCGAGACCCTGGGCACACCCACGGAGGACCTCCGCCTGCCCAGCACGCCGTACGTGCCCGAGCCGGAGAAGTTCGGGACCGCCTCCCGCCAGTTCGACGTGCGCTTCCTGCCCGGGCACACCTGGCGCACGGAGAGCTGACCGTTGCCCTACGTGAAGGCGTTGCTGGCCGGCGTCCTGGTCGGCGTGGCGTACGCGGTGGTGCGGGTGAAGTCGCCGGCGCCGCCGCCGGTCGCCCTGTTCGGACTGCTCGGCATGCTGCTGGGGCAGGCCCTCCTGGGGGCGCTGTGAGCACACCCGCACCACCGTCGCCCGGCCGGCCCGTACCACCGCGTTCCTGCGCGCCGCCGCGCTGTCCTTCGCCGCGGGCGTCCTGATGGGCGCCGTCTACTGGGCGCTGAGCGTCCACTCGCCCGCGCCACCCCTGCTGGGCCTGACCGGGCTGTTCGGCATCGTCGTGGGGGAGCGGGCCGCGTCCGCCCTCCGTCACGTCCGAGGAACAGATGCGATGACGACGAACACATGCGATGACGACGACCGCATCCGACGACGACCGCACTCGATGAGGAGCGCATCCGATGACGCGTGACCTTCCCGCGAGCACACCGGCCCGGGCCACGGGCGCAGCCCGCCCCGGGCTCATCGACGTCCACGGCCACTTCGTCACCGACTCCTACGTCCGCCGGGCCAGGGCCGCCGGGCACGAGCGACCCGACGGAGTGCCCGCGTGGCCGACCTGGTCGGCCGAGGCGCACCTGGAGGTGATGGACCGCAGCGGCATCGACACGGCCGTGCTGTCGGTCTCCTCACCGGGTGTGTTCTTCGGCGACGCGGCGGCCGCCCGCGCGCTGGCCCGTGAGGTCAACGAAGAGGGTGCGCGTATCGTGCGGGATCATCCGGGCCGTTTCGGGCTGTTCGCCTCCCTGCCGCTGCCCGACGTCGACGGTGCCCTCGCCGAGATCGCGTACGCCTTCGACGAACTGGGCGCCGACGGCGTGATCCTGGAGAGCAACACCCACGGCGTCTACCTCGGCGACCCGCGCCTGGAGCCGGTCTTCGCCGAACTCGGCCGCAGGCAGGCCGTGGTGTTCCTGCACCCCACCTCGCCGGTGTGCTGGGAGCAGTCCGCGCTCGGCAGGCCCCGGCCCATGGTCGAGTTCATCTTCGACACCGCCCGCACCGTCACCGACCTGCTGTTCGCCGGCACCCTGGAACGCCACCCGGGCCTGAACGTCGTCGTACCGCACTGCGGCGGCGCGCTGCCCGTCCTGGCCGACCGGATCAACGGGTTCATGAAGCTGTTCATGCAGGCCGGCACCCCCGCGCCGGACGCGGTCGCCCAGCTGCGCCGACTCCACTACGACCTGGCTGGTCCCGCCTTCCCCCGCCAGGTGCCGGCCCTGCTCGAGCTGGCCGACCCCGAGCGGCTGCTCTACGGCAGCGACTACTGCTGGACCCCGGCGCCGGCCGCCGAGGCGCACGCCGCTTCCTTCGACGCGGCCCCGTCTCCCGTGGACGGCACCACCTGGCGCACCCTGACCACCTCCAACGCACGCACCCTGCTGCCGCGCCTGGGCCGCTGACCCGGCCCGCCGACCCCCGGAGGAGCGCACATCCCATGCCCAGCCCTGAATCCCCTGTCCCCGCGTTCCCCATGGACCTGCTCGCCCCGCCGGACCCGGCCCGCCTGCCGCTGCCGCCGGCCGCCCGCGCCGTGCCGGGGGTACGGCTGCTGCGGGGTGCCGTCTACGGCGTCCCGGACGGAGCCCGGCCGCTGGAGGCGGACCTGTGGCTGCCCGAGGAGCGGTCCGGGCCCGTGCCGGTCGTCGTGTTCGTGCACGGCGGAGCCTGGCGCACCGGACTGCGCGACGACCTCGGCCCCCGGTTCCGGCACTGGACGCCCGGTCCGTTCGCCCGGCTGGTGCGGGCCGGACTCGCCGTGGTCTGCCCCGGCTACCGGCTCAGCGGCGAGGCCACCCACCCCGCGCAACTCGACGACCTGCGGATGCTGCTGGCCTGGCTGCACGGCCGGGCCGGCGAGCTCGGCCTGGACACCGGCCGCACGGTCCTGTGGGGCGAGTCCGCCGGCGGCCATCTCGCCGCGCTGGCCGCTGTGACGGCGCCCGGTGCGGCGGACACGGCCACGGTCCGCGGCTGCGCGACCTGGTACGCGCCCTCAGACCTCGTCCACCTTTTCGAGGACGCCGTGCATGGTGACGCCTGCGACCCCGCCACCTACGAGGCGCTCCTGCTCGGTGCGGCGCCCGCGGACGTCCCCGAGCGCGCCCGCGACGCCAGCCCGGTCGCCCATGTGACGGCGGATTCGCCGCCGTTCTTGATCCTGCACGGCACCGGGGACGCGATCGTGCCGTTCGCGCAGGGCGAGCGGCTGGCCGCCGCGCTGCGCCGGGCCGGGGTCCCGGTCGACTTCCGGCCGGTCTGCGGCGGCGACCACCTGTGGGTGGGCGTGGCGGAGGCCGGGGTGGAGCGGTGCTTCACCGCGACGCTGGAGTTCGCCGCCCGGTGCGTACGCTGACCCCATGAGTCATCCCGCCGCCAACCTGCCCCAGCTGTTCACCGAGGCCAGACGCTGGTTCGAGGACGCCCTCTTCGCGAGCATGGAGGCGGCGGGGGAGCAGCCGGTGACGACGGCGCAGGCGTCGGTGTTCGCCCTGCTCGGCGAGGAGGGCACGACAGTGTCCGAACTCGCCCGCCGCATGGGCGTGACCCGGCAGACGGCCCATCAGGCGGTGCACGGGCTCATCGGCATGGGACTGCTCGAACAGGTTCCCGACCCGGGGTCCGCGCGCCGCAGACTGATCCGTACCACCGGTGAAGGGCGGCGGGTCCACGAGCGCGCCCAGGCGACCATCGCGGTCATCGAGTCGGTGCTCGCAGAGCGCGTCGGCGCGGACGCCGTCCGGGCCCTGCGGCACGGCCTGACCGCCGACTGGGGACCGCCACCGCTCGTGGCCGCCCCCTGACCGTCCGGCGTGCCCGGGGTGGCCCTGGTGGCGTCCCGCTTCGGAGGCTGTCCATCGACTTTTTACGTCTTCGAGTTGCTCACCGAGAACCCGCATACGCCACTGCATGTGTTCAATCCGCGCAGCGACCGCGAGCGTCCCGAAGGTCTGCGCCGGAGCTGCCGCACCTGGGTGACCCTCCATCATCCACCAGGCTGACCAGGAGCACACCGCCTTCCGCGCCGGCGGGTACACCAAGACTGCTACCGCGCCGCGTGGGGTGAGCCGCCGACCCGGTATCGGCTCGACCGCGAGGAAGTCGTCCGGCGCCGCGACGTGCTCGCCGGCCTGTACGCCAGCATCGGCATGGTGCTCACCGACACGGTGATCGGGGCGGAGCCGTGCCCGGTCTGCCACCGCGCTCACGGCCGCCGACCTCCTCATCCTGGCCACCCCGCTCCTGCTGCCCCGCCCCGACCGGACCCTGCCCGCGTCCCCGGCGGGGCCGGACGCCACGGTCTGCGCGGGGGCGGCTTCGTAGCGCTGTAAACAGGGAGGACCGTAAGCAGGGAGGGCCGGCCCGAGCGTGTCCGATTGTCCCTGTCGATGTCCGTTCATGCCCGAACGGCACCCGTATCTGTTTACTTTCCTGCTCTACAAGCGTAGCCTCCCCGTTAAACCACAGATTCGGGCATCAGCTGGAGGCAGACGGACATGTACGCAGCGGAGCGGCAGCAGGAGATCCTCCGGCTCGCCCGTGACGGCGGCCGGGTGGACGTCGTGTCGCTCGCCGAGGAGTTCCAGGTGACGGCGGAGACGATCCGCCGCGATCTCAAGGCCCTCGACCGGGCCGGACTGCTGCGCCGGGTGCACGGTGGGGCCATCCCGGCCGGCCGCCTCGACTTCGAACCGGACCTCACCGAACGCGAGTCCACGGCGGCCGACGAGAAGGACCGCATCGCCAAGGCGGCCCTGGCCGAACTGCCCGTCGAGGGCACCGTGATCCTCGACGCCGGCACCACCGTGGCCCGTCTGGCCGCCGCGCTCCCGCTGGAGAGCGAGCTGACCGTCGTCACCCACTCCCTGCCCATCGCCGCCCGCCTCGCCGACCACCCCGGCCTCCAGCTCCACCTGGTCGGCGGTCGCGTACGGCACCGTACCCGGGCCGCCGTGGACGCCTGGGCGCTGCGCGCGTACGGCGAGATCCGCGCCGACGTGCTGTTCGTCGCCGCCAACGGCTTCTCCACCGCGCACGGACTGACCACCCCCGACCTCGCCGAGGCCGCCGTGAAGCGGGCCGCCGTCGCCGCCGCCCGCCGGGTGGTGCTGCTCGCCGACTCCGCCAAGCACGGCCAGGAGCATTTCGCCCGCTTCGGCGACCTGGGCGACGTGGACCTGCTGATCACCGACAGCGCCCTGAGCCCCGAGGACGCCGCCGCCATCGAGCGCGCCGGCACGGAGGTGGTCCGCGCGTGATCGTCACCGTCACCCCCAACCCGTCCCTGGACCGCACCTACGAGGTCCCCTCCCTCGACCGCGGCGAGGTCGTCCGCGCCACTGGCGAACGCATGGACCCCGGCGGCAAGGGCGTCAACGTCTCGCGCGCCGTGGCCGCCGCCGGCCGCCGCACCGTCGCCGTCCTGCCCCTGGGCGGCGCGCCGGGCGCCCTTGTCGCCGAACTCCTCGCCGCGCAGGGCATCGAGGTCGAACCGGTCCCGGTCGCCGGGACCACCCGTTCCAACATCGCCCTCGCCGAGGCGGACGGCGTCCTGACGAAGATCAACGCGCCCGGCCCGGAACTCGGCCCCGAGGAAAGGGAACTGCTCCTGCGGACCGTACGGCGCCAGGCGTACGGCGCCGACTGGATCGCCTGCTGCGGCAGCCTCCCGCGCGGACTCGCCCCCTCCTGGTACGCCGACCTCGTCGCCCGGGCGCATGCCGCCGGGGTGCGCATCGCGCTGGACACCTCCGGGCCCGCCCTCCTGGCGGCGCTGCGCGAGGGCCCGGACGTGGTCAAGCCCAACGCCGAGGAACTCGCTGAGGCCGTCGGGCGCCCCCTGGCGACGGTGGGCGACGCACTGAAGGCGGCCGAGGACCTGCGCACGCTCGGCGCGGGCGCGGTGCTGGCGAGCCTCGGCGCCGACGGGCAACTCCTCGTGACCGGCGCGGGCGCCTGGTACGGCGGCGCGCCGGTGGCCGCCGTCCGCAGCAACGTCGGCGCGGGCGACGCCTCGCTGGCCGGTTTCCTCATCGCGGGCGGCGCGGGCCCGGAGGCCCTGGCCTCGGCCGTCGCGCACGGCGCGGCCGCCGTCCAACTGCCCGGCAGCGTGATGCCCACCCCGGCCGACCTGTCCCCGGCGGCGGTCACGGTGACGGCCGATATCCCCCTCGACCGCCCCCTGACGGACCCCGCGCCATGACCCGACCCACGGCTCCCACCGCTCTGCGGGGAACCCAGAGCCGAACCCGGACCCGGAGCCCGACCGCGGGCTCCCCGGCCGCGGCCCAGACGGCCTGTTCGGCCTCCGCCCCGTCCCAGGGCACCTCTGCCGGGGCCTCGGCCCCGGCCCCCGCCACCCCACACGGCATCCCCGTCCCCACCCCCGCCCCGGCTTCCCCCGCCGCCCGGGCGACACGCGTGCGAAGGAGCCCGCGATGAGCGAGATGATCACCGCGGACCTGGTCGACCTCGACCTGTCCGCCGACACCAAGGAAGCGGCGGCGCGCGCCCTCGCCGAGCGGATGGCGGCCCTGGGCCGGGTGACCGACCTGGCGGGCTTCCTCGCCGACGTGGCCACCCGCGAGGCGCAGATGCCGACCGGCCTGGACGGCGGCATCGGCATCCCGCACTGCCGCAGCGCGCACGTCACCGAGCCGACGCTCGCCTTCGGGCGCAGCGCCGCCGGGATCGACTTCGGCGCCGCGGACGGGCCCGCCGACCTGGTCTTCCTGATCGCCGCACCGGCGGGTGCGGACGACGCCCACCTGACCATCCTGTCCGCCCTGGCCCGCCAGCTGATGAACGCCGAGTTCACGGCCGCGCTGCGCTCGGTCGCCGACACGGCGACGGCGGCGGCGCTGATCCGGGGGACGTGACTCCGCAGGAGGCCGCCGCGGCGCAGACGGATGCGGCCCCCGCCTCGGGTGAGGCGGCCTCGGGCTCCGCGCAGGCCTCCCCGGCCGACGACGCGGCCCCGGCGGAGGCGGGCACACCGGACGCGGCCCCAGCCCTCTCGGAAGCACCCGCCCCGAAGGACACCACGGACCCGAAGGACACCACGGACCCCGCCACCGCCGATCCCATCCCCGAGCACCCCTTCAGGATCGTCGCCGTCACCTCCTGTCCCACCGGCATCGCGCACACCTACATGGCCGCCGAGTCGCTGGAGAACGCCGGCCGGGAAGCGGGCGTCGAACTCGTCGTCGAGACCCAGGGCTCGGCCGGCTTCACCCGCCTCGACCCGGCGCTGATCGCCGCGGCGGACGGCGTGATCCTCGCCCACGACGTCCCCGTACGGGACAAGGACCGCTTCGCCGGGAAACCGACCGTGGACGTCGGCGTGAAGGCAGGCATCAACCGCCCCGGCGAACTGATCACCGAGGTCCGGCAGAAGGCCGCCCGGGGTGAGACGACCGCCCCGGCCGCCGCCGGCACCCCGGTCGAACGCACCGGAGAACCCGGCGAGGGCTACGGCACCAAGCTGCGCAAGTGGCTCATGTCGGGCGTCAGTTACATGGTCCCGTTCGTCGCGGCCGGCGGTCTGCTGATCGCGATCGGCTTCGCTCTCGGCGGCTACAAGGTCAACAAGGCCCCCTCGGTCATAGACCACTTCGTCTGGACCCAGACCGACAGCTGGGCCGCGCTGATGTTCCAGATCGGCGGGGTGGCCTTCGCCTTCCTCGTCCCGGTCCTGGCCGGCTACATCGCCTACGGCATCGCCGACCGCCCCGGCCTGGTCCCCGGCTTCGTCGGCGGTTCGATCGCACTGACCATCAACGCCGGCTTCCTCGGCGGCCTGGCGGCCGGACTGATCTCCGGCGCGGTGGTGACGGCGATCCAGCGGGTGCGGATACCGCAGGCGCTGCGCGGCATCATGCCGGTGGTGGTGATCCCGCTGATCTCCTCGGCCGTCGTCGGGTTCCTGATGTTCGTCGTCATCGGCAAGCCCATCGCCACCGCGCAGAAGGGCATGACGGACTGGCTGTCCGGGCTCAGCGGCGCCAACGCCGTGCTGCTCGGCGCGCTGCTCGGCCTGATGATGTGCTTCGACCTCGGCGGCCCGGTCAACAAGGTCGCCTACACCTTCGCCACCGCCGGGATCGCCGTCTCCGACCCGAGCGACTCGGCGATGAAGATCATGGCCGCGGTGATGGCGGCGGGCATGGTGCCGCCGCTGGCGATGGCCCTGGCCACCACCGTGCGCGGCCGGCTGTTCACCGAGACCGAGCGGGAGAACGGCAAGGCCGCCTGGGTCCTGGGCGCCTCCTTCATCTCCGAGGGCGCGATCCCGTTCGCCGCGGCCGACCCGCTGCGGGTCATCCCGTCGGCGATGGCGGGCGGTGCGCTCACCGGAGCCCTGTCGATGGCCTTCGGCGCCACCCTGCGCGCCCCGCACGGCGGCGTCTTCGTGGTCCCGCTGATCGGCAACCCGTTCCTCTACCTGATCGCCGTAGCGGCCGGCGTGTGCGCCTCCACGGCCCTGGTGGTCGCCCTCAAGACTCTGCGCGGCTCGACCCCGGGCGGCGAGCGGAACAAGGGCGAGCACGAGCAGGCGGGGCGGGCTGGTTCGGCCGACCGCGAGCAGCCGGTGGCCGCCTGACGGCCCCGACGCGGCCCTGCCGCTTCGGGCTGGGTGATGGTTCCACGCCACGGTCGTCCAGGGAGGCGTCACGGCTGGTGGCGGAGCATCGCAGAGACGCCCTCGTCGCTGGGCTCGAACGCGATGCCGCGCAGGACGACCGCCGGCACCCCTCGGCCGCGCTGTCCGAGGATGATCCCGGCCGCCGGGGCGACGAGGTCGGTGAACGTCTCCTCCTGCCGCTTGCCGCCGTGCTCGGTGATGCGCAGCGGCCCGATCCCGGCGGCCCCGATGGAGATGACGGTCGCCCCGCGTCGGTCGGCACGCTCGTTGTCGTACAGCACCGTGCCGTCGCGGCTGACCACGGTGATGCGGTCGGCGAGCTCCTCCTCCTCGACGACCGCGAGCGTCGCGAGCATGTTCCTCGTGCACAAGTCATGGTTCGCCCAGGTCACGAACCGCCAGCCCACTCCAGCTCGCCGTCCTCATGACTCGTCGCCGCTCAGCACTTCCTCGCAGAGCCGACCGCCTCTTCCGGACGTCGGCTTGATCCCTACTGGCCCGCGCGCCCGCTTTCAACGAGGATGGCCGCCGAGCGCAGGAGAACGGCAGCACCGGCAGAGGCCGGTCAGGCTTCGGGGGATTACGAGGACGTGCCGTTACGCATTCACTTCACCGTGGGGGATCTCGCGCGGACCCGCATCGCCGACGGACCCGCACCCTGCATCGAGCTGAGCACCGCGGCACGGCAACTGCAGGAACGCACGCATACGGTACGGTTCGGGGCCTGGCGCCACCGCACCCTGTCCGCCTTGCATCCCGCCTCGCGCATGGTCTTCGCACTCATGCCCAGTCGCGGGCGGATAACCGACTTCCTGAGCGGCACGAACGGCGCGACACCCGCCGAGTTGCTCGAACAGATCCGTTCCACGTCCCGCAGCCGCTTACGCGCCAGCCTGGAGCACACGGCTCAGCACCAGCCCCTGCCTTCATGGGCCCACCGGCTGCCCGACGACCCGCTGCTACTGCAGCAGTTGTGCGACAGCCTGGAGCACGTGGCCGGCCACGCCCTCATCCCTCATTGGCAGCAGATCCAGGCCATGACGGCGGCCGACGCCGCGGTGCGTTCCCGTCAGATGCTCAGCGGCGGCATCGAAACCCTTCTCACACGCATCAACCCGCGGCGAGTACGCTGGCGGGCGCCCGTGCTGGAGATCGCGATGGCCTCAGCTCTGGACGCCGACGTGCACCTGGCCGGACAGGGGATGCTGCTCCAGCCGTCGGTGTTCGCCATCGAGGCCCCGATCGTCGACCTCGACGCGGTGCCGCAACCCGTCCTCACCTATCCGGTTGCTCAGCTCCAGAAAGGCGCGGTCATGCCGCTGTTCGCGGCTTTCCCGTCCGGCGATGGCCGGGTGGCGCCGGCGGTCGACGCCGTTGGATCCGTGCTGGGCCAGACCCGGGCTGCGGTGCTCAGCACCATCGCCTGTCACCCGGGCTGCTCGACCCAGCAACTTGCCGCGCTCGTCGGCATCGCCAAGGCCAGCGCCAGCGAGCACGCCACGACACTGCGCAACGCGGGCCTGATCGACACCCACCGCGACCGCGGGACGACCGCCCACGTCGCCACTCCCACGGGCATTGCGGTGCTCAACGCGCCGTCCGGACGGCCTTGACCGCGTCGCGGGTCACCACAGTGATGCGGTCGGCGAGCTGCTCCTCCTCGATGACCGCGAGCGTCGCGAGCATGTTCGTGGCGCACAAATCGTGGTTCACCCAGGTCACGAACCGGCCGCTCGCTCCGCCGGCGGCCTCGGTGAGGAAGCGAACGCGGATGCCCAGCCGGCTCCACGCCTCCGGCGTCGCGAGTGCGACGACCTCGATCCGGTGCCGGGAGGTCGACGACGCACGGAAGTCGTCCGGGTCGGCGAGGGCGGATTCGACGACCGCGTCCAGGCAGTGGTCGCGGACGTACTCCTCGACGGCTGCCGGCGAGAAGCTGGTGTCCGCACGAACCTTGGCGCCGGCGGTCCGGACGTCGGCGGCCAAAGCCGCGGCGTAGCAGCGTGGGTGGCCTTGTAGAGGTCGCGACCGATCCGAACGGAGCCACCGCGCCGTCCGAGGGCCGCCTGGACCAAGTCGGCGACGCTGGTCGGGCGTTCACCGGTTCCGCACCCGTTCCCGCCCCGGCGGCCGCCGCCGACGGCACCGGCCCCGGCTGCTGCCGCACGTCCGGCGCCCGCCGCATCGTCCCGACGCCCGGGTGCGAAGACGGCGGTGGCGAAGAAGACCACGACGCCCGGCGGCCGCCGCCGACCCGCGCTTCGAGGATGGACCGCTCGCAGCGATCCACTGCGAGGACGGGCAGGTGTCGGGGTACTGCGTCGACGGCCTGGTCCTGGACGTGCCCGCCAAGTCCGTCCCGTCGCTGGTCGACTGGACGCTGCCCGAGGCCCGCCTCGGGCAGGCACGTCTGCACCGCAACGGCCGCGACGCCGACCCGATCCTCGTCCTCACCGCGTCCGCGCTGGAGCGCTACGGCCTGCCCGCCGCCCTGTCGCAGGAAGAGCAGGGCGCGGGACGGCTGGCGGCCGGCCACAAGGTACTCAGGCAGATCGAGCGGGCCGGACTCCAGCTCACCCAGCGCGGATTCGGACCGTGGGCCCGGGGTCTACCGCGACCCGGAAGGTTCCCAGCGGCGCTGCGTCCAGCTGTGCATCCTGCCCTGGAACGCACTGGACGCCAGCGAGTGGGACAAGCGCGACGACCCGCAGCTGCCGACGATGCACCCGGCCGACCTCGCCCGCCACCTCGGCCTGTACGCGGCCCGGGTGACGACACCGCGCGGCAGCACCGCGACGACCGGCCTGGAGCTGATGACCGAGCCGCGCCCGCCGACCCGCGCCGAGAAGGACCCCGACACCGGCGAGTTGAAGCAGACCTTCAACGACGACGCGCTCACCGCCGTGTATGACGCGGCGAACACTCGATCCACCAGGCCAAGTTCGCCCGGCACCACCTGCGCACCCCGGCCGAGATGCTGATGGAGGAGCCCTACGACGGGTGCCGGCCGCCGATGAGGAATGCGTCAACCAGTTCCCGGACCGTGTCCCGGAAGAGTTCGTGGTCCTCGGTGCATGGACGGGAACGCATGACAGCACCTCGCATGCGGTGGGGAGGGGAGCGGGCGGCTCGGGCGGGCGAGCGGACTTCTCCGCGTCGTGCCGGTTCTACACGTAGTGCCGGTAGATCGCCGACGCCACGCACGCCGGCTTCTCCGAGCCCTCCACCTCGATCGTGAAGGTCAGGCGCATCTCGACGCCGTTGCCCTTGACCTCCTCCACGGAGTCCACGGCGCCGTGCAGGCGGATCTTCGCTCCGGCCTTGACCGGGCTGGGAAAACGGACCTTGTCCAGGCCGTAGTTGATGCTCATCGAGACGCCCTCGATGGCGAGCAGGTCGTTGAAGAGGGGGATGACGAGGGAGAGGGTGAGGTAGCCGTGGGCGATCGGGGCGCCGAAGGGGCCGGTCGCCGCGCGCTCGGGGTCGACGTGGATCCACTGGTGGTCGCCGGTGGCGTCGGCGAAGGTGTTCACCCGCTCCTGGGTGATCTCCATCCAGTCGGTGCGGCCGAAGTCGGCGCCGGCGAGGGCCTTGATCTCGTCGAGGCCGTTGACGGTACGAAGGGCAGTCATGCGGGGGCTCCAGAAGAGTCGGTGGTTCCGTAGGTTTCCCGGATGCGGGGCTTGAGCAGCTTGCCGGCGCCGCTGCGGGGCAGTGTGTCGGCGAGGACGACGGACTTGGGGATCTTGTAGCGGGCGAGACGGCCGTCGAGGAAGGCCAGGATCTCTTCGGCGCCGGCCTCCGCGTCCGGCGCGAGGACGACGACCGCGCGACCCACCTCGCCCCACTTCTCGTCGGGTATGCCGATCACGGCGCAGTCCGCGACGGCCGGGTGTTCGTACAGGGCCTTCTCCACCTCGGCCGGGTAGATGTTCTCCCCACCCGAGATGATCATGTCCTTGACGCGGTCGACGATGGTGACGTATCCGTCCTCGTCCGCCATGGCCACATCGCCCGTGCGGAACCAGCCGTCCGTGAAGGCGGCCGCGGTCGCGTCCGGCAGGCCCCAGTAGCCGGACATGATGGTGGGGCCCTCGACGAGCAGTTCGCCGCGCTCCCCGCGTTCGGCGTCGTGCCCGGCGGGGTCGGCGATCCGCACGTCGTTGAAGAAGTGCGGCACGCCCGCGCTGCCCGCCTTGGCCAGGGCGTTCTCCGCGTCCAGCAGGCACACGCCCGGGGCGGCCTCGGTCATGCCGTAGCCCTGGAGGAAGCGCAGGCCGCGTTGTTCGTACGTACGGATCAGCGCCTGCGGGACCGGTGCACCGCCGCACATCATCTTCCGTACGGACGACAGGTCGGCCTCGGCGAACCGCTCCTCCGCGGCGATCTGCTGGAACATGGTCGGCACGCCGAACATCACCGTCACGCCGTGCTCCTCGACCAGGTCGAGGGTGCGCGAGGGCGAGAACGACTCCTCGAGGATCAGCGTGCCGCCCTTGAGGAACGTCGGCAGGCACGTCATGTTGAGGGCCGCCGTGTGGAACATGGGTGCGGACAGCAGGGTCACCTCGTCGGAGGCGAAGTCGGCGTCGACGAGTGTGTTGATGCTGTTCCAGGTGAGGTTGGCGTGGCTGAGCACGGCGCCCTTCGCGCGGCCCGTGGTCCCCGAGGTGTACATGATCATTGCGAGGTCGTCGAGGGTGACGTTCTCGTCGAGGGGGGAGTTCGGGGCCTGTGCCAGCGCCTTGTCGTACGTGTCGTCGACGGCGACGAGCCGGCCGACTCCGGAGGCGGCCGCGAACGCACCGAACGACGGGGAGTGGACGAGCACGGACGTACCGGAGTCGGTGAGGCAGTGCCTCAACTCGGCGTCGGCGAGCCGGATGTTGAGCGGGACGAAGACGGCGCCCAGCCGGCCCGCCGCGAACAGGGTCTCCAGGAACGCGGGATGGTTCGGGCCGAGGAAGGCGACGCGGTCGCCGCGGCGGACACCGAGGGAGCGGAGGCGGTGGGCGAGGCGTGTGGTGCGATCGTGCAGCTGGGCGTAGGTGTACCGGGACCCCTGGTGGACGACGGCGAGGCGGTGGGGGGTCTTGCGGGCGCGTCGTGCGGTCCAGGAGCCGATGCCGTGGTTGCGCATGAGGGAGCTCCTTTGCGTCCCTGGGTGCTGCGAGAACGGGCGCGGATGGGTCCTTGGTGAGGCGGGCCGGTCGTCGGCGGATCGGATCAGTCCTCGGTGAAGTGGACCCCTCCTTCGTGCGTCGGATCAGTCCTTGATGAAGCCGAACAGCCGGGCCGCGTTCTCCTTGAGGATCTTCGGCCGGACCTCGTCCTTGATCGGCAGCGCGGCGAAGTCCTTCAGCCAGCGGTCCGGGGTGAGGAGCGGGTAGTCGGTCCCGAACAGCACCTTGTCCTTGAGCAGGCTGTTGGCGTACTGGACGAGCTGCGGCGGGAGGTACTTCGGCGACCAGCCCGACAGGTCGATGTAGACCTGCGGCTTGTGCGTGGCCACCGACAGCGCCTCGTCCTGCCAGGGGAAGGACGGGTGGGCCATGATGATCGGCATGCCGGGGAAGTCGGCGGCCACGTCGTCGATGTACAGCGGGTTGGAGTACTTCAGGCGGATGCCGCCGCCGCCCGGTGCGCCCGCGCCGATGCCGGTCTGGCCGGTGTGGAAGACGGCGACGGCACCGGCCTCCTCGATCGCCTCGTACAGGACGTACGCGGACCGGTCGTTGGGGTAGAACGCCTGGACACTCGGGTGGAACTTGAAGCCGCGTACCCCGAAGTCCCTTACCAGGCGGCCGACTTCACGGGCTCCCGCCCTTCCCTTGGCGGGGTCGATCGAGGCGAACGGGATGATGACGTCCGGGTTCTCGGCGCCGGCCTCGGCGATCTCCTCGTTGGGGACGGCCGGGACGCCGGTCGCGGCCTCCGCGTCGACGGTGAAGACGACGCACGCCATCTTCCGCTCGCGGTAGTACGCGGCGATCTCGGGGAGCGTCGGCTTGCGGTGACCGTCCTCCACCTTGAAGTACTTGCTGGACGCCTCCTCCAGCTCGGAGGAGAGCGAGCCCCGTCCGCGCGAGGAGACCTCGGCGTGGGTGTGCACGTCGATTGCGGTGATCGCGTCGATGTCGATGCCGGCCATCTGGCGGTCGTCTCCTTACAGCTGCGGGGCGGGGATGCCGTACGTCTCCGGGCGCTGGCCCACCGAGGTCGGCCAGGCGGCGGCGATCGCGTCCGCCGACCAGCCGCCGTCGGTGTACGCGGCCGAGACCTCCTGGGGGTGCGACCACAGCGACAGCTTGTCTCCGCCGATGCCGACGCACTGGCCGGTGACGTCCTTCGCCGCGTCGGAGGCGAGGAAGACGACCAGGCCCGCGCAGTCCTCGGCGGTTCCGAAGGCGATGCCCTTGCGCAGGGAGTCCGGGAAGGGCGTGCCGTCGTTCTCGTACGCCTCGATGTAAGGGGAGAACAGCGGCATGGTCTTTGTCATCTCGGTGGCCGCGTTGGGGACGACGGCGTTGGCGGTGATGCCGGCCTTCGCCAGCTCCATGGCCCAGGTGCGGACCATCGCGGCGATGCCCGCCTTGGCGGCTGCGTAGTTGGTCTGGCCGAAGTTGCCGCGCTGTCCGGCGGGGGAGCCGGCGACGATGATGCGGCCGCCCTCGCCCTGCTCGCGCATCCGGATCGCGGCGGCGCGGGCGCAGGTGAAGGTGCCGCGCAGGTGCACCTGCTGGACGGTGTCGAAGTCGTCGTCGGACATCTTCCACAGCACGCGGTCGCGCAGCACGCCCGCATTGGTGACCATGACGTCGAGCCGCCCGAACTCGGCCACGGCCCGGTTCACCAGGGCGTCGGCGGCCTCGCTGGTGCCGACGGCGACGACTTCGGCGACCGCGCGCCCTCCGTCCTCGGCGATCTGCTTGGCGGCCGCCTCGGCCGCCTCGGCGTCCACGTCGTTGACGACGACCGAGGCGCCGGCGGCGGCGAGGGCGCGGGCGTAGGCGAGGCCGAGGCCGCGCCCGCTGCCGGTGACGACGGCAACCTTGCCGGAAAGGTCCATGGGTGAATCTCCTTGAGGGCGGAGAGATGGGGAGCGCAGAGGAAGCGGCGGAGGTGGCACCGCCCCACGGGGTGTGCCCGGTCCCGTTCCGCTCGTTCGATCTGCGCGCAACGCTAGGCATTCTCCTTGCAACGGTCAAGAGAGTGCGTAACATTGGGCGTGCGACGGTGACGTGAGGCGGGAGGGCGACATGGCAGGCGGCAGAAGCGGTGCGGCGGGCGGAGACGTCGGGCGTGGCGAGGGTGCGGTGTACGAGGCCACGGGGGACGAACTCCGGACGGGTCCGGGCTCCGAGGTGACCCTGCGCCCCCAGTCCCTCATGCTTACGTTCCTCGGCAACTTCGTGCTGGGCAGCGACGTCTGCGTCTACTCCGGCAGCATCATCGAGGTCTTCGGCCGCACTGGCGTGGGCGAGCACGCCACCCGTTCCACCCTGACCCGCATGGTGGGCCGCGGCCTGCTGCAGCGCCGCCGCGAGGGCCGCCGCATGTACTTCGGCCTCACCGACCGGGCGGCGGCAATCCTCCGCGACGGCGAGCACCGTATCTGGAAGCAGGGCGCCGTCAACGACGACTGGGACGGTACGTGGACGCTGCTCGCCTTCTCCCTGCCTGAATCCAGCCAGCGGCAGCGCCACGACCTGCGCTCCCAGCTGACCTGGGCGGGCTTCGGCCCGCTCATCGGCGGCCTGTGGATCGCACCGGGCCAGGCGGACGTCACCGCGATCACGGAGGACACCGAACTCGGCCCCCACATCCGGGTGTTCCGCTCCACTGCGGACCCCGCCACCGACGTCTCCCGCATGGTGCACGAGACCTGGGACCTCGCGACCCCGTCCGCCGGCTACACCGCCTTCCTCGACCGCTGGTTCGCGTTCGCGGACGGCCGCGATGCCTCGGACGTCGACGAACTAGCCGTCAAACTCCGTCTGTTGACGGAGTGGCTCCAGATCGTCCGCGCCGACCCGCACCTCCCGATCCAGCACCTCCCGGCCGACTGGCCCGCCGCCGCGGCGGAGGACGTCTTCCGCCGCGCCAACGCCCGCGTCGACGTGGCGTCCCGGGCGCTGGCGGAGGAGGTGCTGGAGACGGTGCCGCTGCGAGCGTGACAAATGCCGGCCGGCGCCTTGGCCGGCCCCTCACCTCGACGTACCCGCATCCGTGCCCGTTGCGGCACGGGGCTGCCGGCTGAGGCGGTGATCCGCCTGGCGGTCTCCCGTATAACAGCCCCGTCTCAAACGACGTCCTCGGCCGGGCCGACATGCATGAGGAGACCTCCAGGCGACCGCGGACTTCGATGCCCCGGACGACCCGATCGCCGCCGCAGACCCCGTCGCCGACGGCCCGTGACTGCGCGGCCGCGGCGCCCTCGTCACCGGAGCCACCCGCGACGAGCACTGCCGACGCGCCGTCACCGTATGCGCGCAGCGCTTCGGCGGACGCCTGGACGCCCTGGTCAACAACGTGGCCCCCGGCGAACGGTCTGGTCTCTTCGAGGTCGGCACGGACGACTGGGACCGCCTCATGGGCGTCAACCTCAAGAGCGCCTGGTGATGACCCGGCACGCGGAGCCGATGGTGGGGGAGGGGGTCCGCGATCGTCAACATCCCTTCCGTGGGTGCCCGGAGGCCTGGTCCCGGCATGGTCTACAGCGTGGCCAAGGCCGGCCTGGATCAGCTCACCAAGGGCGCGGCGAGCACACTGGGACCGCGCGGCATCCGCGTCAACTGCTTACCGATCGGGGCGATCTGGTCGTCGACGGCGGCCCGCAACATCCCAGCCGGAGGCCCGCGAGGCCCGCCGCCGCGCCATCGTCCTCGGCACGGAGGGAACGCCCTGAGACCCTGCGTACGCGGCCCTGCTCCTGGCCAGTGATGGATCTCCGGGCACATCCTCGCCGTCGAAGGCGGCGGCATGGGCCGCCCGCCCCGTCGAACGGGCCCCGCCTCGGTCTTCCGTTCAACGGAAGGCGCCCTGTTCACGGGCCCGTGTCCGCAGCACTCTGGAAACCGCCGACCTTCCACCCCGACCCCTCGGGGCAACCGGCAGCCGAAACCCGCGAACCCCCACCCTCGATCCCAAAACCCACCACCCCAGTCCGCAGTCCCCGATCCGTCGATGCGGCGGGTTCGCCCGACGCAAGGGAGATGACGATGACGACGACGTCATTCGCGCGCAACCAGTGGTACGTGGCCGCCTACGGCAGCGAGATCGGGCGGGAACTGTTCACCCGCACCATCTGCGGCGAGTCGATCCTCTTCTGGCGCACCGAGGCGGGGGAGGTCACCGCCATGGCGGACCGGTGCGTCCACCGCCGTTTCCCGCTCTCCGAGAAGCCGAGCCGACTGGACGGCGACACGGTTGTCTGCGGCTACCACGGCTTCACCTACGGCGCCGACGGCGTGTGCGTGAGCGTGCCCGGTCAGAAGCGCGTGCCGCGCACCGCCCGGCTCACCTCCTACCCCGTCAAGGAGCGGGACTCCTTCGTGTGGGTGTGGATCGGCGACAAGGACAAGGCCGACGAGGCCCTGATCCCCCGCGCCCCCTGGCTGGACTCGCCCGACTACACCACCGTCCGTGGCATGGAACCGCTGGCGGCCCGCTACGGCCTCCTCGTCGACAACCTGCTCGACCTGTCCCACGAGACGTACCTGCACGGCGGCTACATCGGCACCCCCGAGGTCGCCGAGACCCCCATCACCACAGAGGTCGACGACAAGGCGGGCGTCGTGCACGTCAGCCGGCACATGGACGACGCGGCCTGCCCGCCGTTCTACGCCAAGTCCACCGGCATCACCGGCCGCATCACGCGCTGGCAGGACATCGAGTACCACGCCCCCTGCCTGTACCTCCTGCACTCGCGCATCGCCCCGGTCGGCGCACCCGGCCCGGACGCGGACGGCGGCGACCCGGACGCCTTCCACGTCGAGGTCGTCTACGCCATCACTCCGGAGACGGAGAACAGCACTCACGACTTCTGGGCCGTGGCCCGCGACTTCGCCCTGGACGACCAGGAGGTCTCCGACTTCCTGCGGGAGAACAACCGCACCGTCGTCCTCCAGGACGTCGTCGCACTCAACAGGCTGGAGCAGGTCATCGCCTCCGAGCCGGCCGGGACGCAGGAACTCAGCATCAACATCGACACCGGTGGCCTGGCCGCCCGCCGCATCCTCCAGCGGCTCGTCGAGGCCGGCACGGCCACACCCACGGCGGCCGAAGCCGCGGCGGCCGTCCGATGAGCCCGCAGCCCACGACGATGCTCGACGGAGACACGGTCTACCGGATCGTGTGGGTCCCCGGCACGGACCGGCTGCGCGGCTGGTGCTGGTGCGGCGAGCCCCGGGAGTCCGAGGACCCGGTGGAGCTGTGGGAGTGGTTGCTCGCCCATCCCGACGGGCACCCGGGCCCGGGCACCGCCCCCGCCCCGGACCCCGCGCCCCGCCCCCACCGACTCGTCGGCGCCTGACCCGCGTACTCGCGTACTCAAGGACCTCTGATGACCACAAGCACCACCGCACCCGAGGCCGAACTCGACCTCGTCGTGGCCCGCCGCACCGACGAGGCCGACGGTGTGGTCTCCCTCGACCTGCGCCGGGCCGACCACGCCCCGTTGCCCGCCTGGACGCCCGGCGCGCACATCGACCTGGTGCTCGCCCCGGATCTCGTACGGCAGTACTCGCTGTGCTCCTCGCCGGACGACGCCCAGGTATGGCGCGTCGCCGTCCTGCGGGAGGACGACGGACGCGGCGGATCCCTCCAGGTGCACGACAAGCTGGCCGAGGGGGACCCGGTCCGGGTGCGCGGCCCGCGCAACCACTTCCCCCTGGAGCGCGCCGAGCGGTACCTCTTCATCGCCGGCGGCATCGGCATCACCCCCATCATCCCGATGCTGGAGCAGGCAGAACGGCATGGATCCGCATGGGAGTTGGTGTACGGAGGGCGGACACTTGAGTCGATGGCCTTCCGCGGCGCACTCGTCACGCGGTACGGGGAGCGAGTGCGGGTCCGGCCCGAGGACGCGTACGGGCTCCTCGACCTCGACGCGCTCCTGGGGACGCCGCGGCCCGGCACACTCGTCTACTGCTGCGGCCCGGAACCACTCCTCAAGGCCGTCGAGGAGCGGTGCGCCGGCTGGCCGCCCGGCACCCTCCACGTCGAGCGGTTCGCGCCGAAGGAGCTTCAGGCGCCCGCACGGGACGGGGCGTTCGAGGTCGAGCTGGCACAGACCGGCATCACGGTGACCGTCCCGCCGGACAAGTCCGTGCTGCAGGCGGTCGAGGAGGCCGGGGTGCAGGTCCTCTTCTCCTGCCAGGAGGGCACGTGCGGCACCTGCGAGACGGCCGTGCTGGAGGGCACGGTCGACCACCGCGACTCCCTCCTCACCCCCGCCGAACAGGAGGCGCACGACACGATGATGATCTGCGTCTCCCGGGCGGCGTGCCCGAGGCTCGTCCTGGATCTTTGACACCCGGTGTCGCATGGGGCTCCTCCCGGATCTTCGACGATCGCGTGACGGACCGGTGCGACGGCCGGGGCGTGCTGTCAGGACGGCCCGCACAGAAGGTTTCGCGTGGCGCCCCACCGCCGACGTAGCCCGGACACTCCGGTCACGGGCAGCCGCTCCCCACCCGACCCCTGAGGAGGCTGAGAGAAGGGCGGGAGCCTGCTTGCGAGGGCCCGAGCGCCCACCCGTGCCTCGGGGGACCGCCACGCTCGTTGCCGCCGGGGCGTTCCGCTCATGCCGGACCGCTCGCCATCCGACCAGCATCCCGTCGCTTCGAATACTTGCCAGAGCATTGACGGCCGTCAGGGAATTGCCTAGCTTCTCGGTGACGTGCCCGAGCCCGCCGTGGAGCGGCGAGCACCCGGACAAGGAGGTCCGCATGCAGCGCCGAGCCCCGACCGAGAACTGTTCGGTGACGGCCAGGGCTCTGCAGGTGCTGGAAGCCTTCACTCCGGACCGGTCCGTCCTGCGGCTCGCCGAGATCTCCCGCCACACCGGCCTGCCCCTCACCACCACCCACCGGCTGGTGAAGGAACTGGCCGGCTGGGGCGCGCTCGAACGCGAGCCGGACGGCGGCTACCGCATAGGGCTGCGGCTGTGGGAGATCGCCTCCCTCGCCCCGCGCGGCCTCGGCCTGCGCGAGGCCGCCCTGCCCTACCTCTCCGACCTCGGGCACATCACCCGCGAGAACGTGCAGCTCGCCGTCCGCGAGGAACTGTCCGTCGTCTACGTGGAGCGCCTCGCCGGCCGTGACGCGGTCCGGGTCCTCACCCGCGTCGGCGGGCGGTTCGACCTCGCGCCCACCGGCGTCGGCCTCGTCCTCCTCGCCCATGCACCCCGGGAGGTCCAGGAACAGGTGCTCTCCCGGCCGCTCGTCCGGCACACGGAGAAGACCCTGTGCACCCCGGACGAGGTCCGCCGCGCCCTCGCCGAAGTGCGCCGCACCGGGGTCGCCGTCAGCGACCGGCAGGTGACGATGGACGCCGTGTCGGTCGCCGCCCCCGTGTACGGTCCGGACCACACCGTCGTCGCGGCCGTCTCGGTCGTCGCCCACGCCGACACCGTGAACCCGCACGCCCTCGCCCCGCTGGTGCAGGTCGCGGCCCGCGGGATCTCACGGTCCCTCGGGGCACGGCTCAGGTCCTCCGTCGCGTGACGGACGGACACGGACCAGGCGGCAGGGCGGATACGGCCGGATCTCCTCACACATCCTTACTGGGCTGCCAGTACGGATCGGTTGGGATCACCGTCAGGCAGTTGTCACTCATCGCCCGCCTCCCCGCGCCCGCCACGGTCCGCTCCTCGTCCACCGACCCGGCGAACCTATCGGGTCACAGCACTCGATCATGGCAGGGCCGTGCGGCCCGCTCCGTGACCGCGCTACGTTCCCGGGATGCAGCAGCCCTTGGAACAGGTTCCCGCGCTCCTCGATGGCCCGGCCGTCGACGTCTCCGACGCTCATGAACTCCTCCTCGGCTATCTGGACTGGTACCGCGCGGCCCTGATGCGCAAGCTCGCCGGGCTCTCCGACGACCAGTTGCGCACGCCCGTCGAACCGCTCGGCTGGTCGCCGCTCGGCCTGGTCCAGCACCTCGGCTGGGTCGAGCGCCGATGGCTGCGATGGGGTTTCGCCGCCGAGGAGTGGACGGTGGCCGCCGGAACCTCCACCGCGCAGGCCCTGGCCGCCTACGAAGCAGAGGTCACCGTCGCGAACTCTGTCGCTCTGGCCGCTGACTTGAGTGACAAGGCTCGCCTCGGCGGCCGCTTCAAGACCATCGAACAGGCCCCGTCCCTCGGACGGATCCTCTTCCATCTGCTCCAGGAGTACGCCCGCCACGTCGGTCACCTCGACGTCGCGCGCGAGCTCCTCGACGGCGAGACCGGCGAGTGAGGCACCCGGGACTGCCGCTGCAATGCGGGACAGCTTTCAGCCCCGTCGTCCCGAACCAGAGCCGCATCAGGCGTGGTTCGCCCCGTCGACGTTCTTGTCCGGACGCGGGTGAAGTCCTTTGTGATACCGTCGCCGCCGCCGTGCATCGATGCGAACCGGGGAGGTGAGACCGATCAACGCTGTGACAGGTCGGGGCTCCCTCTCTCGCATGGTCTAGGGAGTGCCCGCAGAAGGCATCCCGAAAGGCTTGAAACGCTATGCGCTTCACCTTGCAGACGTCGTCCGACGGCGTGTCCGAACAGCTCTTCACCTTCGGTGAGATACCCGGCGTGTTGTGGACCCCGGACGGTGCCGCCGGTACCCGTCCTCTGATTTTGATCGGACACGGCGGCGGCCAGCACAAGAAGGCGCCCGACATCGTGGTCCGCGCGCGCCGTTCTGTGGCCGAGTGCGGGTTCGCGGTGGCGGCGGTCGACGTGCCCGGCCATGGCGACCGGCCGGTGGATGAGAGGTACAACCGGATCGCGACCGAGAACCAGGCTCGCGTGGAGGCCGGAGAGGAACCGGCTCCGCTGATCGCTCATTTCCAGGCGCTCGTAGCTCGCCAGACCGTCCCGGAGTGGCGGGCGGTCCTGGACGCGATCCAGGAAATCGAGTACGTCGGTGCTGGTCCGGTGGGCTATTGGGGAGTGTCGTTGGGTTGCGGACTCGGCGTTCCGTTCGTTGCCGACGAACCCCGGGTCCGCGCGGCGGTGCTGGGCTTGGGAGGGGCGCTGGCATCGGCCGAGGCGGCCGCGCGGATCACCATCCCGGTGGAGTTCCTGGTGCAGTGGGACGACGAGCGGGTGCCGCGGGCCCAGAGCTTGGCGCTGTTCGACGCCTTTGCCTCGGCCGAGAAGACGCTGCACGCCAACCCCGGCAAGCACGGGGAGATCCCGGCATTCGAGCTGGACAGCGCGCTGCGGTTCTTCGCTCGACATCTCGGCTGATACGGCTGCGCAACTGATCGTTCCAGAATGACTTTCGAAGGCGCCGGAGTCAGATGATGTCGCAGGCAGGTCGAGGAGTCCCTTGCGGACGCTCCGAAGTCGCTGTCCACGGTCCGTCGCAGACGGCCCGTCAGCGCGCTGCGCCACCGTGCCGAGGCCGAGCGGGCGTGCAGGGAAGGCCGGCGACGAGCGGCGCGCAGCCGCCGTCTGCGCGAACAGCGCCGGCGGACCTGACCGGCCCCCGACGTCAGCTCCTCTTAAGGCTCGCCCGGCGCGGTCGGGCCCTCCCTTGCCCTGTCAGCGATCTCTGTCTCGCGCGTCACTGTGGAGGAAGAGCCGGAGACGAAGAGCTGACCTGATCTGCGGTGTCGAGCAGGTCCGGGGCGTGTTCGCCCAGCGTGGGCGCGGGTCGGCGGAAGGTGTGGAGTCCGGCGCTGAAGGAGACCGGGAAGCGTGCCTGGGGCGTTGATCGTTCGGGGAGGGCTTCGGTGAAGAGGTCGCGTGCTACGGCGTGGGGGTCGGTCAGGAGGTCGGCGGGGTTGGTGACGACTGGTGCCCAGGGTGCGTCGATGTCGGTGAGGCGCTTTTGCCACCAGTCGTAGGGGCGGGCGGCGAATGCCTGGCGCAGCAGGGCGTTCACTTCGTCTCTGGCGGCGGTGCGGTCGGCCCTGTGGTCGTAGGCGTCCGTGGCCAGCTCTGGGAACTCCGGGCCGAGTTCGTCGCGCAGGCGCAGCCAGAACTTGTCCTCGTAGGTCGCCAGCGACAGGGAGCGTCCGTCGGCGGTGGTGAAGACGTCGTTGTCGCCTTGGACGAGTCCGGCTGCGAGTGGGTCTTCTGTCCCCGCCAGCGGCAGGGCGAACAGGGAGCACCAGGCGGTGATGGACTCGCTGAGGGACACGTCGATGTGCTGACCCTCGCCCTCGCCGGCGAGGGCGGCGGTGAGGGCGAGGGCGGCGTGCATGGCGCCGGCCATGTCGCCGATGCGGACGCCGGGGCGGGTAATGGTTCCATCGAGGCGGCCGGGGACGGCGAAGAATCCTGACAGGCCGAGGAAGTTGAGCTCGTGGCCGGGCCTGCTCGCGTAGGGACCGGTCTGCCCGTATCCGGTAAGGGAGCAGAGCATCAGCCGAGGGTTGGCTTCGTGGAGGGCGTCGAAGCCGAGCCCGAGGCGGTCGAGGACACCTGGCCGGAAACTCTCGACGACGGCGTCGGCGGTGCGGACAAGCCGCAGGAAGGCGCTCCGGCCGTCGGCTGTGCGCAGATCGAGGGCCACCGATCGCTTGTTGCGGTTGAGGGTGTCGAACAGCGGCGGGGCGAGGCGGAGCGGGTCGCCACCTCGCGGGTCCTCGACCTTGATCACGTCCGCCCCAAGGTCGGCGAGGAGCGAGGTCGCATACGGCCCGGGGAGCAACCGGGACAGGTCGAGGATCCGCTTGCCGTGCAGCGCGGACCAGCGCGGGGCGCCAGGAGAGGGTGGGGCGGCGGTCACGAGAGTGTGCCTTCCTGAGTCCGGGTTCGATGCGCTCCCCGCGGATCCAGACGAGATACGTCCCCACAGTCATTGGTCAGCATCGACTGCTGCCGGAGACCGCCCGCGGGACCGGGACCTTTCTCAACAGAGGAGCATACAAATTGATCAGTAGTAGACATGCTGTCCGGTAACGCCTGGGCTGTCAAGAGTGCCGGGGTTGCTCCCCTGGCCCCGTTGATCTTGTTCACCTCTAGTCGCCGGGCGGCCTCCGTGGTGGCCAGCAGCGCGTTCGCGTACGTCTTCCTTCCGCGCGGTTGTCGCCCAGGTCGTCGACCGGTTCGCACAGCCGATCTGGAGGAGAGCGCGGCCGAGGCAGGGACGTCAAGCACCTGCGGCTGCTGGCGGCCCCACGCCGCCTGCTGACCGGTGACGTCACCGCCGCCCAGGTCGCCCACGCCGTCGGGTACGAGAGCGCGACCCAGTTCAGCCGCGAGTACCGGGCCATCCACGGCCTGCCACCGATGCAGGACGCGGCCCGACTGCGCGCCCGGCTCACCGCACACGGATCGGCGTAGCCCTAAGGCTCGGGTCAACCGAGCCGGCCCATCCCGGCGCGGGCGTTTCCCTGACCGCGCGGCACTCGCCGCCGTCCTGTACGTGCTACGGACCGGGGACGCCTGGCGCGACGTCCCCGCGGAGACCGTGGGCTGCACCGGCATGACGGCGTGGCGCCGGCTACGCGACTGGACCGCGGCAGCCGTCCGGCCTCGCCTGCACGCCGCCCTGCTGACCGAGCTGCGCCGCGCCGACCCGCTGGACCTGGACGACTGCGCCGCGGTCGGGTCCCACGTCCGGGCCCTCAAGAGGGGGGAACACACCGGCCCCTCGCCCGTCGACCGCGCCCGCCCGGGCTCGAAACACCACCTGATCGTCGACCGTCACGGAACCCCGCTCGCCGTCACGCTCACCGGCGGCAACCGGCACGACGTCACCCAGCCACCTGCCCGTTTGATCAGGTGGGCAGTCCCGCGTCGCGGGCCAGGAGGGCGGCCTGGACGCGGTTGGTGACGCCCAGGGCAGTGAGGATACGGCTGACGTGGGCTTTGACGGTGCTTTCCCGCATCGCGAGGCGGGCGGCAATGTCAGCGTTGGTCTCGCCCTGGGCGAGCAGGGCCAGAACGTCCAGCTCCCGGGGGTGAGCCGCTCAAGCCGGGCCCGCGCGGCGGTGGCCTTCGGCTGGTTGCCGGTGTGGTAGCGGTCGATGAGTCGGCGGGCCGCGGCGGGGTGGAGCATGGCGGAGCCGGCTGCCACCAGGTGGACGGCGCGCAGGATCTCGGCGGGATCGGTGTCCTTGAGTAGAAAGCCGTCGGCTCCGGCGGCAAGGGCGTCGTAGACGTACTGGTCGAGGTCGAAGGTGGTCAAAGTGATGACCTTCGGCGGGTGAGGCAGCGCCCTCAGCCGGGCGGTGGCGGTGATGCCGTCCATGCGGGGCATGCGCACGTCGACCAGGGCGACGTCGACGCGGTGGGCGCTGGCCCGTTCGATCGCCTGGAGGCCGTCGGCGGCCTGGGCGACGAGGTCGATCTCCGGGTCGCTGTCGAGGAGGTCGGCCAGGCCGAGGCGTACCAGGGCGTCGTCGACGATCATTGCGCGGATCATGCGGGAGTGCCGTTCTCTTCAGTGTCGGCCGGGTGGGGGATGCGCGCGGCCAGGCGCCAGGAGCCCGCGCCGGCCGGTCCCACGGTCAGATGGCCGCCGAGGGCGCTGACGCGTTCGCGCAGGCCGACGAGCCCGTAACCGGAACCGGCGGCGGCCGCCGGCCCGGGGGGACCGGCGGGGTTGGTGACCTCCACCAGCGTGGCCGGCGGCCGGTAGTCGATCCTCATGGTCACCAGGGCGCCGTCGGCGTGCTTGCGGGCGTTGGTCAGGGCTTCCTGCACGATGCGGTACACGGCCAGGCGGTGGGTGGTGGGCGCGTCCTCCGGCCGGCCGTGGACCGTCATGGCAATGGGCTGGGAGGCGGCGCGGGCGTCGTCCACCAGTTGCTGGACGTCGCCGGGAACCGGCGCGGGCACAGCATCGGCACTGTTCGGTGCGGTGCCGGGAGTACGCAGCACACCGAGCACGTCCCGCAGGTCGGCGAGGGCTTCCGTGGAGGCGTCCCGCAGTAGAGCCAGTCGTTCGGCGATTGGTCCGGGAAGGGGGTCGCTGCGGGTGGCCAGCACGCCCGTGTGCAGGGCGATCAGGCTGAGCCGGTGGGCGAGGACGTCGTGCATCTCCGCCGCGATCCGGGACCGCTCCGCGATGCGCGCGGCCTCCTCGCGCAGCTGCGCCTCGACGTGCAGGTGCTCCACATCGGCGGCCAGCGCCCGCACCAGACGCCGGCGGTTGCCGATCCACAGGCCGACGACATACGCGAAGGCCCATAGGAACAGCGCGGTGACGTACGTCTGCTGGTGCCACAGCCGGGTCGGCGGATAGCCAACGAGGTTGGCGCCCAGCGCGGCGGCGGCGCAGAGGACCGCCGCCCGCGTCCGGCGGGCCGCAGCCAGGTCATACATGACAAGCGCCAGCAGCAACGTGCCGACCCACCCCCACCACGCGGTGACGGCGGCGACCACGATGGGCGCGATGGGCCAGCGTAGCCGCGGCACGAGCAGCACCACCGCGCACGCCACGGCCGAGGCAATGATGGCAACCACATACCGGCCGTCGCTGAACCGCTGCGCGGCGCTCACCGTCGCGACGGTGGCGAAGAACGTCACGGCCGCGCCGCGCCCGACGGCCACCACCCACGCCTGAATGCTGCTGCTGTTCACCGTCACGATCCTAGGCAGACAGCCGCCCGCCGCCCCCCGACGACCGGCGACGCCCACCCCCTACTTTCGTCGGGGAAAGCCGTCGAAGAACGGCGGATCTGCTGCCGGGCGGCGATTCCTAGCGTCATCTACATGGATGACTGGACCACCTCCCACCGACGTGTCCTGGCGCAGCGCGAAGCCGACGGCTGGATGTTTCTGATCGAAGCAGCCCGTGATCTGCGCACCACCGGCGCGGTCGCCCCCAGCGGTAAGGCCCTCGCCCACGCCCTGACCGAGCCCGTCCGCAGCCGCTCGCCCCGCCCGCTGGCCGTCCTGGAAGCAGGCGCCGGCACCGGCGCCGTCACCCGGCATCTGATCCCCCGCCTTCCCCGCGGCAGCCGCCTCGACATCGTCGAGGCCAATCCCCGCTTCGCCGACCAGCTGCGCATCCTCGCCGCCACCCACCCCCGCACGACGTCCCGGTCCGCGGACATCACCGTCCACCAGAGCCTCGTCGAGGACCTCGACACCGACCAGCGGTACGACGTGATCGTTTCCGGCTTGCCGCTGACCAATTTCGCCCCCCACACCGTGGAACGGATCATGGGCCGCTATCTGGAGCTGCTCCACCCCGGCGGAACCCTCACCTACTTCGCCTACCTCGGCACCCGACGCGCCCGCACCCTGCTCGCCTCACAGTCCGAAGCACGCCGGCACGCCGCCGTGGACCACGTGATGACCGCCTACCAGCGCCGCTACGCCACCGCCCGCTGGAGCGTGTGGGCCAACCTGCCACCCGCCCACGTCTGGCACCTGCAACTCCCCCCGCTGCCTTCCCAGCCCTCCGCCGACGGTCAGCACAGCGCCGCCTGGACCAGGTGAGTCCGTAGATGCACGTCCTGACCGACCTCCTCGCCCACCTCCCCCCGCCGGCCGCCTACGGGGTGCTGGCCCTGGCCGTGCTGGCCGAGTCGATCCTCCTGGTCGGCGCCTTCGTCCCGACCCTCACCCTGCTGCTGACCGCCGGCGCGCTGGCCCGCGCCGGCCACATCAGCCTCCCTCTCGTCATCGCCACCGCGGCCGGCGCCGTCATCGCCGGAGACCTCCTCGCCCACCGCACCGGCCGCTTTCTCGGTCAGCGGCTCCGCACCGGCCGCGCGGCCCGCCGCGTCCCCGCCCCCCTCTGGCACCGCGCTGAGGCCCTCACCGCCCGCCACGGCGGCCGAGCCATCCTGCTGGCCCGCTTCATTCCCGTCGTACGCACCCTCGCCCCCCACTTCGCAGGCGCCACCAGCCTGTCCTACCGCTGCATCGCCCCCTACAGCGCCACCGCCGCCTGCCTGTGGGCCACCGCCGAAGCCGGCGCCGGTTACGGTGCCGCCGCGTCCCTCCAGCGAATCATCACCCTCGGCGGGCCCGCCCTTGCCATCGCCGGCGTGATCACGGCCGGGGGCGCGGCCTTGTGGATGAAGAAGCGCCGACGCTTCCCGCCACCGCAAGACGTCAGCTGACAGCCGGCCCCGCCCGGTGCGGACGTGACTGACCGACAGCCGGTACATCCAACGCCACACAGATCACAGGGCCGTACCATCTCGGCACATCCATCGGAGGCTTCCGGTACAGCGCCGCACTCGTCGCGCCCTGATCTTCCGCGCCGTCAGGCTCACGGAGCAGCCGGAACCGGTACTCCGCGCGCCACCCCCGTCGCGTCCACGCCACGCGGAGGCGGTCTTGGTCCACCGTACGTAATCTGCTCCGCCGAGCTTGGACCACCCACCGCTGGGACACACGTCCCCGACGCCGCCCATGACCGGCCACCTCTCTGCGCGGCCTCTGAGATCCACTGTGGTGGCGGACCATCCGGCGCGTGCCAGGTCGGCCAGGAGCCGGGATGCTTCCACAGAGTCGGTCAGGCCAGGGGCGCGGGGTTGCGGAGAGCGTCCATCCCTCCCACGGATACGTGCCCCTCGGCGGAGTCAGTTCGCCGGCCAGGGCGTGGCCGGCGGCCTGGGACGGCATGGTGGTGTGCCCGGTGTAGTGCAGGCGGCCGTCCCGGGCGGGCGCCTGATCGGCGGACCGGCGGGTCGGCGTCGGTCGGCGGCCCGTTCGCCTGCCGTACGTCTGGCGCGGTTCCACCTTGCGCACCCCGTGTCCCGTTCTCCTTGACCGGCCCGGCCCAGGCCGCGACGGTGCGGGAGGCAGGGCGGGGGTCAGCGGCGCAGGGTGAGGGGCAGCGCCTCCAAGCCGCGCAGCATCATCGTGTTGCGCCAGCGCAGGTCGTGCTCCTGGCAGGCCAGGGTCGTTCCGGGGAAGCGGTCGAGGAGCGCGGTGAGCGCGATCTCGGTCTCCAGCTTGCCGAGCAGGGCCCCGAGGCAGCGGTGGATGCCACCGCCGAAGGCGAGATGGCCGGCGTCCCGGCGGTCGAGGATGAGGCGGTCGGGGTCCTGGAAGCGTGCCGGGTCGCGGTTGGCCGCGCCGAGGGACAGCAGCACGAACTCGTCCTGCGGGATCTCCACCCCGCCGACGTCCACCGGCTCGGTGGTGAAGCGGGTGGTGGCCATGCAGATGGGGGAGTCGTAGCGCAGGAACTCCTCGACGGCCCTGGGCATCCGGGTGAGATCGGCGCGCAGCCATGCGGCCTGGCCGGGATCGCGCAGCAGCGCGAGGCAGGAGGTGCTCAGCAGGTTCACGGTGGTCTCATGCCCGCCGATCAGCAGCAGGGCGACCATGCCCACGATCTCGTCGTCCGTCAGCTCCCCGCGCTCGCGGGCCGCCAGCAGTTCGGTGAGCAGATCGGCGGGACGGTCATTGCGGCGGATGCGCCGGTCGGCGATGGCCAGGACGTACGAGCCCATCTCCTGGACGGCTCGTTGGAACGCCGCGTGGTCGCCCTCCTGGGTGACGATGGCGGTCGACCACTTCCGGTAGAGGTCGCGGTCCTCGGGCGGGAAGCCGAGCAGTTCGCAGACGACGAGGATCGGCAGCGGGAAGGCGAAGTCACGGACCAGGTCCACCGTGGCGGTGGTGGTGCGGGTCGTGTGGCGCGCGGCTGCCGCGTCCAGGCCGTCGAGGAGTTCGAGGGTGATGCGCTCGACCATCGGCCGCATCGCCTCGACCCGCTTGCGGCTGAACGCCGCCTGGACCACGCGGCGGAGGCGGGTGTGGTCGGGCGGATCGCTGCTGAGCATATGGGTGATCTCGGTGCCCAGGTTGACGCCCTCGACCCGGCTGTCGGCCAGGGCCTGGGCGCGCCGCATATCCTGCGCGAAGCGGCGGTCGAAGAGCGCGGCCCGGACATCGACGTAGCGCGGGATGATCCACAGCCGCAGGCCGCCGTCGCTGTGCAGCACGGAGACCGGGGCCGATTGCCGCAACCTGGCCAGGGTCGGGTACGGGTCGCTGAGGAACGTCGGCGGGTTCTGGCGCGGTTCCGTCGTCCCGGGCTTGTCCGGCCGGGGGCTGTTCGTCCGGGGTGCTGCCGTCGCTGCCGTAGCTGTGGTCATGATGTTTTCCTGTCCTCACCGGTACGGCCGGCGCCGCGGCGGGGTGCCGGGCGTGGCACCCCGCTACGGCGCTGCTTGGGCTCACTGCAGAGGCGACTTCTTCTCCGTGTTCTTCTTCGTGCGGGTGGCGCAGGTCCGCGCCGGGCCGTTCGGCCGGACCGGGACCGCCTGGTCCAGGGCGGCATGGGTGTTCGGCGGAATGATGAGGCCGCGCTCCCGCTCGGTGGCGCTGATGGGGTCGACGCGCAGTCCGTGACGCTTCATGGGGTTGACCTTTCTTCGGTGTGGTGGACGGGGTGGTGCGAGCCGGTCCGCCCGCTGTTGCGGCGGTCGGCGGTTCTGGGGGAGGCGCGCAGCGCGTCGTCGGCGTAGCGCACCATGGCGGCCCAGGCGGCGGCGTATCCGGCTGGGTCACGGCCCACGTCGTGTCCGCCGCCGAGCCACCGGACGCGATGCGGGACGTCGCGGCGCCGCAGCGCGGCGAGATAGCGCTCGATCTGTTCCGGAGGGCACTTCTCGTCGTCCGCCGAGGCGGCGAGGAAGAGCGGGCCGCGTACGCGGCCCACATAGGTCATCGGGCAGGCCGCGCGATAGCGGTGTGGCACCTGCTCGGGGGTGCCGCCGAAGAGGCGGTCGTCGACCTCCCGCAGCGCCGGCGTCGTCGCCCGGTACGCCGCCGTGTAGTCGGCCACCGGGGCGACGGCCAGCCCCACGTCCCACAGCCGGGGCTGGACGCCCATCGCCAGCAGCGTCAGATAGCCGCCCCAGGAGTAGCCGCACAGGCCGGTACGGCCCGGCTCCGAGACTCCCGCGTCGATGAGGTGGCCGCGCACCGCGGCGAGGTCTTCGAGCTGGGCGAGGCCGACCCGGTGGCCGAAGTCGTCCCGCCAGCGGGGGCCGTAGCCCGTCGAGCCGCGGTAGTTGGTGCGCACCACGGCGAATCCGGCCCGGACCAGGGCCTCGGTCCGGGCGTCATAGGCGTCCCGGTCGTGGGTGTGGGGCCCGCCGTGGACGAGGAAGACCGTCGGCCAGGGGCGGTGGCCCGCGCTGCGGCCGGGCGGGGTGGCCACAAAGCTGTGGATCTGCCCGTACGGCCGACGTGTCCACAGCTCGCGGCGCCTGGATCCGGTCGTTCCGCCGGGCGCCGTGCCGCGTGACGCCGTCGTGGAGCGGCCGGAGTGGCCGGTGCGGTCGGGATGTTTCGGGGGTTCCGGGTGCTCCGCACTTTCCGGGTGGCAGATCAGTGGCCGGGGCGGTTCGCCGTCGCGGCTCCACAGACAGTGGACCGTGCGGTCGGGTGCGCAGGAGAAGTCGATGATCGTGCCCTCGGGCGTGGGAAGCGCCGTCGTCGTACCGCGGTCGAGGTCGGCGCGGAGCAGGCGGCTGCGTCCCGCCCGGTCCTGCTGGACCAGCGCCGTGCGGCCGGGCCCGTACCAGCAGGCGGTGATCTCCGTGTCGAAGTCGAGGGCGGAGCCGGGACCGTGCGTACGGATCCCCTCGCCCTGCCGCCAGAAGGCCAGGGTGTAGCGGCCCGCGCGTTCGAGGACGAGCAGCAGTTCCGGCCGTGCGGTGGCGAGGTCCGGGCGGAAGCCCAGCGCCCACACCGCGCCGCCGTCGCCGTCCCCCGCTGCGCCGGGGATGGCGTCCACGAGCACGCCGGAGGCCGGTGACCACAGCCGGACCGCGGCCGGTCCGGCCGGGTACCCCGCGGTGGCCAGCAGCCGGCCGCCGGGGGCCAGGCCCACCACTGCCGCATAGCCGGGCTCCTCGGCCACCAGGCGGGCGCGCTCGCCCGGCCGGCCGAGGTAGTACCGCGTGCGGTCCGCGACCCCGACGCCGACGGCGGCGAGGCCGCTGCGGGGGTCGAAGGCCAGGCCGTGCATCCGCCCGGCGGGTATGCCGTCGAGCGCCGGGCGCGGGTGCCCGCCCTCGAACGGCCCGCGCAGCCAGTGGCCTTGACCGCCGGGAGCGGCGTCGAACCACCACAGGCCGTGGCCGTCCGGCTCGATGGCGGCGGTCTCCACACCCAGCGGTGCGGTGGTCGCCTGGCGGCGCTGACCCGTCGTCAGATCCCAGGCCACTATCTGCGGGAGACCGTCCACATACCGGGTCTCGACCGCTCGCCGTCCGTCGCGGGCGGCGAAGGAGGGGACGTGCACCGCCGTTCCGATACCGCCGCTCATCGCCGTCCCTCCCTTCGCTGGTGTCCGCTTCCGCCGCCGGTGGCCTTCGTCGGTGCCCTTGGCTGTGGTGGGCTCCGACGGCCATCACACTGCCGGACGGGCGGTCCGCGTGGCAGGGAAGAAAGCGCGGCGGCACCGGCAGTGAGCTGTTGCCGGTCCTTCCCTGGCACCGGACGGTGGGCGGGCGACAGGGTGCGGGGGCGACCACATGGCCCGGACCCACCGAGGAGAAAGAGGCGACCCGATGACGATCGCGGCGACCCGGCCCGGCACAGCCCCCGTCCCGCGCGGCGGAGCGCCGAACGGCACACCGGGCGGCAGGCCGAGCCGTGCGCTGACGGCGGTCTATGTCGCGGGCGCGGTGACGGCGTTGGGCACCCAGATGACCATGCTCGCGCTGCCCTGGCTCGTGCTGGAGACCACCGGCTCGGCCACCCGGGCGGGCCTGGTCTTCGCGGCCCAGGTGCTGCCCATGGCGCTGCTCGGCTTCGCGGGCGGAGAGGTCATCCAGCGCCTGGGCGCCCGCCGGACCATGGTCGTCTCCGATCTCGCCCGCGCTCCGGTGGTGGCGCTGATCCCGCTGCTGCAGACCCTGGGCGCGCTCGATCTGGCCGTCCTCGTGGCGATCGTCGCGGCACTCGGGACGCTGGCCGTTCCGTACTACGCGGCACAGCGGGTGCTGGCGATGGAACTGCTGAGCCCGCACGCCCGCTCTCTGGCCCGCGCCAACAGCGCGCTGGGGGGTGTGCAGAACGGCTCGGCGTTCGCCGGACCGGCGCTCGCGGGCGCGCTGATCCCGCTGGTGGGGACCACATCGGTGGTATGGCTGGACGCGGCCACGTTCGCCTTCTCCGGGTTGCTGCTGCTGCGCCGCGTCCCGGCAGGGGGTGGCGGGGCCGGAGGGTCCGCGGCCGGGCCCCGCGGCGTGTGGGCGGGGGTGCGGCATCTGTGCGGCGACTGGTTCCTGAGCCGGGCGATGCTGTCCACCGTGGTGTTCGGGCTGATGCTGCGGACCCTGATGATCACCATGCCGGTGCTGGCGTTCGCCCGGTTCGACGGGGACGCCAGGGTCGGCGGCCTGCTGATCGCCGCCGTGGGCGCCGGTGGCATGGTGGGCTCGGTGGCCGCCTATGTGCTGGCGGCACGGGTCGCCCCCGTACGGCTCGCCTGTACGGCCCTGGTCTGCGTCGCCCTGCCCCTGTGGATGCTCCTGGTGCCCGCGCCAGCCGGCGTGCTCGTCGTCGCCGTCGGCCTGTCATCGGCCGCCGTGCCCCTGGCGAACGCGCCGCTGATGGGCGTGCTCTCCGCCCGGCTGCCGGACGGCTTCGGGCCCAAGGTGTTGCAGGCGGTGATCACGATCGGCACCCTGGCCGGGCCGCTGGGCTTCCTGGCCGCGGGCGCCGTGCTGGACCGGGCCGGTGTCACGGCGGCCCTGTGGGGCGTCGCCGCGCTCGCGACGTTCGGCAGCGGCAATCTGATCCTGGCCCTGCGCCGCCTCCAGGCCACCGGGGACCCGGACTGACCTGGTCCTCCGAGAAGACCCCGGTGGACGAGGGTCACGCGGCGGCGGAGTTCACCGGAAGCCCTCCTCGCGGTACTCCGCGGCCTGATCGAGCTCTCCTACCAGCTGCCCGCCGAGCACAAGATCAGCGACCCGCCCCAGGGCAAACGGATCCTGCGGGACGCCGCCAAGGCCCTCGGCCTGCCCCGCGAGGTCTGGGCCAGCCAGGCGCGGCCACCGAGGACCACCCGCTGCGCCCGACCGTCCCCCACGCCGCCTCCAAGGCCGCCGGCGATCCGGTCGCCCTCAGCCACTGGCACACGTATGGGGCGCCGGTCTGCGTCACCCACTCCTCGAATGTCCAACGACCTGCGGTACGCCATGGACTGGGGCAAGCTCGCCGCCCTCGGCTACAAGCCGGACCACGACTTCCAGGCCGGCCTGGGGGAGACCGCCGACTGGTACCGGCGCAACGTTAACGCCGACCGGTGGGCGCCGCTCGCCTGCAACCCGCTGCCCGCCATGCCCTCACCGCGCGTCACCCCCGACACGTCCCGGGAGCCGCAGCATTTCGGCTCGAAGGAGCCGTCCCGGTCGCGAGGCACGACGATCTCCACCGGCCTCACGTCGGTCAGCACCGTCTCGGAGCGTGTGCCGTTGCGCGAGTTGCCACCGGTTCTTGCCCGCCGGAGCGTGCTTGTCATAGCCGAGGTTATCGGTGATCTCGCCCTCCAGCGCGAACTCCAGCAGCCGCCTGGTCAGCTGCTGCAACAGTCCGCCCTCGCCGGTCAACTGCAGTCCCTCGGCCTGGGCGCGGCTCACCAGCTCGTCGATCAGCTGGGCGTCCACGGCCTTCACCGACACAGCCGCTGCCGACTCGACAGCGTCCTGCTCAGCCACGTTCTCACTGGTCATCGGGATGGCGTCGACGTCCAGCACCTCGACGGCGGGTCCGGGACTGCTGGTAAGACGACGCGTCCGGGACCGGGATCAGGCCGGTGTGCCGACCCACCGGAAGGGGCTGCGGGAACCAGGGCGCTGCATACCCCTCCGAAGTGCCGGGGGTAGACAGACTGTGCCCACCCCCATACAGTCCGTACCGGGCCTGCTACTGCAGGAAAAGGGGGCGGAAAGCGTTTCTTACTGCGGCATTCAACGCTCTCCTGCGCTTTGACGGACTTCTCCCTTCACGCTCACGGGAGGCCGGGCACGGACCCGGTAGGGCAATTCGGTTCGATCCAGAGGATCCCCGCCGCGACGCGGTATTCGCTGAACGGGAACCTCGCTGCGGCCCCGTTCACGTCATCACATCAGCGCCGCGACATCTGCCGACGACGGCGCTCATCCATCTCGTCCGCGATAGCTCCAGACGGAAGGAACGGCCAACATGGCCTTATCGGAAGCCGACTTCGCGAAGCTCGGAGACACTCCGATCACGATCCAGTCGACGCACTACCCGAACGTGTACCTGCGTATGGACGGGACCGGCGTGACCGCCCCCAGCGATCCCGGCGGCGGCAAGGTCAACTGTCAGTACGGCACCGGTGCCTGGACGACGTTCAAGGTCCGGCCGCAGGCCGACGGCTCGTACGCGTTCGAGTCGGTGGCCTTCCCCAGCGTGTTCCTGCGCATGGACGGCACCGGGGTGCCGACCAACATGAGCGGCGGGGGTACGGTCAACTGCCAGTCCTTCATTGGCCCCTACGAGAAGTTCCGTGCGCGCGCCCAGCCAGACGGTTCGTTCTCCTTCGAGTCGGCGACCTTCACCAACATCTTCCTGCGCATGGTGACCGGCAGCGGGGTCACCACCGCCACCGGCCCCGGCGGAACGGTGAACTGCCAGTACAACGCCAACGGCGGCGGCGACGAGAAGTTCTTCCTCGACAGGGCATAGCTTGATCCCTTCCGGCCCTGTGCTTCGCATTGGGCCGGAAGGGATTGTCGGAGCGGCACTCTCTTGAGGTGTGTACATACACCACGGGCCGCCCACCCCACGCCCGTGGCGGCGGGCACCACACGGCCGGTACGCGCCGGGTCCGGCGCGGCGTGCGACCGGCTGCTGCAGCAGATGCTCGCGGTCAGGGTGTTGGGGTGCGCGCTACGCGTGAAGCCGGCCGGCCTGCGGCTTCGGACGCGGCGGCCAGGGTACGCGGGGACGGGCTGCCGGCCGCGGCGCGGATGAGCCGCATAGCCCGGCCCAGGATCCGGCCTGGCACGTACCGGGCGCGGGCGGGCGGCCGGTGGGCGGCGGCCGCGGTGGCCTGTCACAGCTGTCCGGCCCTCGCCTCGTCGGCGCCGGCGCCCCGGACGAAGGTGATCACGGTGCGGCGGGTGGGCAGCCGACCGTCCAGAGCCCGGCGCGGCGTGCACGCGCACACATGCAGCCCCAGCGCGCCGGCCCGCCGGGCGGTGCCGTCGAAGGTCCGGATGCCCTTGGCCGTCCGCAACCAGCCGCGCAGTTCGGCGAGTTCGACGGATCCGATCACCGCGGGCGCTATCAGCTGACGCCGAGGAGGGCGGCGAGCAGGCGGACGGCGCGACGGGGGACCAGCAGCAGGCGGCCCAGGCTCCGGGACAGCACGACGGCGAGGTAGCGGCCAGTGTCGCCGGCGGGCCTGGCGCCCAGCGATCCAGTGCTCGACGGTGGACTTGTTGGTCCGTAAAGCGGTGCCGCACTCGGCGGCCACCGCCCGGACCGCCTTGGCCAGGGCCGCATAGGTCAGCCCGGAGTCGGCGACGAGGTTCCCCAGCTGGTGGTTCGGCGTGCGCGTGGTCATGAGTACCTGCCCGTATACCGGCCAAGACGACGATCATGGCCAACACCTCGGGCAGGGACCGGCAGACCCTCACGTTCGAGCGTCAGCAGGAGTTCTGGGCGAGCGGGTTCCGCGGTGCGGGGTGGCAGTCCGAGCGGTTCGTCGAGGGCATGGCGAACTACGACCGCGTGCTGCGGCCATTCGTCAACCAGATCCAAGGTGAAGTCAACCCGCGCCTGCTGCGCCTGGGCCTGCCGATGGCCCAGCGCGCCATCGACGTCTTCCGGGCCACCACCGCACTGGCCTGCTTCCTGCACCTCCCGACCTGGCCGCGCGCCTTTCCGCGCAGGACCGCGGTGGCGACTGGCAGCTCCCCGAGAATCCGGTACCGACCAGCACCCCATGAAGGCCACAGCGCGGTTCACACCGCTTGGCCCGTACGAGATTCGACGGTATACGTCCTGGTGCCGGCACCACACTCACACCATGCCGGCCCGCGCGTCATCAGAAGTCCGGTGCGATCTGGCAGTTCACCGCCACCGGCGGATAGCCGGACGCGCACTGTGCCGGCCCTGCTGGCGCCGCCGCCGTCAGGTGGGTCTGAACGCGGCCGGCCGGTGGACCTGTCTCGCATGGCAGACATGCCCTGGCTCACGCCGGGACCGGAGACCTCTTGAAACGAAATGATCCAACACGCCTGCGGCGCGGCCGGCTTCGTCCTGTGATCACTGATGAGGCCACACGATAATGGGCTGTTTTGTCCGGGATGGCTGGTGTCTTCACTCCTCAAGGCGTTGAGGCGGCCGGACTCCAGCAGTGTCACGGTCTGGGTGCGCGGGCCGCGGCGGTGTCGTGGAGGAGTCCGGCGAAGGTCAGGGCGGCGGGGGTGAGCGGGTGATCGGTCATGTGGACCAGGAGGATGCGGCGGATCGGGGCCGGCGGCTGGAGGGGCAGGACGCTGACGCCGGGGCGGGTGCCTTCCAGAGCCAGGGTGGGTGCGAGGGCGACGCCGATGCCGGCGGCGGCCATGGCCTGGGCTTCCTGGTAGTCGTGGGCCTCGTAGACGATGTGGGGCTCGAAGCCGACGGCGCGGCAGCCGCGGACGAGGGCTTCGGCCACCGGGTGATGGTCGGCGCGGGTGATCCAGGGGTCGTGGGCGAAGTCGGCGAGTGAGGCGGTGCCGCGGCCGGCGAGTGGATGGTGGTCGCTGACGAGAAGGGCCGGTGGGTCGTCGAGGAGGGGGGTGACGACGATGTCCTTCCGGTCGATCCGGTTCCAGTCGTAGTCCCACATCAGCGACAGCTCGATCTCCCGGTTCTCCAGCATGGTCCACAGCCCGGCGATGCGGGCGCTGCGGACGGTCAGCCGTACGCCGGGGTGGGCGTCACGGAAGGCGATCACGGCCTGCGGGAGGAGCGAGGCGCCGACGGTGGGGAAGGTGCCGATGCGCAGGGTGCCCGCGCGCAGGCCGGCGTAGTCGGCGAGTTCGTTTTCCGCGGCCTGCAGTTCGCGTTCGATCCGTTGTCCTCGTTCGGCCAGCGCCCGGCCGGCGTCGGTGAGGGTGACGCCCCGGGCGTGGCGTTCCAGCAGGGGCTGGCCCGCCTCCGTTTCCAGGCGGCTGATCTGCTGCGACACCGCTGACGGCGTGTAGTTCAGGGCGCGGGCGGTCGCGGTCACCGAGCCGCGCCGGGCGACCTCCGTGAACAGCAGGATGCGCCGGACGTCGAGCATGCCGCCACCTCCAGTATTCACTCCAGCTTAATAGCCATGCAGATTTCCGAGATTGTACTTCACGCTGCCGTAACCCACCGTGGAGGACACCACGCACGGCGAGACCGTCGGTGGACTTCCCCTTTCATGGCTGTGAGGAGTCGGTTGTGCTGCGTCTGCAGGGTGAGATGATCCGCGGAGGAACCAGCAAGTGCTGGATCTTCGACCACCGCGACGTGGCCGCCACGGGCGTGGACGTCGATACCCTCCTGCTTGCCGCCTTCAACGCCGCCGACCCCCGCCAGATCGACGGTGTCGGGGGCGCCTCCTCCACCACCTCCAAGGCCGCCGTCGTACAGGCGTCGACCCGGCCGGGCGTGGATGTCGAGTACGCCTTCGCGCAGGTCGGGATCGGCGACGAGCGCGTGGAATGGGCCAGCAACTGCGGCAACTGCGCCACCGCCGTGGCCCTGTACGCCGTCCACCACGATCTCGTGCCGATCACATCGGACACCACCACCGTCCGCATGCTCAACGTCAACACCGGGGCCCGCCTGACCGGCACCATCCCCACCCCCGCGGGCGTGGCCCCGGAGGAGGGCACGGCCGTGGTGCCGGGCACCTCGGCGCCGGGTGTGCCGGTCCTGCTCGGGTTTCAGGACCCGGCGGGCTCGACGACCGGCCGGGCACTGCCGACCGGCCGGGCACTGGACGAGCTGACCGGCCCGGACGGCCCCGTCGAGGTATCCCTGGTGGACGCCGGGGCGCCCGCCGCGCTGTTCGAGGCCAAGGCGTTCGGCCTCGACGGCACGGAATCCCTCACCGCGTTCGCCACCGCGGTGCCCGCGCTGACGCTGCTGCGCCGCCAGGCAGCACTCGCCATGGGCCTGGCCCGCGAGGGCGATCCGGTCAGCCACGCGGTGCCGAAAGTCGGCATCGTCGCCCGCCCCGCCCCCTATCGCACCACTCAGGGCACACTCGTCAACCAGGACGAGTACGACCTGGCCGTGCGCATGGTCTCCATGCACGCCCCGCACCCGGCGATCGGCCTGACCTCCGCCGTGGCCCTGGCCACGGCCGCCGCCACCTCCGGCACCCTCGCCCACCGCGTCGCCCGGCAGACCGCCGACGGCACGCTGCGCCTGGGCTCCCCCGCCGGCGTGGTCACCACCCGAGCCGTCCCCGCACCGGAGGGCGCGTCCCCCACGGTGCTCCTGCACCGCGCCGCCCGGCGTATCGCCCGAGCCGAACTCCTCGTTCCCGTCCTGGAAGGACGCCCCGCATGAGCCGCAACGACGCCGCCCCGGGTACCGTCACCCCACCACCGGGCCGCATCCGACGGATGCTGTCCCACCTGTACGTCCAGTGCCTGATCGCCGTCCTCCTCGGCGCCGCCGTGGGCGGGCTGTGGCCGTCTGCCGGTGCTGACCTCAAGCCGCTCGGCGACGGCTTCATCGCGCTGGTGAAGATGCTCATCGCGCCGATCATCTTCTGCACGGTCGTCCACGGCATCGCCTCTATGGGCAACGTCCGCACGGTCGGCCGCGTGACCCTGAAGGCCCTTGTGTACTTCGAGGTGCTGACCACCGTGGCCATGGTGATCGGCCTGGTCGTCGTCAACGTCGTGAAGCCGGGCAGCGGTCTGCACATCGACCTCTCGACCCTGTCCACCAAGGGCCTGCCGCCGGAGGCGGCCACGGCCCACGAGGGCTTCGCCGCCTTCCTCCTCGCCATCATCCCGGCCACCCTGGTCAGCGCCCTGACCGGCAACGAGATCCTGCCGGTGCTGCTGGTGTCGGTGCTCATCGGCTTCGGCCTGCACGCCAGCGGGGAGGCCGGCCTGAGCATCGCCCGGAGCATCGAGAAGTTCTCCGCGCTTTTGTTCACGCTCATCCGCTGGATCATGCGGCTCGCCCCCGTCGGCGCGTTCGGCTCGATGGCCTTCACCATCGGCAACTACGGCCTGGGCACCCTGCGTCACCTGGCCCTGTTGGTAGGCTCGTTCTGGCTGGCCGCCCTTTTTTTCGTCCTGGTCGTCCTCGCGACCGTGATGCGCCTGAACGGACTGCGGCTGTTGCCCTTCCTGCACTACATCAGGGAAGAGCTGCTGATCGTCCTCGGCACCTCCTCCACCGAGCCCGTCCTGCCGCGCATGATGGCCAAGCTCCAGCACGCGGGCGCCTCGAAACCGGTCGTCGGCATCACGCTGCCCGCCGGGTACTCCTTCAACCTCGACGGCACCGCCATCTACCTGACCATGGGCTCGGTCTTCCTCGCCCAGGCCGTCGGCATCGACCTCAGCCTCACCCAGCAGCTGGGCATGCTCGCCGTCATGCTGCTCACCTCCAAGGGTGCCGCAGGCGTCACCGGCTCCGGCTTCGTCGCACTGGCCGCCACGCTCAGCGCGGTTCCACACGTCCCGGTCGCCGCCCTCGCGCTGATCTTCGGAGTCGACCGGTTCATGTCCGAAGCCCGCGCCCTGACCAGCCTGGTCGGCAACGGCGTCGCCACCCTGGCCGTCGCCCGCTGGGAGGGCGAACTCGACGAGGACCGCGCCAGGGCCGTCCTGCGCGGAGAGATCCCCTACGCCCCCACCCCCGCTCCTTCTACGGTGCCGGCCGAGCCCGATCCCAAGCAGACGCCCGCACCAACCCGCGACCGAGTTCCCGCCGCAAGCTGAAGTCGTTGGGGAGAGCCGGCCTGAAGCAGACGCTCCAGGCCGGCCCGACGCGGTCCCGGGCGTTGAGCGCCTGGCGCAGCAAATGCTCGATGAGAAGCGGGTCCGACGCGGAGGCGAGGGCAAGACGCGTACGGACGTCAGCACGCCTGCCCGACTTCTTGCCGAAGCGGACAGGCGGCGTCCTCTCCTGATCGATACGGACCCCGCCCACGGTTTCGAGACTGGGCGGAGCCGGCCGTCCGCCCCGTGTTCGCCGACCTGAGCTGACCGGCGCAGTACACCGTCCGCCGGCGGGAGCACCAGGAGGAGCTGCGCCGGGCCGAGCGGGAGGCCCGCCGTCCGGTGTGCACGGGCTGCGGCCCCCGGTTCACCGACGAACGGTGGAAGGCCATCGAGCACACCGGGTCGGGAGCCCCGCAGGAGGCCTAACCGCACCTGTGCGACGACTCCGAAGCGAGAAGGGCATCCGCTGGGGCAAACGCCCGCTCATGACAGCAGCCTGACAAACGCTCCGGCCGTTCAGACCACCAACGCCGCCTGCATCGCACGGAATGTCTCACGCAGTTCCCACGTGGCGAACCTGCGAGACCTGTGCGACCTGGACTACGGCGAGCACAGCGTCTTCCCCGTCTACGGCGGCAAGTGACGCCAGACCGACGCCACCCCGCGCCGGCACGGGTCGGCACGACGCACCAGCCGGATCGCGCGCCGCGCCATCACGACATGCCGAGCCCGTGCCCCACCCCCTGCCGCCATGCACCGCACGGTGCTCACCTGCTCCGAGGCCGCGGCTGCCGTTCAGGCCCGGCCGAAATGGCGCCGCCCGTGCGGCGCTGGCGGCCGCGGCGTTGGCCTCTCGCCATCACCTTGGACGCCGTCGTTGTCAACGTCTCCTGCCCTCCATCCGGCGCGACGCCGGCGGCGGCGTCACCGGCCTGCACCGGGTCGTCGACGGCTACACCCTGATGTTCGCCGCTTTGCTGCCGTCCGCCGTACAGCTCGCCGGGTGCCGGCCGACGTCTGAGGGGGCGATCCTGCCTGGCGTGTCGGCAAAGGCGTCAGCGGGGGAGGAGCACGGCTGTGCCGGTGACCCGGACCCGGGCGTCCTCGGGTGTCACGCCGATGACGAGCTCGCTCGGGCGGCCCATGTCCTCCCCCTGCCGCACCGTGATGTCCGCAGGCCCGGTGAACAGGCCCAGGTCGCGGAGGTAGCCGCCGAACGCGGCTGCCGCCGCGCCCGTCGCCGGGTCTTCCACGACACCGCCGACGGGAACGGGTTCCGGGCGTGGAAGGGGCGGGGGGACTCGCGCCACACCAGGTCGATGGTGGTCCAGCCGTACCGGTGCATGACGCCGGCGGGCGCGTCGACATCGTAGTCGAGCGCGGCCGGCCGTTCGCGGGAGGCCGCGGCCGGCACCAGGTAGTCGTTGCCACCGAAGGCGACGTGCGCCGGCAACGCGGGGTCGAGGTCAGACGCGCTCCAGCCGAGGGCCGCGAGGGCGTCCTCCACCTCGACCGTGAACGCCTGGCGGGACCGGGTCGGCACACTGGACGCCTTCGGTATGCCCCGGGAGGCATGAGGGACCGAGGCATCGGGCGCCGGCGACAGAGACCGCCTTGAGACAGGTGTCCGACAGTACGTCAGAATGCCCGCATGGTAGATGAATCGATTACTCCGCGTGCCATTGCCGACAGACACTTGGACCAAGTGGCCGCGCATGACCCGATAACCTCGGCTTGGCTGGGCTTGAGACGTGGTGACGACCGGCAGCCGGATCTCTCGCCGGAAGGCTTCGCGGCCCACGCCGAGATCGCCCGCCACACTCTCGCAGCACTCGACGCCACTCCCGCATCGGACGATCCGGCTGAACGAGCCTGCGCCCGGCTACTGCGCGAACGCCTCACCGCCGAGCTCGCGATGGACGACGCCGGCGAGAACTTCCGCCAGCTGCGCACCGTCGGTGCGCACGTCGACCAGGTGCGGACGATCTTCTCCTTCATGCCCACCACCACCGATGAGGACTGGGCGGTTGTGGCCGGACGACTGCGCAACCTCCCCGGTGCGCTGGACGGTTACCGGGTCACCCTTACGGAGGGTGTCTCCCGCGGCCTGCTTGCCGCTCCCCGGCAGGTCACCGGGGTGATCGGCCAGCTCTCCGACTGGACCGGGGAGGCGGCTGGGCGGCACGCGGGCAGGGACGCGGGCTGGTTCGCCGCCTTTGTCTCGGACGGCCCCGACCGGTTGCGCCCCGATTTGGACGCCGCCGCCCGGAAGGCCACCGCCGCTGTCGCCGAGTTCCGCGACTGGCTGCGCGACACCTACCTCCCCGCGGCGGCGGACACCCCGGACGCCGTCGGCCGCGAGCGCTACCTGCGCGCCGCGCGCTACAACACGGGTGCCGAGCTGGATCTGGACGAGGCCTACGCCTGGGCATGGAGCGAGTTCCACCGGACGCTCGCCGAGATGCGTGTCGAAGCCGAGCGGGTACTGCCCGGCTCCACCCTCCTGGAAGCCATGCACCACTTGGACGGACACGGTCATACGGTCAAGGGCGAGGAGGCTATCCGTGATTGGCTGCAGCGGCTCATGGACGAGGCGATCACCGCTCTCGACGGGAGCCACTTCGACCTGTCCGGCCCGATCCGCCAGATCGAGTCCCGGATAGCGCCCGTGGGCAGTGCCTCCGGACCCTACTACCAGGGCCCGAGCCTCGACTTCAGCCGCCCCGGACGCACCTTCCTGCCTACCCTTGGCCAGGACACCTTTCCGACCTGGCAACTCGTCAGCATCTGGTATCACGAGGGCGTTCCCGGCCACCACCTCCAGCTCGCCCAGTGGGTCGCGGTTGCCGACCGGCTCAGCCGCTACCAGGTCACCGAGGGCATGGTGAGCGCCAACATCGAGGGCTGGGCCCTGTACGCCGAGCGCTTCATGGACGATCTGGGCTTCTTCTCCGAGCCCGCGCGCCGCCTCGGCTTCCTGGACGGGCAGATGCTGCGCACGATCCGTGTGATCGTCGACATCGGCATGCACCTCGAACTCGCCATCCCCGCCGACTCGGGCTTCCACCCTGGCGAGCGCTGGACACCGGCACTCGCAACGGAATTCATGGCCACCTACAACGGCAGTCCGGCGGCCCGCCGCAAGAGCGAGATCGACCGCTACCTCGGCTGGCCCGGACAGGCCATCGGATACAAGCTCGGCGAGCGCGCCTGGCTCCAGGGCCGTGCGGAGGCGAAGCGTCGTCGTGGCGCCTCCTTCGACCTCAAAGCCTGGCACATGAAGGCGCTTTCCCAGGGCTCTCTCGGCCTTGACGATCTGGTCGACAACCTCGCGGAACTCTAGGCAGCTTCGTCTGGGGCAGTCCGTCGTTGGTCCAGGCATGCCGTGGCGGCGAGGGTGATCATGGCAACGGAGCCGTCCTGGACAACCACATCGTGTTTCGACCCGCGGGACGCCCCACTTGGGAGTACAGACCCGAGGACCGCCCGGGCGACGGCGACCGGCGGTGTGGTGGTTTGTGTTGGTTTTGTGCGGGTGGGAGGGGGTGGGTGTGGGGTGGGGGTGGGGCTGGGGGCTGGGGGTGTCTAGGCCGGCGGGGTGGATGTGCGCGTGGTGTGGGGCTGGCTGGACGGCGAAGCGTGGTGAAGAGCACCTTGTCCGAAGGGGGCCGCGTTCCCCGTCACGTGGCGATCAGCATCGTTGTTGCCCGGGTATGCGGGTGAGATCGCGTGTTATGTGGTGGCAACTCGCAGGAAGCGCAGCACCGCCAGGACGCGGCGGTGGTCGGCGTCGGCCTTGGGCAGGTCGAGTTTGGTGAAGATGCTGTTGATGTGCTTGGCGACAGCGCTCTCGCTCACGACCAGTTCGGTGGCGATGGCGGAGTTGGAGCGGCCGCCTGCCATCAGTTGCAGTACGTCCCGCTCGCGTGGTGTGAGCCGGTCGAGTGGGTCGCTGTGGCGGCGTACCAGCAGTTGCGCGACGACCTGCGGGTCGAGAGCGGCACCGCCGGCCGCTACCCGGCGTGCCGCTTCGGCGAATTCGTCGATGTCGGCGACGCGTTCTTTGAGTAGGTAGCCGACGCCCGAGGTGTTGGTGGCGAGCAGGTCGGCGGCGTACCGCTCTTCCACGTACTGGGACAGCAGGAGCACGGCGGTGTGCGGGTATTGGCGGCGGATCACCAGTGCGGCGCGTACTCCTTCGTCGGTGAAGGCGGGCGGCATGCGTACGTCGGCCACGGCGATGTCGGGCCGGTGCTCTTCGACGGCCGCGAGCAGCGCTTCGGCGTCGGCGACTTGTGCGCATATCTCGAAGCCGGCCGCTTCCAGCACCTTGACCACGCCGATGCGCAGCAAGAGGGAGTCTTCGGCGATCACGGCGCGCACGGCAGCTCCACGGTGATGACGGTCGGGCCCCCGGCGGGGCTGTGGCAGGAGAACGTGCCGTCGACGGACGCGGCGCGCTTGGCGAGTCCGGCGAGCCCGGTGCCGCCGGCTGCTGCGGGATCCGCGCCGCCCGCTCCGTCGTCCGTGACGGTCACCAGCAGTGTCTCCCTGTTCCGCTTCACCGTCACGTCGGCCCGAGTCGCCTGGGCGTGTTTGACCACGTTTGTCAGGGCTTCGGAGACCACGAAGTACGCGACGGCTTCGATGGTGGGTGAGGGGCGCTGCGGCAGGTGTACCGCCACGCGTACCGGGATCGGGAGGCGGGCGGCGATTCCGGACAGGGCGGCGTCGAGGCCGCGGTCTTCAAGGACGGCCGGATGCAGGCCGCGCACCAGGTTGTTCAGCTCGGCGATCGCCTCCTTCGCCTCGCGGTGGGCTTCGTCGATCATCGTGCGGGCGTCGGCCGGCAGGTCGCCGAAGGCGGCTTTGGCCAGGCCCAGGTTGACGGCGAGTGAGACGAGGCGCTGCTGGGCGCCGTCGTGCAGGTCGCGTTCGATGCGCCGCCGCTCGGCGTCGGCGGCGTCGAGCACGCCGGCCCGGCTCTCGGCGAGGTCGGCGACCCGGCGGGTCAGCTTCTCCGTGCGGCTGGGGCCGAGCAGGACTTCGGCGGCCCGGGTCTGCAGGCGTATCAGGGCGCTGGTCAGCCGGGGCCCGAGGAACAGCAGGGCGAGGCCGCCGGCGGTGATGTATACGGCCTGCGTGCTGTAGCCGAGGTCGGTGACCCGCCACTGCGGGGGCAGCGCCCAGATCCATACGTAGAGGGAGGCGGCCACGAGAGCGGTGGCCCAGACGGCGAGGACGGTGAGGTCCAGGACGGCGAGCAGTGGACCTGCCACGGCGTGGTAGCAGGCCTGCCGCCACAGGGCCCGGCCGGTCAGCCGGCGCACCGGCGACTTCCCGTTGCCGCCCGGCCCGGGTACGGCGGGGCGCGGGAGGTCCTTGCCGGTGAGCGCCCGGTAGCGTCGCCGCTGCCCGGCGGTCAGCAGGGGTGTCACCACGAGTGTGAGCAGCACGGGCAGCAACGTCACGGCCGCCGCGGCGGGTGTTCGCACCGACGCCGCCATCGCGCCGAGCAGCCAGAGCCACAGCGGCACCGCCGCGAGGTGGAGCGGCAGGCCGGCGGCGACGAGCGCGCTCCGGTGTCCCGCCTTGCGAAACTGCCGGCCCGGCACCCGCTGCAGCCACGTCATGAAGTGCATGTGCCAAACGGTAAAGCCGCAGGCCATCCCCGTGCCATGACGCTCGCGCCCGGTTCGGGGGTGCACTTGTCTCCACCCCGGGCCGGAACTCTGCGTGACTGACGGCGCCCTGGTGTGCGGCGGAGGGTGGAGCACGTGAAGGGGAAAGCCGGCGGGGAGCGGGAAGAGACGATGCGTCAACTGCGATGGTGCGATGAGGAAGTGGCCGCTGCCGAGGGCTTCGGCCGCGCCGGGGTCATCCCTCTTGACGAAGGGCCGGGGGCGCCGTGCCCGGCGCGGGGCATGCGGCGGGCCGGGCGGCTGCTGGTCGCCTGCGGGCTCGCCCTGCTGCCGTGGCTGTACGTGCTGGCCACCGGCCTGCCGGCCACCGCGACCGCGGCGCACTGGCCGCTCGCCTGGGTCGGACTCGACGCGCTGGAGGCGTTCGGCCTGATCGTCACAGGGCTCCTCGTCGCCCGCGGCGACCGGCGGCACGCCCTGGCGGCCGCCGCGACCGCGACGCTGCTTGTGGTGGACGCCTGGTTCGACACCACGACCGCGGCCCCGGGCGGCGACTTCGCCACCGCGGTCGCCATGGCGCTCGGCGCCGAGCTGCCGCTCGCCGCGGTGTGCGGCCGGCTGGCGCTACGGACGCTGAGCCGGCCCGCGTGACACCGACCGGCCGGCCACGTACCGCGGGCCGAATCGATCCACCGGAGAACACCATGCACCGCATCACCACCGCCTCTGGACCCGCTGGGCGGTCGCGCCGCCGGGTTGGCCGCCGCCTGGTGGCCGGGTGAAACAGCGCCCTGTCTGCGATGTGCCGGTTGGGTGTCGGTGGGTGAGTGTCAGGGAGGGCACGTCAGGTAGGTGTGATGTCGCCGGTCGGGCTTTGAGCGGGGGAGGAGTGACTGCTGTGGGGCCGTGCATGCGACGGCCGCGGCTGACACGCGGCGATTGCGCGGTGGCCGTGCCCGCTGCTTCTCCGGGGCCGCTGGCGGCGTGGGCTGCAGGGCGGGGCGGCTGCGGGGCGGCCTCGACGGCCGGTGCCGCGCCCGCCCGTTCCGTGCCCAGCGCGGCGAGGGCGGCGGCGCGCTGCTCCGCGGTGAGCTTGTCCCGCCTCGGCTTGGTGTCTGGGAGCCATACCCCGGGTTTCACCGGCACCGGCACCGGCTCGACCTCGTCGTCGACCGTGATCCCGTCGACCGTGCTGCGCGGGACGAGCCGCTTCCCCTCCTTCTCCACCCACCGGGTCGGGGCGGTCGAGCCCCGCTGGAACGCCGCCTCGGCCTTGCACCCGGCCTTCTTCGGCCCCTCAACGGCGGTGGCCGACGCCGGCTGGAGCTCCGCCGGGGTGGCGGCCGTCCGGGGGGGCGCTCCGAACGTCCAGCGTGGCCGGCCGCTCCCGCTGTTCGGACATGAGCTGCGCCCGGGCGCCCGGCTCCTGCCGCCGCCATCTCCAGGTGCCGATGTCATCACCCTTGAAGGTGACGCCCGGCGCGCTGCGGGGAGGGACGCCGTCGGTGTCGACCGGATGGGCGAGCGCCCGGTGGTGCCGCTGTCAGTTCCGCGGCCAGGGGTGGTTCGGGTTCGCGTCGTTCTGCGCCGGCTGCTGCGCGCGCTCCGCCGCCCGCTTCGGGTCCGTGCCGAGGCCGTCCCTTCCGTTGGTGGTCTCCTCGTCCGTGCCCCCGCGCCTCGGGTGGTTGGTCGTCTCCTCCTGCGCGGTGTTCCAGTCTTCGGCGGCATGGGGGGCGTCCTCGGTGCTCTCCGCGGTGCGGCGGTAGGAGGGGTGGGTGGGGTCCCTCTTGCGGGCGAGGTGGGGGCGTTCAGGTCCTGCGGCGTTTCACCCGGGGCGGGCCCTGGCACCCTGCCTGCCGGGCGATCGGGGAACTGGGGCGGCCGGTGCGTATGGCGTTCATCTGCGGCTGCTTCGCTGATGCCGGCCTGCGTCGCGGGATCGACGACGGCCTCCAGGCCGTCGAGAACCGGATCTTCGCCGACCACGGCCTGTTCTGCGGCAAGGACGGTGACCTGGCCGGCTCCGGCAAGGAGTCCCAGGAGATCTCGGTGCTCGCCGTGCGCCTGCTCCAGTCCGCGCTGGTGCAGGTCGACGCCCTGCTGCTGCGGGACGTCCTGCGCGAGGTGAAGTGGCAGAAGCGGCTCACCGACGCCGACCGGCGGGCTCTGTCCCCGTTGTTGCGGACCCGCGTGCTCCTACGACCGGTTCGAATTGGACATGGATTCCCCCCTCGACCCCGCGGTTGTGGCCTAACCCTGGGTGGCCTGGCCTGTGTCGTCGGCCAGAGCAGCCGCGGTCAGGGTGAGGTGTTGGACCAGGACCGCGGCTGCGGTGCCGGCGTCTCGGGCCAGCACCGCTTCCTCCAGCTTGCGGTGTTCCTCGGCGCCGTCGCGGTCGGGGTTGCGGTGTGCCGACCAGCGGCGGGCCAGCGCGCTCGCGGTCCACAGCCGGTCGAAGGTCTCCAGCAGTGCGTGGTTGCCACACCCTTCCAGCAGCGTGCGATGGAAGGCCCTGTGGGCCTCGGCCCATGCGCTGGTGTAGTACTCGCCTTCTTCCGTCGCGTACGCCGGAGTGCGCGCAAGACGATGGTGGGCGGCCCGCACGCGGGCCTCCCAGTCGACGTCGCCGCGCTCGATGGACATGCGCAGCACTACCGGTTCGACGGTCCGGCGGGCTTCTGCGATCTCCTGCCAGCGGCGGTCGGAGAAGGACGGGACCGCGAAACCGCGGTTGGGCAGCCGGTCGGCGAGCCCCTCGCCGACCACCCGCACGAGTGCCTCGCGCACCACCGCCAGGCTCACGCCCTGCTCCTTGGCGAGTTCCTGCGGTTTGAGGGGGGCGCCGGGGGGGTGGTCCCCGCGCATGATCGCGTCCCGCAGGTGTGCGTAGACCTGCTCGGAAAGCATCTGCTTCCCCGGCGGGGTCGAGGAGTGCGCCGTCTGACTCATGAACCGCATCCTAGACGATCCACTGGATAATCGATTATCGATGGTATGGTCGATTCAGTAGTCGATGAGGGCGCCCTCGCCCGGAACAGGAACGGCCGCTGTGCCTGCCAACGACCCCTTCGCCCGCCTCCCCAGGGCGGACTCGTTCAGCGTCACCAGCACTACCGTCACCGACGGCGCCGCGCTGGCCGCCCGAGCAGTACTCCTGCAGCCTGCCTGGCGGGAAGGACATATCCCCGCAGCTGTCCTGGAGCGGCGCCCCGAACGGCACCAAGAGCTATGCCGTCACCGTCTACGACCCCGACGACGCCCCCCACCGGACCCGGGTTCTGGCACTGGGCGGTCGCCGACATCCCCGCCACCACCACCGAGCTCCCCGAGGGAGGCCGGTGACGACAAGTCGCGGGGTCTTCGTGGAAGGTGTCGCGCACCCCGAGCTCGGGCGCTGCGGCGCCTGATCCGGCTGTCGGCGCAGGCGTTGTTCCACCCGTACTGGCGTGGCCGGCCTGGCCGGCGCTGAGCGGTGCCCGTCATGCCCGGCCTGCCGCCTGATCCGCCCTGCCTGCGGGCGATCCTCGCGCACCTGAAGCGGCAGGTCGCCGAGACCGAGACGATTGGCATCTACCTGCGGCTCCAGCGCGACGAGGTGCGCAAGGCCCTCGCCCGGGCCTCCTCGGCCCCCACCCGGGCAGGCACGCCACAACGCTCTGAACCCCAGCAGCACACGCCGTTGGCATCCCGGGCGCACGGTGGCTGACCGCGAGTTCATGGCCCAGCTCAACCGCAGACGCGACGCACCCCGCGTCTTGACTGAAGGACCAGGTCACCAGCTCCTTTCTCGCCTGTGGATGGCATACGCGATGAGGGGAAAAACGGCAAAGACGTTGACGGCGGCCAAGACGAGCAGGGCGACGCCCAGGTCGTTGTGCCCATTGCTACCAGCCACAGGGCCGCCGATCATGAGCGCAATCGTCACACAGGCCAGGGCGACTGCCCAGATCCGTAATGTCCGGACGGCGGCCATGTCCGACCGCTGGATGGGGCGCTGCGGCTTCGTGGGATGCGGTCTCGGATCTGCCCGGGCGACGCCGGAAGATACGCGGTTCGGGAGATTGCCGGGGGCAGCTGTCGGCTTCGGCATCTCCTTCGTGGCGATGCGCCAACTGGATAGCTTCTCCAACGCGGCAACGGCGTCCAGCCGTTTGTCGGATGCCTTGTCCAGCAGGCCGAAGATCAGCGGTTCGAGGCCGTCGGCCTTCTTCATCGGCGGCGGGGGCTGCGTTGCCACGGCGACCACGGTGGCCGTCGGCGAGGCTCCCTTGAACGGGGAGACGCCCTCGACGGCCTGGTAGAGGGTGACGCCGAGCGCGAACAGGTCGCTCGCGGGCCCTGCTTCCGCTCCACTGATGCGTTCGGGTGCGAGGTACTCCGCAGTCCCGATGACGCTGCCCACGGTGGTGAGGCGGGTGTCGTCCTGGTGGGCGGCGATCCCGAAGTCGGTCAGCAGGATCCGGCCGTCCTCGGCCATCATGATGTTCGCCGGCTTCACATCACGGTGAACCACCCCAGCGTTGTGGGCTGTGTCCAGGGCTTTCAGCATGGCTTCCGCGACATCGGCGACCATCTTCGGCGCCAGCGGGCCCTTCGTCATCTGGTCTGCGAGGGAGCCGCCGCGGACCAGCTCCATCACGATCCACGGCCGGTCGTCCTCGACGATGACGTCGTAGACCGGGACGATGTGCGGATGGGAGCGGAGCTTGGCGGCGTTGCGGGCTTCCCGCTCGGCGTATATGAGCCGCTTGGCGTGTTCGCTGGGGTCGAAGGCAGGAGCGAGCCGCATCTCCTTCACCACGACGTCGATTCTCAGGCGTTCGTCGTGGGCCTGCCAGATGCGGCCGAAGCCGCCCTCGGCGAGCTTGTGTTCCAGACGGTAGCGGTCGGCAATACGACGTCCTGGGGTGGTCATCCGGCCAGCGCCTCCCCGGCCGCCTCGGGCCTGTCGCCGGGATCGTCAGCCTGCCCGGGAGGCATGGGCACGATGGTGGCGATCGCCTGGCCGTGGTCGGTCAGGACGATGGGCTCACAGGTGGTGGCGACCCGGCGGGCGATGTCGCTCAGGATCGGCCGCGCATGGGTAATCGATACCGCCTCGGTCATGAACCTAGTGTGATGAGGTGTCACGACTCCGGGAAAGGGATCGAAGCGATCACCACCGGATGGCCACAACCACAGGTTCGCCGACCGGCTTGGCCTCGGCGGCGGGCCCACACGCGGGGCTGTACCTTCCCTGGACAGGTCAGCACACCCCTTGAGACTCGAACCGCACGCTCGCGACGCCCCGGAGAAAAGTCGGTGATTTCGACTGCTCGGGCGAGGACATCGAGCGGGACTGGGTAGCGCGCACGGGCTGTTGGAGCCACACCGAGCGGGTGCTGCTGACCTATGAGCAGGTGCGCGCCTACGAGCTGCCCGCGACCGAGGGCTAGCGCGGCGATCCGAGGTGGCCGGCCTTCGCCCGCCGCTACGGCTTCGACACCGCCGCCCGGTGCAGTGGGAGGTGGAGGCGCTGGAGCCGGCCGAACTCCGGCGCATGGTCCTCACCGCCGTCGCCCCATACATCGACCGCGACGTCCTCGCCCGGCAGATCGCCCGCGAGGACGAGCAACGCCGCGCCCTGGCCGCCTACCTGGACGGCTGGGACGCGGCGGGTGGGGGAGCACCGACATAGCGCTGGACGTGCGCCCGCAACCTCAGGCGGCCGCCGGTGCTGGGCGCAGGGAGGCGAGCGGTGAGCGCCGGCCTTTCCCCACCGCGCGCAGCAGTTCCCAGTCGACTTCGGCGTGGTCGGGGACGATCGCGTCGACGGATGCCGTGGTGTAGAGCGCGACGTCGACGGCCCCGGCCCGGCTGGTGCCGAAGCGGACCTCGATCGACTGCGGTGAGCGGACCCAGCCGAGCCGGACCATGTGGTCGAACTCGACCCTGCGCACTCCGAGGCGAGCGGCGGCCTGATCGGGTCCGAGCGGGGTGTCGGCGGCGACCAGATCCGCCATATCAGCGCGGCGGCAGACCTCCGCGACCTGGCCGGGGTGATGCAGCGTCCCCTCGGGGTTCGCGCTCAGGTCGACCAGCAGGCCACGACCGACGAACCGCCGGACCACGAACGCCGTCACGCTCGCCTTCTCGCCGATCACGTTCGGGGTGCCGAGCGCGTCGGCGATCCGGCCCGCCGCCGCGCCACCGCCAATCGGCGGGCAGGGCATTGCGGCACGGATGGCGCCGGCGTCCAACGCCTCCACAGCGGCCCTGGACCACTGCCAGGACGAGGCGTCCGGGTCGGGGATGAGGGGCTGGTGTGCCGGGCCCACCGGAAGGCCGCTACGGGCACCTTCAGGCGCCTGGCGGCCTGGCTCGCGTCGTACTCGGTTCGTCGCATGAGATCACTTCTCGCTCGTTCACCGGAAGCAGCGGACAGAACATGTCCGAATACTTAAAAAGATGTCAATACCCATTTAAAGCAAGCAAGTTGGACGCGCACCGCTAGAAGCTGCGCCCGCGTACGCGAAGGAAAATCACCCACCTGGGTGTCGTCACGGACCGGCCCGACCGTGAGGCCAACCACGCCCGACGCGACCCCCGACCACAGCTCCGGTCAGGGCGTGTCCGACGCGCACGCCGCACCCCGCCCCCGCGACACCACCGCCCTGCGCCGCCGCCTGCCCGTCTGTCCGTACGGCTGTGGTGGCACTACTCGAAGACCGCCTCCTCAGCGCCGGCGGCACGCTCGGAGCTGCGACACCTCGTCCGCGCCCACGGAACGTCCGGGCTGCGTGACCCATCGCCCCGGTCGACCAGGTGCACGAGGTTGCACCAAAAGTTGTGCCTATCTGTTGCGCTGGACATTGCGCCATGGGTTGCGCCTACTGTTGCGCGGCCCGCAGGACCGTCCCCGTGTCCGTGATGCCGGTGTCGTAGCCGGTCGCATCCGGCAGCTGCACGGCCCCGGCCGCTGTCGACCTCGGGCTCCCTCACCTCCGACATCCGTCACAGCCGGATGATCAGCAGGCGGAGTTATCCGGGGCATGAAAAACCTTCGCAGAAGGTCGGCCACGGTCGCCGGTTTCCTGTGCCGGCCGTCGGCACCCCGACAGTCGTCGCGCCCGCCCGCACAGCTCGCGTTGCCCCGGCAGCCGCCCACCGCGCCCCGCCGCGCCGCGGGCGGCACATCCCACGAGGCCACACGGAGGAAGCGGGCGTCCCAGCATCCGCAGGTGAGTTAGTTGGCAAGATCCTGCTCTCAGGGGTGTGGCAGCCACGTGCCGGGACGGTAGTCCTCCAGTAGTTGGGCTCCAGCCGGCGGGGTGCGCCACGGGCGTTGCCATGAACCGAGCGGAGTGGGGGCTTGAGCCGTCAGAATTGTGAGCATAAATGGGGGACTGCAAGGAGGGGCCAATGGTAGATCCGCGCAATTCCAGTGATCCGGAGCAGTTGACGAAGTGGCTTGGCCTCTTCATCTCGATCTTCGCCATCCTCGCCTGGTTCGGAGTGGATAATTGGCACGAACTTGATGCCTGGCTACACCGCAACGACGCGAGTCGTGCTGCTCCTTCCGCACATGTCAAGCCTGCTCCCTCGTCGACTGCGGTTCCCTCCCCTCGCCCAACTTCCACCGCCACAGCTGAGCCTGGTTGTGTCGAGGCGGTGTCAGCCCTCAGAGCTTCCCTAGCGAGCATGCAAGGATCGACTCCCGCCCCCGAAGCAGCGGCCAACGAGTACAGAGGGTTCGCCCGCAACTTTGACCACGCTGCTGACGATTCCGTCGATCCCCACGTTGAGGCAGCCCTTCGGGCAATGGCGATTGATCAACGCACTTTGGCCGATGATGTCGAGGCCCTGGACTTCGGTGCTGCTGACGCCATGGGGAACCAGTTCCACACCGACGCTTCCACACTCTCGACGGCCTGTCGAAACGTCGGACGGGGCTGATCCAACGCCCTTCCTTCGAGCACGCGGTATCCGGGCGGACCAGTGCTGCGGCCGTGCGAACGTCGGCGGACAGACGGCCCACGCGATCAGCGAGCAGATGAACGCTCCCGCAGGTTACGCAGGACTGAACGGCTAACGCTCAGTACCTCCCAAGTTGGTGCAGAGAAGGGCGCGCCTCAGCCGACGCCTCTTCGCGACGTGCTGATGATCACCGCCTGCCGGTGGCTGGCTTCCCGCGCTGCGGCGCGCTCGCGGGCCCGGGCGCGCTGTTGCGCCTGGCGCTAAGAGGTCGTAGGCGATCAGTGCGCGCATGACCGGCTGACCACGCATGAACCTGACTCCACTCATCAGTCCCCCTTAGGATCGATCATCTAGGCTGGCGCGGTGACTGATGAGCAGGAGCGGGTGCAGCCGTCGGGAGTGTGGGCCACGGCAGTGGGGGTCGCCCGGGTGCGGGCGCTGGAGACCGAGCGGGAAAACGCCCTGTTCCGCGACCCACTGGCACAGGCCTTCGCCACCGCCCGCGGCCTATGGCCCTCCTCGCCACCGCTGCCCGATGACGAGGCCGCGCGCCGCCGCCGGCTGGCCGTGTCGTTCTCCATCGTCATCAGGACGAGGTTCCTCGACGACCTGTTGCAGCAGGCCTCCGCCTCCGGGGTCCGGCAGGTCGTGCTGCTCGGCGCTGGCATGGACAGCCGGGCCTTCCGGATGGACTGGCCCGAGGGCACCCGGCTGTTCGAGGTCGACACCGCCGCCCCGCTGGACTTCAAGGCTTCAGTACTGCGCCAGGAGCGAGCCGTCGCGCGCTGCGAGCGGATCACCGTCGCGGTGGATCTGCGTGAGGACTGGCCAGGCGCGCTGGCCGCCGCAGGGCACGACCCGGCGGTGCCGACCGTGTGGATCGCCGAAGGACTGCTGATCTATCTGCCCGAGGACGCGGTGGAGTTGCTGCTGGACCGGATCAGCGCGCAGTCGGCGGCAGGTAGTCGGATGGGGCTGACGTTGGGCTCGCGCGGCGTGATCGAGCGCTTCAGCGCGGACGCCGAACCGGGATCAGCGGCGTCCATGTGGGTCTCGGAGATGCCCGACGACCCGGTGGGCTGGCTGGCCGGGCACGGCTGGGAGGCCGACAGCCACACCCTGCGTGAGCGCGCTGCCGCCTACGGCCGCCCGATCAGCACCCCTCCGCAGCGCGAGGAGCGGCCCGGCGGACTGATCTCTGCAGTCCGCCGATAGAGCGCCTCGCGGGTCTGCGCGCTCTGCGGTGCACCAGTGAGCGAGGAGACGACGCGACGGCCGACCGGCAGGGACGAACTGCCCGACATCAACGAGGCCTTGTCCGCGGCCCTGACCGCACAGGGCGAGCCGGGAGTGTGAGCGCTGGGCCTGCTGCGGGACGCTCGCCGGATCCTGGCTGGCACCGGGCTGGAACGGCCGGACGAGATTGTGCGGCAATGCGCGTGCGTCGCAGAAGGAACTTACCCAAGTCGCGCGTGAACTGAGTGGCGCCGGATCGCCGCCGTAGAGCCCCCTTACCGAGCCGGTGATCTGCGACGACCGCGGGGACGCCGATGAGCGGATTTGCGACGCCACCCTTCGCGACGGCGCTCATGTCGCAGATCTGCCAGCCCTCGCCCCGCCGCGCCTGCTGAACTGATCAGACAACAGCACACTCATCACAGGACGGAATTCATGGCTGCATCCACCACCGCCATCATGCGCGATCCTGGCGGGGCCGATTCACCGCACCGCTCCCCGGTGATCGGATGGCTGGCCGTCGTCGCGGTGATGCTGGGGATCTTCTCCATCGTCACGACGGAAATCCTCCCCATCGGACTTCTGACCAAGATCGGTGCGAGCTTCACCATCTCCGACGGGATGGCCGGACTGATGATGACCATGCCCGGCTTCCTCGCGGCGATCGCCGCACCCGTCGTCACCGTCGCGACCGCGCGGATCGACCGCCGCCTGATGCTGTGCGCCTTCATGGTCCTGCTCGCCGCGGCGAACTTCCTGGCAGCGGCAGCCCCCGACTACTGGCTGGTCTTGGTCTCCCGCGTCATCGTCGGCATCGTCATCGGCGGCTTCTGGTCCATCGGCGCCTCACTGGCCGAACGCCTAGTCCCCGCCGAATCCGTCGCCCGAGCCACAGCGGTGATCTTCTCCGCGGTGCCCCTGGGTTCCGTACTCGGCGTACCGGCCGGCACGTTCATCGGCGACCTGGCCGGATGGCGTTCCGCGTTCATCGCCATGGGCGGCCTCACCATCGGCGTGCTGATCATGCTGCTGATCGTCACGCCGCCCCTGCCACCGCAGCAGACCACCCGCCTGGGCGTCCTGCGGGGCATGCTCAACAGCGTCGCCACGCGCTTCGCCCTGCTCCTGACCGTTCTGGTCGTGCTGGCGCACTTCGGCACGTACACCTACATCACCCCGTTCCTCGAGCAGGTCACCGACGCGGGCTCCGGGCTCATCACCGTCTTCCTGCTCATCTACGGCGCGGCGGGCATCCTCGGCAACTTTCTGGGCGGCTCCCTGATCGCACGCCACCCGCGGGCCACCTTCGGCACCGCCGCCGGTATGATCGCCGCCGCCACCCTGCTCCTGCCCGTCGTGGGCCAGTGGAAAGCCGGAGCGGTCGCCCTCCTGATCGTCTGGGGCGTTGCGTACGGGGCGGTGCCCGTCTCCTCCCAGACGTGGTTCACCAAGGCGAGTCCCGACACCCCCGAGGCCGCCTCCGTCATGTTCACCGCGGCGTTCCAGGCCACGATCTCCCTCGGCGCCCTGACCGGTGGAATCGTCGTCGACGCCAGCTCGCCCTCGACGGTCATGACCCTGGGTGGCATGACGGCCGTCCTCATGGTCATCGCCGTATGGGGCCACTACGCCCGACGCCTGACCTGGCCGGACAACGCCTGACCCCGCCCCGGCCTCGCTGATCCAGCACAGTGCGATGACCGAAGCGCTCGCCAGCGGCCGGCCCCTGTACCTGCTCCACACCACCAGGGACATCGCCGCCATCCGCACCAGCGGTGAGCTGCACGTCTCCACCGGATCTCTGGTCGGAGCCCTGTACTGCTCACCCCTCACTCGTCAGCGCGAGGGGTGGCGCCCGCACAACTTCGGTGCCTACCTGATGCGGACGAAGCCGAGCACCACGCTCATGATCTTCGAGGTCGTCCCGGACGCTCCGATCCCCCCAGGGCGTGGGCTATCTGCACCTCGGCGCCATCCACCTGCGCACCTACCTGCGCTATCAGAGCCTCCTCACCAGGGCTGAGAACGACCGGCTTGACCATGCCGTGCGGGCCGGACTGGGCGCCGCAGCCATGTTCCTTGACATGGCGCTGCGCAACGCAGCCGGCGGCGCGGGGGCTCCCGACTTCATCGACCAGTTGGGCGCCGCTGTGCCCGCCGTGCCGCTCCTCGGCTACCTGTACTTCGAGGTGCTGGCCGCGTACCTGATGCTCCAACTGGTCGTACAAGCGGATCGCGTTCGCCGCCGTGGACGGGATGCACCAGTTATTCGACCTGGCCCGCTTCCATTCGCGCCACCAGCAGCTCGTCCAGCTCACGAGGCCGTGGAACCGGCGCTCGCCCCAGGAGTCGCCGAGGCTGGGCCTGACGAGACTCCGTCATGCACGTGGCGGCACGCGGCCAACCTTCTGGTCGGCCAAGTAAAGCTGTACCGGATCTCCGCCCCTCATCCCGACGAGCATGAGGTAGTAGGCGTCAAGCTCACGGGCACATCGAGCACACACCCAGCCATAGACTGGCTTCTCGGTCCGGCAACCGGCTCCGCATCGCTCGCAGGAACCACGCGACTTGGTCTTCTCCCCACCCATGAACGCCACGCTGAGGCGTGGCAGCAATCGCCACAACACCACATACAGCCGTGCCGCTCTCGTGCCAGAACCGGCGGGGCCGCACGGGGATCGGGATGCACCCGAGGCAAGACGACTCGATCGCGCCGAGGGAAGACAGCCGCAGGTCAGGCGCTTGATCCACCAACCTCGCTTCTAAAGTCGTTGTCCACACCTGTCACTGAGGTTTTCTCAGTGACCGCGACGTTCAATTCGCTCGCCAGCCAGCACTTCCGGCTCTACTCTCGCGAGGATCGGGAGCAACGGAAGGCAGGCATGGCCAGTCACGGCACAGTCAAAGCCATCAACGGACTGACCGCACGTTGGGCCGCGGCCCTGCCCCACGACGGCACGGTATTCGCCGCAGCCGGAGTGTGGCCGTTGCTCGGCCTCCTCGCCGACGGTGCCGCAGGTCCCGCCCGGCAGGAACTCTCGGATGCCCTCGGCATCCCGGCGGACGGCGCCGCAATGGCGGCACGAGACCTGGTCTCCACGCTCAGGACGACGCGTGGCCTGAGTGCGGCTCTGGGACTGTGGACCCGCGGCACCCTGCCCATCGAACCGGCCTGGCTGGACCAACTGCCCGCCGATGTGCACGGGCAGCTCACCGGCGACCCCATCAGCGACCAGTTGCACCTCGACGCCTGGGCGGCCAAGTGCACGGACGGGCAGATCGACGCGATGCCGATCACGGTGAACGACAAGACTCTGCTGGTGTCAGCCAGCGCCCTGACCCTCCGCACCGACTGGATCCGGCCCTTCACCCCAGGCGGAATGGAAGCCGAAACAGGGCCCTGGCGCGGCAAGGACCTGGCCGGCCTGCACCGAACCACCAGTCTCCTGAACCGGGTCGGCGTGGCAGACATGGCAGCCGGCCCCCTCACCGAACTTCAGATCATCGGCACTCATGGCATCGACGTCCACCTGTACCTCGGAACACCTGAGGCAACCGCAGGCCAGGTACTGACTGCCGCCCTGGGCGCACTCCACAACCGCCGGGCAATGGTCCCTGGCGATCACCTCCCTTACGGCACTCCAGGCCCCGGGCTGTCCGTGACTCGCGTCCCCAGTGTCGACGGCGAACCCACGCTCCACGTATCCACCGTGCCGTTCACCGTCAAAGCCCACCACAACCTGCTCAACCACCCCGGCCTGTTCGGCCTGCGCACGGCGACGGACGCCTCGCAAGGCCACTTTCCCGGCATCAGTGCCAAGCCTCTTGCTGTCCAGGCCGCCGCACAGGCTATGACGGCGACGTTCGGCGCACGCGGCTTCCGCTCCGCGGCCGTCACCGCCTTTGCCATGATGGCCGGTGGCATCCCGCGCTACCCCTTCCGAGCCCGCGAGATCAGCGCCCGCTTCGACCGCCCCTTCGGGTTCCTCGCTTTGCACCGCACCTCCCGACTCGTCCTCAACGCAGGCTGGGTCGCCAACCCCGACACCTTCGAGGAAGCCTCCCCGGGCCTGGTGAGCGCCCCATGAGACGCAGGGCCGCAGAAAACTCGGCCAGGCACTGGGGCTTTTCAGCAAAGATCATTCCCAGTGGCCGTTGAGGACGAGGGCGGCGCGGGCGATGTCGCTGATCCGGCTCGGGCTGAGCGTGACGTGCTTGAGCGCGCGCCAGCGTTCCTTCAGTTCGGCGGCGGTCCGCTCGCCGAGTGCGCGCAGGTCTCTGATCAACATGTTCGTGGCGCGGGTGTCGGCGTGCAGGGCGTGCTCGGACTGGCCTTTCGGGCGGCGGGTCGGGACGCGGATGCCGATGCTGGCGCCGATGTAGCCCTTGTCCGCCAGCGTCGGCAGGCCCTGGGCGGCGGCCCTGTACAGGGCGGGCAGCGCGTGGAGGCGGGCGGCTGTGATGTCGGGCGTGGGCCGGGCTCGACCTCGGAGACCCACAGCGGCGTGCCGTCCGGGGCGGACAGGAACTGCACGTTGCCGCCGAACGCCTTGTGCTTCCTGCCGTTCTCGCGGTCCCCGGCGGCCCGGTCGCACTCGATCAGCGTGCCGCCCAGGATCACGTGCGCCATGTCCTGCGTCTGACAGCTTTTCAGGACCTCGTTCGGGTCGGGGGCCCGGGCGGCGAGGACGTCGATGCCTTCGTGCAGGTAGCGGTAGCCGGTGGCTTGGGAGACGCCGGCATCGCGAGTCAAGCAGTGCACGCAGCCACGCTCGCGGAGCCAGCGCAGCACCAGCACCGCCTGGCGGAACGGGCCCAGCGCCCGCGAGACGTGAGGCGTGCGCAGTTGCCGCCGGTGTGCGGCGAGCAGGCGGGCAAGAAACTCGACGATGTGGCGCGGGACGTCGAGCGTGGCAGCATAGGTGACCAACGTGAAGCCTCTGGTTGTCGCGGACGATCTTGTGGTGAAAACCGTCCTACCAGGGGCTTCACGTCTGTCCGCCACCGGGCACTGCCCGCCCGATGCATCCGGAACCGCCCGGATCACACCGTTTCGCAACGATTATTTCGCTGAGAAAACCTCACTGGGTCCACACCCGCTGGAATTCTTCGGCCGGGATGGCTTCCAGCGGGTCCTCTTCAGGGTCGAGCGCTTGGTCTGTCAGGAAGCCGTGCTCATCCTCCAGGTGCTCCCAGCTGTACCGGTGGAGTCGGCCGGCCGGAGTCAGCTCGGCCTGCTTGATGGCGATCAACTCACCGAGGCCGGATACGGCCTCGAGGTATCGGGCGACGGTCGGTTGTGCGTCAGTGATCGTTGTTGTCGGACAGTCCCAGGGCAACGGTGCGTGCTCCCGGCGTGAATTCGGCGATGGTGTGTTCCCAGTGCTCGCCGGGCCATTGGTACGTCACGCAGCCCTCCGCAGGGCGGTAGTGGGCCGTGTACACGGTGCCCAGCCAGTGGTCGTACGCGCGCTGGTACAGCGGTGGTCGCAGCATCGCCGGGACGTCGATTCCCGCCGCCCGTACGGCGGCAAGCCGGGCCTGTGTCCGGGTGGTTCGTTCCTGCTCGTCCGGCACCGGCAGGTGCTGGTGGTTGGCGGCGCAGGAGTCCGGTGCCTCGGTCATCGGAATGTCGGGGCCCACGTGAACCGTCACGCTCCGGTCCGGGTCGACGAGAGTGACGTTCTGCGGGATCGCGACGGGCAGGGTGCGCAGTCTGCCGACCGCCTCGTCGACGGTCTGGCAGGTCTCCAGGACGTAGCGCAGCACGAGGGGCATGGCGAATCACGGTCCGTGGACGAACCGTCCGCCGAAGGTGAGCGACACCGCGAGGCCGGCGTCGTTCATGCCGTCCACAGGCTCCACCCCGCTTCCTGCATGCCGACCACGGGGCGCAGGAAGCTGGAGGAGAGATGGTGCCTTCGCAGTGCTCGGGGGCGAAGTCGTAGTTTCTGGGCAGCGTGCCCGATGTCGTCGCGGATCTGCAAACGGCGGAACCGCGAACGCGCGCTTTGCGAAGCAGCGTTGGGCGCCGAGTTCGGAAGCCGTGTTCGTTGCCCCGGCGGGCGATCAGCGGTTCAACGCCGGGGCCCCAAACGATCCGGCGGTACTTGTGATCGTAGCCGCGGTCACCGAGCACCGCGTCGGGTCGGCGTCGGGGCCGAACACGTTTGCCCCGCACCGGCGGCACGGCCTGGAGTAGTGGAATCAACTGGGTGACGTCCGCGGTTGCCGCCTGCCAGAGTGACGGCGAGCGGGATACCGGTGGCGTCGGTGATCAGGTGGTGTTTGCTGCCCGTCCTGCCCCCGTCGACAGGGCCTCGTCCGGTCTTGGCTCCCCCTTTAACACCCGGATGTGGGAGCCGTCGGCCGCCGCCTGAGAGAAGTCCAAGGCGTGCGCAGCGCGGAGTTCGGCGAGGAGGACTCGTGCAGCCGGAACTACACGCCGACCTCGGTCCACTCGGCGAGGCGGCGCCAGCAGGTCATGCCGGAGCCGAAACCGAGTTCCCGGCAGGTGTTCCCAGGCGATCCCGGTGTGCAGCACGAACGGGTTGCCGTAAAACACCAGCCGGTTCGGATGACCCTTGCGTCCCGAATGCCGGGCCGACGCTCAACCCTGGGCAACACGGCTCGATCTCCGCCCTCCACTCGTCATCGACTTCCCACGGCTTTGGCCCGAGCCACCCCACACCCCCGGATCATCGCTCCCGGGGTGATCCAACCACCCCGAAGATCATTTCGTGGGAGTTCTAAGCGGAGGTGGCCAGAATCGAGGGAACGCGACCGCAGAGCCGCGCGTATGCTCCGAGCCGTGACAACGACATACGTGCTGGACGGCAGGCAGATTAGAACGCTGGAGGACTTCTGGCGAGTCATCGGCGAAGCGATCAACGGTCCGGGGGGTTACTTCGGTCGAAACCTCGACGCCTTCGCTGACTGCCTCAGCGGTGGCTTCGGAGCGCCCGACGACCGTGAGTACGTGGTTGAGTGGCGCGACCACCAGGTATCTCGACAGCATCTCGGCTGTCCGGAGACAGCTCGTCAGCTTGAGATCCGGTTGTCACGCTGCCACCCCACGAACCGCCCCTCTGTCTTCGCCGACCTTGGCGCAGCAAGAGATGGACGCGGATTCACGGTCTTCGATTGGCTGGTCAAGATTTTCGACGATCGCGCCCCTGGCGTCCTGCGACTCCAGTGACTGGTCACGAGGACGCCTTGTTCAGCACCCGGGGAGATGGCTGTGGAGGTGCTCGACTTCGACGTTACGGCCGCGTTCGCGAAGTGCTCGGGCAGGGAGTTCTGTAAGTTCGGCGGCCCTTTTCCGGACTATAGTCGGGCAGCTCGGTCAGGAGTGAGGCCGTGCACGTCGTCGAACATGCGCTCCCTCCTGGACACTGTTGCTTCGATGTTCAGGTGGCCTGGGTCTGATCGCTGTTCTCTCGGTCCGCAAGGAACTCGTCGAGTAGTTGGAAGAGAACCTCGATCGCGCGGGCTTCATCCTCTGCCGGCAGGTCCCAGGGGTTGTCCCGCAACGGCAAGCCGTCTGCCGTGAGAACCGCAGAGGCACCATGCCCGTGGGCCTTTCGCCCTGTGACCGGATCGGTCCACCAGGCAGGACCAACATGATCGGCGACAAGACCGACTGGTGCCCACCGGTTCAGGGACAATGGGCTCCGAACACGGTTGCCACGGCGGTGCGTTGCGACGTTTCGCGGCAGAGGCAGAACCGAGGAAAGGTGGACACATGACGGAGAGCCCCGTGTCGAGCGAGGAACTCGCATGGCTGGACGCGACGGCGCAGGCCGAACTGGTGCGGCGCGGTCTGCTGACGCCGCGTGAACTCGTCGAGGCCGCCATCGAACGGATAGAGCGGCTTAACGGCACACTCAACGCCGTCATCACGCCCCTGTATGAGAAGGCTCTCGCCGATGCGGAGGCGTCCGGGTTGCCCCATGGCCCGTTCCGCGGCGTGCCGATGCTGCTGAAGGATGCCCTGTGCCAGACCGCGGGTGATCCGTACTACGGGGGGATGCGCGCGCTGCGGGACCGCGACTGGCGGGCTCATGAGGACTCCACCCTGGCGGCACGGTTCCGGTCGGCCGGTTTCGTCTTCTGCGGCCGGACGAACCTTCCCGAGCTGGCCACCAGTGTGACCACGGAGCCGTTGGCCCACGGGGCGACGCGCAACCCGTGGGCCCTCGATCGATCGCCTGGCGGCTCGAGCGGTGGGTCGGCGGCGGCGGTCGCCGCTGGCATGGTCCCGGTGGCGCACGGCAACGACATGGCCGGCTCGATACGGATGCCCGCCAGCGCCTGTGGCGTCGTCGGTCTGAAACCCACGCGGGCACGGTCCTCGTTGGGGCCACGGTACGGCGAGTACTGGGGAGGGGTGACGCACGAGCACGTGCTGACCCGGTCGGTGCGTGACACCGCCGCCGTGCTCGACGTGACAGCCGGTGCGGCAGTCGGTGACCCGTACGCGGCGGCACCCCCGACGCGGCCCTACCGCGAGGAGGTCGGAGTCGATCCGGGCGCACTGCGGATCGGGTTCCGCTCGATCCCGCCGGGTGCGACCGCCCCGGCCCACAAGGAATGTGTGGCGGCAGTCGAGCACGCGGCCCGGCTGCTCGACCGCCTCGGCCACCACGTCGAGCCGACACCGGCGGCGGCGCTGGACGCACCCGAGCTGTTCCAGGCCCTGCCCACCCTCTTCTCAGCCATACTCGCCTGGGAGTTGGAGCAGTGGTCGCAGCGTCTCGGCGAACAGCTCGAACCCGCCGACCTGGAGCCGATGAACGGGGCGCTCGCGGAGGCGGGCCGCTCTGTCACGGCCGCGCAGTGGCTCTCCGGCATACAGGCGTGGCAGCAGTGGGCACGAGGTGTGGCCGGCTTGTGGGAGACCGAGGTCGATGTCCTGCTCACGCCGACGCTGCCCACTCTCCCGCCGCACCTTGGTGAGCTTGCCCCGGAAGCGAAAGCCCCGATGGACCTGGTGGCCGATGTCGCAGGATGTATCGCCTTCACCCTGCCGTTCAACGTCACCGGCCAGCCCGCCGTCTCCCTGCCCCTGTACCGCACCTCCGACGGACTCCCCGTCGGCGTGCAGCTCGTCGCCGCGCACGGCCGGGAGGACGTGCTGATCCGACTGGCCTCACAGCTCGAGCGAGCCGCTCCGTGGTCCGGCACGCACCCCCCGTTCTCCGCCTGAGGGATTCGAGGTAATTAAGGGCTCGCAGAAAAACAACACGCTGATTTTTCAGCCTTGTTGAGCAACTGTGGTAGCGGTCGTCGACCTGCTGCGATCTCCGTACGGCAAGGTAAGAACCCTTCCGGACCAGCGCGGTGCGGATCGCTGTGACCTGTAAGAACGCCTAACACAATGAGATGGATCGGTCCCGGTGGCCGTGTCCGGTCGTCGGGATCGGCGTTGTCCGGCCATAGGGGCTTGACCGAGGATCGTGTCGGATGACCTGTGGGAGCGGATCGAGCCGCTCTTGCCGAAGCGGGAGCGACGGTTCAGATACCCGGGCCGCAAGCCGGTCCCGGATCGGCAGGTGCTGTGCGGGATCCTGTTCGTGCTGCACACCGGTATCCAGTGGGAACACCTGCCCCACGAGCTCGGCTTCGGGTCCGGTATGACGTGCTGGTGTCGACTGCGGGACTGGAACGAGGCCGGGGTCTGGCAGCAGCTGCATGAGGTGCTGCTGGCCGAGCTGAACGCGGCGGCCCGGCTCGACTGGTCGAGGGCGGTTGTCGACTCCGGCCATGTCAGGGCGTTAAAAAAAGGGCTCCAGACAGGCCCGTCGCCAGTCGACCGGGGGTGGGCCGGCTCCAAGCACCACCTGATCACGACGGACACGGCACCCCGCTCGCGGTCATCCTCACCGGCAACAACCGCAACGACATCACCCAGCTCGTGCCCCTGCTTGATGCCGTCCCGCCCGTCCGAGGCAGGCCCGGGCGGCCTCGCCGCAAGCCTCAGTCGGTCTTCGCCGACCGCGGCTACGACCACGACATCTGTCGCGACCAGGTCCGGGCCCGTCGGATCCTCCCCGTCACTGCCCGGCGCGGCACAGCCCATGGCAGCGGCTTGGGCACCTATCGGTGGGTGGTCGAGCGCACCTTCGCATGGCTCCACGGTTTCAAACGACTTCGCGTCCGCTGGGAACGCCGAGCCGACATCCACGAAGCCTTCCTCAAGCCCGCGTGCTGCCTGATCACCCACCGCCAGGTGCTGTCCTTGGCCGGCCCGGCAAACTGATCGCATGAACCGAGACGCCCTGCAATCCGCACTGTCCCAGGATGGCTGCATCTCTGCACGCGCAGCTCTGGCCGAGTTGAAGGCAGGCGCGGACTTCGAGGTCTTCTTGAACCAAACGGCTTCTGCACGACAGCTCTGGGACATCTGGTCCTGGCGGCACGAAGTCATGCTCGACACGGGCGTCACACCTCGGCCCGGACTTGCGGAAGCCATCACCGGACTCCAGGCCGCAGGAACAGCTCGGGTCTACATGGCGACCGTCACTGGATCGCAGAGACGTTTCACGATCTTCCTGTCGGAAGACCTCACCCGGTGCGTCGCCTGCTTGACTACCTCATTGTGTTAGGGACTCTAATGCTCCAGCAGCGGATCGTGTCCTGAGCTGGTGCTGTCGTTGTCCTGGCATGGACGGTACGACTGAAGTCGGTTGCTGGGCTGCAGAGCTGGAGGCGGTTTTCGCCCGGGTGGCGGGCCGGTTCGGGCGGGCGAATCTGCGGTGGCGGATGCGGGATTACGTCCGCGGTCTGCTGGGCCAAGCGGCACGGGAAAACGGCTGGCAGCTCGCGGAATGGGCAGGTCATCGCACTCCCGACGGCTTCCAGCGGCTGCTGAACAGCAGCGTCTGGGACGCCGACGCCCTGCGCGACGACACCCGCGTCTACGTCGGTGAGTCCCTCGGCCCCCATGGTGTGTTGATCATTGACGACACCGGGTTCATCAAGAAGGGCACCACCTCGGCCGGGGTCGGCCGGCAGTACACCGGAACAGGGAAAGATCGGCAACTGCCAGATCGGGGTGTTCGCCGCCTACGTGCTGCGAGTGCGGTCAGGACGGCATGAGCGAGCATGGCCAGGGTGATGTGCCGATACCAGCCGGGATAGCGGCGGACCTCGCGCTGGTCAAGCGAGAGGTCGGCAACCTCGCCGCGGCCGCCCTCGCCCAGATGACCAAGGCCGTCAAGCGCAGCCTCAAGCAGATCCAGTACCGACCCGGACGTAGTCGACGGCTGCCTCGCCGACGCGGGCCTTGCCATCGGCGACAAACGAACGCAGGGAACGGCCAGCCGGCACGTGGCCCTACGATCGCGGCACACCCCGCCGAACGCTTGTGCCGACGAATCGAGTGAGCCCGTGAGCGACGACGTCCTGTCGATCATTCCGACCGATCCCCAGTGGCAGCCCGACCGAGCGGGCTGCCGCGCTCGCCGCGGACCTAGCTTCCGGCCTGCCCGATGGCGTGGAGGTCGAGATCGACGTCACCTGGCACGACACCCTTACCCCCGTCGACTGCGGCGACAACCTGGCACGGATCGGCTGCCCGCACTGCGGTGCCTCGATCGACACTGAGTGGTACGCCGACCTGCTGGAAACCCACGGTGAGGACGGCTTCGCCACCTTGGCCGTGGAAGTGCCCTGCTGCGGCGAAGACACGTCGCTGGACGTGTTGGACTATGACTGGCCGTGCGGCTTCGCCCGCTTCGAGATCGCCATCTGGAACCCCGAACGTGACTGGTTCCGCGACGAGGAACTGGCCACTGTCGGCGACACACTCGGGCATCCGGTGAAGCAGATCAGAGCCCACATCTGACTCGGGTCTCGGTAGGAACCGAGTGCAGCCACCGTGCCCACCACCGCAGCTGGCAATCACCCGCCGCAGGCCCGGTCCCCACGCCCGCGGGGATGGTCGCGACGAGTCGCTCAAGCTGGACCTGACGTTCCTCTTACGCGTATGGACATGTACGCGAATCACTGCCGACGAGTAAACCAGGAGGTGCCCCGTTGAAGTACAGAGATCCCGAGAATCGATCCAAAGGTGAGTCTCATGGTCATCCGTTCCCCTCGGAGGAAAGCGTCGCCGCAGGGCATGGACTGGCAGACCGCGTTTGCCGAGAACTGGGCCGTGCCGGTATTCCCGCGTACGTCGTGCGTCCGGAAGTGACGAAACAGCCCGGTGCCAGGGTGGAAGTCGACGACAGCCATGATGATCACGTCGGCGGCCTTTATATTCGCTGGAGCGCACCGGGTCTGGCAGAGGCCGGCATAAAGGCAGTGACAGAACTACAGGACTCGGCGGCGCCGGAATGGAAACATCATGCCGAGGTCGTTCTCCTCATACAGACGGCGCTGATCGGCATCCTGCGGTTGGCCGGCTTCTTCGCCGTACCGGCCGAGGACGTCGACGACATCGCCAAGGGCGATGTCTACGTCCACGCCAGTAGGCCATCGTTCTCGTGAACACCGCGCCGACGGGCGGGCCTGACGACCAGACCCTCAGGTCAGAGCGCGGGGGCGGGAAGAGGACACGAGGACTGAACTGCTCCCCCTGCCGGGGGAGGGGCCCGGCGTCACCTCGCGTTCGAGGTGCTGTTCTCCTGCTCCCCGCACCCGCGAGGACGGTTCCCTGAGATCGAAACTGACGCACAGTTCGGTGTACTGCTCCCCGCACCCGCGGGGATGGCCCCCAGTGGAAGATGATCGTGAACACGGCTCCGGTCTGCTCCCTGCGCTCGTCGCTGTTCGTGGACTGCCGCGAGCGAGCGGGCCAGTGACGGGATTACGAGGTCGAGGGTGCCGGTGCCCGGGACCACGACGGTCTGCTCGTCGAGGGCGTCGAAGACCTCGTCGATCAGCCGAGTGGCCATGCGGGGGGCGGGGGCCTTGGCCCGGATCACCTCAACGAGTCTGCGGCGACCTCACCCGGACGCCGAGGAGCGCGCCGAGGCGGGCCTGCGGGGGTGCGGGCGGCCTGCTCCAGCTGCTGCTGGCGCCGGAGCAGGGGCTTGTCCGTCGACAGGGCCGTACGGCTCAGGAGTTGCCCCAGGCTTCGAAGAATCGCGTGCGGTCGTCCTGGGTCTCGTGCAGCCGGCGCTTGGCAAGCAGTACGTGCCAGGCGGTGGTCTCGGCGTCACGCAGCCACAGCTGCCCGAGGTAGCGGCCGTCTGCGACGAGCGTGTCATGCGCCAGTGCGTCGCCGATCACCTTGGCCACGGCGTCGCGCTGGTGGTCGTCGAGTTCCGCTAGGAAGCTGAGCACGCGGTTGGCGATGCCCGCTTCGTTTCCCCTGGCCAGGCGGTCGAAGGCCGGGCCGCCCATGTTGCCGGGGTCGATGTACAAGGCGGCAGTGCCTCCCGCCTCCTCCAGCGCGCCCCAGAACGCGTTGCCGTCGGGCGTGCCCGGCAGGGGGAGGGCGGCGAAGAGGTCGATCAGATGACCGTTGGCTGCCTGGTTGTACGCGACGTCGCAGGTTGTCGCAGAAGCGATCTTCGCGACGTGCCCGGCGGTCAGCCCTGCGCCCTGTGGCCAGTCCAGTGTGGTGTTGAGCTGCTGGGCGAGGTGCTGGGCCAGCTCACCGTCGTTGTCGAGGAATCGCCGGATGATCACAAGTTCCCCCAGGTCATTGCCAGTTGGCGTACGGAGGTGGCTTTCATCGCCTGTCAGTCTGCCGAATCGGACGGTGATCCGCTGGGGTGCGTGGACAACGGCCGAAAGTGCTTGTCCGGGGTCGGCGAGATCGGCGCCGCCCGGGCCTGAACCGCCGTACGGCGCCGGGCAGCTGCTCGGACGTCACCGCGGCCGTACGCGAGCGGGCCCTGGCCATCGGCTCCGAGCGCGCCCGGCCCCTTCGTACGATGCGGCGTCCGGATCACGTGTCCTCCCCTTCGCGTCGGGCCTGCGCGAGCAGCACGGCCATGACATCGTTCGCCTGGTCCTCGGTCCGCTCAACGAGGTGTCCGCCACTTGGTCCGGAGTGCGGTCGAGGACCTGCCGAATGAGCCGTTCCATCAGTTCGGGGCCGGTGAGGTCCACCCTCGTGGGCCGACGCCGAGCGACGACCTCCGGCCCGGCCGGTGCGCCGGTCTCTGCTGCTGGGCTTTCTCCTCGAACGACGCCGTGGTCTTGAGTGCGCGTGGTTAAGGCCCGTTCCGGCCGATGAAGTTGCACCAAGCTGTGCGGAGACCGGAGCGGCAGCAGTGGTGGTCAGCTTGGAGATTTCGGCACGGGTGCTGGCCTCGCCGGTTGCGCCTTGGCTCCTAGTAGTGCTTCGTTACCTTGGGTGATCTCGCCGGTGGTGGGCATTGTCCTGGTATGAGGTTGGGGGAGGTGGAACGGCTCCGGGGTGAGTTAGCGAGTTCGTTGCCGATGCGTTCGGGTCATTGCTGCGGCGGGATCAGCGGCGGTGGAGCGAGTGTTATCTGCGGGGTCTGATGCTGGACGGCCGTCGGAAGTCGATCCAGCCGATGGCCGATCGGTTGCCGGACGGCAACATGCAGGCCCTGCAGCAGTTCGTGAACCAGTCGCCGTGGGATCCGCTGCCGGTCAGGCGGCGGATCCCACGGCGACTGTGCGCGGCTGTCGTCCCGCAGGTGTGGGTGATCGACGACGTGTCGTTCCCCAAGTGCGGGACGGCGTCGGTCGGGGTGGCCCGCCAGTACTGCGGAGCGATGGCGAGACGGGCGAACTGCCAGGTCGCCGTCAGCCTCCATGCAGCCACCGACGCGGCCTCATGCCCGCTGCAGTGGCAGTTGTACTTACCCAAGGAGTGGACGGACGAGCCAGGACGCTGCCGCAGGGCCGGAGTCCCGGACGGCACCAGCCACCAGGAGAAATGGCGCCTCGCGCTCGGCCTGCCGACTGGCAACTGAAGGCCCCGATGGTGGTCGCCGACGCCGGCTACGGAGTCAGCACACCCTTCCGGACGGGCCTGGAAGAACGCGGTCTGTCCTACGTGCTCGCGCTGACGGGCAAGGAGGTCGCTCATCCCCGTGACGTCGAGCCGCACCGCCCTGCCTATGGCGGACTCGGACCGCCGCCCCTGCCCCGCTACCGCACCGAGCCACGACCCCTCTCGGCTCACGCGATCGAAGCTGGTGCGGACGGGTTCACCGAGATGACCTGGCGGCAGGGCAGCAAGGGTGCCATGACCTCCCGTTTCGCGGTGCTGACGGTGAGGCCGGCAGGCAAGCAGGTCCTGGCCGCCGCCCAGGCGGCGGGCGGCGGTTGCAACCGGTGGGAAGGTGTCCTGCCTCAACGCACCGTGCTGGTGGAGTGGCCCGCCGGCCACGACGCCCCGACGGGCTACTGGATATCGAACCTGCCCACGACCACCCCCATCGCCGATCTCGTGCGGTGGGCAAAGATGCGCTGGCGGATCGAGCACGACTACCGCGAACTCAAGCACGGCCTGGCCTGGACCACTTCGAGGGCCGCACCTGGCGCGGCTGGCACCACCACGTCACCCTCGTAACCGCCGCCCAGGCCTTCCTCACCCTCCGGCGGCTCGACCCAAGAGCTCAGATGCCGGCCTGACCCTCTACCAGGTCCTCGACGTACTCCAGGACCTGCTGAGGTGCTGGACCGGCACCTGCGCCACCTGCGGCCGACCCCTGCCGACCAGCAGAAGCAGACCCAGCACCTAACGAAGCACTACTAGTCGTCCTTGATGCGTCCGTCCAGAGCGCTCGCCCGCACTCATAGGGGACTGGGAGGGACGGCGAAACTCCTGAAGAGGCCTTGTAGCGCGGCGCCGAGCCTGCTGGGGGCAAGGATTCGGGCTCGCGCTCGGCGGAGGGCTGCTGTTGCCGGATACGAAAGGGGGCGAGGGCTGCCCCAATGGCTTCCCCCTGTGGTGCACGTCACTCGTTGGTCCGACGCTTTTGGTTCGATAGGGAGCAATGTCCACTTGTGACGATCTAGAAGTTGCCATGAACGTAGCTTTACCCTCCTGTGTGCGATCCGTGGAAGATCGTTCACGTTGCGTCAGAGTCTGGCAGGACTCTGTGGGGAGGGTGTGTCATGCCTGTGGGGGTGCGGCTGCGTGCCGCCGGGGTGATCTTGTCCACTGCGGTGGCGCTGAGTGGACTCGCGGTCACCAACGCGGTGGGTGCCGCCCGCACCGGGGCGCCGGCTGCTGTGACATCGGAAGCACCGTCCGCGGAGCAGCCCACGCTGACCGAGGCTGCGGCGTTTGTCCAGGCCAGGCGTACAGGTAAGCCGGTGGAGGTGGCCTCGCTGCGGGGAGAGAGCCGCGAGGTCTACGCCACGCCCGAGGGGAACCTGGAGGCGCGGGAGCATCTGCGGCCTGTGCGGGCCAGGGCGGGGGGCGAATGGAAGCCGATCGACACTGATTTGGCCAAGACGGACAGCGGCATGGTCGCGCCGAAGGTCATCGCCGTCGGCCTGGAGTTCTCGGGCGGCGGGACCGCGCCGATGGTGCGGATGACCAAGGCCGGGCGGACGTTGGCTCTGTCCTGGCCCGGCACGCTTCCTGCTCCTCGGATCGACGGTGACAACGCGACGTATCTTGATGTTCTGCCTGGTGTGGATCTGCGGCTCGGGGCGCAGGAAGACGGATTCACGCAATTGCTGGTGGTGAAGTCGGCTGAGGCTGCGGCCAGCAAGGAACTGGCGGCGCTGCGACTGAAGTTGGACGGCGACGGCGTGGACGTTCGTGAGACAGGCGGGGGTGGGCTGGAGGCTGTCGACAAGGGTGCCGGCAGCGCGGTGTTCGAGGCGCCGCAGCCGCTGATGTGGGATTCAAGTGGGGGCCCCGCGGCGGAGCAGACGGCTGCCGCGCGTTCCTTGGGCGCCGCGACGGCTGGAAGTGCTGCCGGCGACGAGCCCGGGGCGGCCGAGTCGGGGAAACTGGCGCCGGTCGATGTGGAGGTGCCAGCCGGGCAAGACGAGCTGGTGCTGAAGCCGGATACTGAGGTACTCAAGGGCCAGGACATGGTGTACCCGGTCTACATCGACCCGCAGTGGTACTCCCCGAAGGCGTCGGCGTGGACGATGGTGTCGAAGTACTGGGCGTCGTCGCCGCAATGGAAGTTCAACGGCGACTCCGACGCGGGTATGGGCTACTGCGGCTGGTCGTATTGCAAGCCGTACGACACCAAGCGTCTTTTCTACCGGATACCGGTATCGAAGTTCGCGGGGACGTCTGTGCTGTCGGCGGAGTTCGTGGTGCGCAACACATGGTCGGCGTCCTGTGGTGCACGCAGTGTGGAGCTGTGGCGGACGAAGGACATCTCGTCATCGACGACGTGGAACTCGCAGAACGCTGCCGGGTACTGGATCAAGCAGCTGTCTTCGCAGTCGTTCGCGTACGGCTACGAAGGATGTGCGGCCAAAGACGCCGAATTCGATGTGAAGTCTGCGGTTCAGGAGGCCGCGGACAAGAACTGGGCGACCATGACGTTCGGTCTCCAGGCCGCCAACGAGAGTGACGCCTACGGTTGGAAGCGGTTCTCCGGCGACGCGTATCTGCGGGTGAAGTACAACCGGCCGCCGTCCCAGATCAAGCTGTCGCAGCTGACGATGGAGTACGGCGGCGCGTGCAAGAAGTCAGCGGACGCGCCGCGCATACGCACACTGGGCAAGATCTACGCGAACAACGTCAGCGACCCGGACGCTGACAACGTTGCAGTGCAGTTCCAGGCGAAGTGGGACTCCGGGGACGGCAAGGGACTGATCGCGCGGTGGACGCCGGCGCTCACATCGTCCAAGAAGTCCGGGTCCAGCTTCTCGATCGCCTTGCCGTCATCGATCCCGCAGAACAAGCAGATCCAGTGGTACGCGCGCGCCTATGACGGGCCCAGTACTCGCCGTGGTCGTACGCGGGCGGCTCCACGAGCTGCTACTTCGTCTATGACACCTCAGTGCCCAAGGCACCGACGATCTCCTCCGGCGACTACCCGGCCTCCGACTCGGAGAACCCGGACGACCCCTGGTTCGACGGGGTAGGTAAGTACGGGTCATTCGAACTCAAAGCCGCGGACACCGATGTGACCAAGTACTGGTTCGGCATCAACGGCGACCCCACGTCGGCGAACACGATCATCACCTCCGCGGGTGCCGCGAAGACCGCGAAGATGCTGCCGGCCAAGGAGGGCCTGAACTTCGTCACGGCCAAGGCGTTCGACCAGGCAGGCAACGGCAGTGAGATCCGCACCTACCAGTTCCGCGTGAAGGCCGGGCAGCCGGAGCGGGCGATGTGGCAGATGGACGAGCCGGCCGGGGCAACCCAGGCTGCGGGATCGGCACCGGAACGCACCGCGGAGTTGAGAGGCGGTGTGACGCCGGGCGTGGACGGGGTGAAGGGCACGGCCATGTCCTTCAACGGGACCGACGGCTACGCCGTGACCGACATCCCCACCGTGGACACCTCAACCGGATTCTCGGTCTCCGCGTGGGCGAAGCTGTCGACGATGCCGGACCAGGCAGCCATCATCGCTGCCCAACCCGGCAACTACTCCCCGGGTTTCGAGCTGTACTACTCCAAGGCGTACGACAGGTGGGCGTTCAACCAGTACAAGGCCGATGTCTCGGGAGCGGGCATCGCGCGCGCCATGCAGCCTTCCGCAGGCGGAGCCAAAGCAGGGCAATGGACGCACCTCGTGGGCACCTACAGTTCCAGCAGCTACGAACTGAAGCTGTACGTCGACGGCGAACTCGTAGGCACCACGATCCACGACACCCCCTGGGACGCACGCCGGGGACTGCAGATCGGCGCCGGCTCCTACGACGGCAAACCGGCCTCGTTCTTCCCTGGCGTGATCGACGAGGTGCAGATCTTCGACAAGCCGATAACGGCCGCCGAGGTGACGCACTTGTACAACAAGGAACCGGTCCCCTCGGGGCGTCCGGCACGCGCGGTGTTCTCGATGGACGAGCCTGCCGATGCGACGAAGCTGACCGGCAGGGCTGAAGTACCGGCGGCCCGGTTCGTCGGAGGTGTCACCCCGGGGCAGCCGGGCGTCGCGGGCAAGGCGATGACGCTGAACGGCATCGACGGCTACGCCACCGCAGGCCGGCCGCTACTGAACAATCAGCGCGGCTTGACCGTGTCCGCGTGGGCCAAGCTCCCGAAGACCAAGCCGGATCACGCAGCGATCGTCGCCACGCAGACAAGTACCTACCGACCGGGCCTGGAGCTGTACTACTCCAAGGCGTACGACCGATGGGTGTTCAACCAGTACTCGGCCGACTCACCGGACGCCACACCGATTCGGGCCATGCAGGCCGACGGACAGACCGCCAACGGCGACACCTGGACGCACCTGGTCGGTGTACAGGACACGGTCGCCAAGAAACTCACCCTGTACGTCAACGGGGTGAAAGCCGGCGAGACCGATCTGAAGGCCAACTGGTACGCCGGCGGCGCGGTGCAGATCGGTGCCGGTTCCTACGACGGCAAGCTGGACTCGTTCTTCCCCGGACAAATCGACGACGTGCGCATGTTCGATCGTCCGGTGTCGGCGGCCGAGGTCCAGCAGATGTTCAAGCAGCGCCCGCTGGTCAAGGGACGCTGGACGTTCGAGACCGCCACGGGCTCCCCGCTCGTGACCCCGGACGCGTCAGCATCGGGTAACGCGATGACGCTCTACGGCGGCGCACAGATCGATTCCGGATGGGTCGACGGCGGCCTCACACTCGACGGCGTCGACGGCTACGGCGTCACCTCCACGGCGCCCGTGGACACCAGTGCCAGCTTCACCGTCAGCGCATGGGTTCAGGCTGCCGCCGTGCCGCAGAAGGGCGTGGCCCTGCTCAGCGTGCCCGGAACGACGCAAAACGCGTTCACGGTGCGCTATGAGCCAAGTGCCACACCTGACACGGATCCCGGGCGGTGGCGGGTTGCCATGGCCTCAGCGGACAGCAGCGATGCCACAGTCAAACAAGTCGACCACGGAAAGTTCTACAGCCCGACCGACTGGACGCACGTGGCCCTGGTCTACGACGGCTTCGCCAAACACCTGTCGCTGTACGTGAACGGTGAGCTGGAAGAGACCGTCTGCGCGGACGGGGACGACACGACCTGCACGGAGAACTTCTCGTGGGCGGATGACGTGCTGGCGTTCAAGTCGTCCCAGCCGATGCAACTCGGACGGGCCAGGACAGGGACAAGCACCTGGGGCGAGTACTGGCCCGGCACGGTCTCCGACGTGTGGTCGTTCCAAGGCGCATTGAGCAGCACCCAGATCGAGAGGCTGGCCATGGGCTGGCCCGGCATGCCCACCGACGTACCCGGTGACGACTGACCCACCCCGTCACCCGCCTACGACAAACCCTCGACTCGGCATTCAACTTCGCATCGGCCTGCGCTTCCAACGCAGGCCGGGCTTGCGGTGAAGGACGAAAGACAGGATGAACGGCAGATCCAGCAAGCGGTTCACACGGCTGCGACGACGTGTCGCACTGGCTTCGGCCGCGCTCATGGTCGGCACGCTCCTGCAGACAGCGACGCAGCCGGCCCTCGCGGCAGACCCCGGAACGGGCCGTCCCGCCGTCCCCAGTTCCGACAAACCGGTCCCCATGACCGGGGTCAAGGTCAAGCCCCGTACCTTGATGAAGCAACCGCGCACGCCGCAGACGCCGCCGAAGGCGGCCTGGCCCAAACCGGCAGCGGCAGTAGTCGAACTACCCTCCACCGCGACGAAAAACGCTGTACCCCCGGCTGTCAGGGCCAAGGGTCTTCCGTTGACCCTGGACACGCAGGGCAAGGCCAGCAACAAGCCGGTGGCCGGAGCGATCGAGGCTCGCGTCCTTGACCGCGAGACCGCCAAGAAGGCCTCCGTGGACGGGCCCCTCATCTCACTGCGACTGAAGGACAAAGACGCGGCCGGACAGGCGGGTCGGCCCGGCCATGTGCGAGCCAGCCTGGACTACTCCAGCTTCACCGACGCCTACGGCGGCGGCTACGCCTCCCGCCTCACTCTGATCGAACTGCCTGCGTGCGCGCTCACCACCCCCAACGAGGCACGCTGCCGCACCAGCAAGTCGGTGCCGACGGTCAACCACACCGAGAAGCAGACCCTCACCGCGCAGAACCTGTCTCTCAGCGCCGGCGCGCCCGCAGTTCTCGCCGCCGTGGCGGGGACACAGAGCGCAAACGGGGACTACAAGGCCACATCGCTGTCCCCCTCCGCGACCTGGAACACCAATCTGAACACCGGTGACTTCGCCTGGTCCTACAACATGCCCGTACCGGACGTTCCAGGCGGTCTTACCCCCAACGTCGCACTGTCGTACTCGTCGGGCTCCGTCGACGGCCGCACCGGCAACACCAACAACCAGGCGACCTGGGCGGGCGACGGCTTCGACATGTGGCCCGGTTTCATCGAACGCAGATACAAGCCCTGCGCCGACGAAGGTGAGAAGGACGCGGACGGCAACAAGCCCGGAGACGTGTGCTGGGCCTACGACAACGCCTTCCTCACCTTCAACGGCAAGGGCGGCGAACTGGTCCCGAACGGCACCAATTCCTGGAAGCTCAAAGAGGACGACGGCACCAAAATCGACCGCCTGACCTCCAGCGACCGCGGCAACGGCGACAACGACGGCGAATACTGGCGGCTGACCGACCCGAACGGCACCCGCTACTACTTCGGCTACAACCGGCTGCCCGGCTGGACGGACGGCAAAACAACCACCCAATCCGCCTGGACCGTCCCCGTCTTCGGAAACGACACGGGAGAACCCTGCCACGCCTCGACGTTCGCGGACTCGTGGTGCCAGCAGGCCTGGCGATGGAACCTCGACTACGCCGTCGACGTGCACGGCAACGCCATCGCCTACTACTACAACCAGGAGACCAACTCCTACGGCCGCAACCTGAAGGCCAAGGACAACACCCGCTACGTACGCGGCGGCACCCTCGACCACATCGAGTACGGCCTGAAGTCCTCCTCCATGTACGGCACCACGGCACTGGCCAAGGTCAGCTTCACCAGCACCGAGCGCTGCCTGTCCGCCACCGGCTGCTCGGACATCGACAAGGACCCCGCCCTCTGGTACGACACGCCCTGGGACCTGAACTGCGAGGCGGACAAGGACTGCGACAACGGCCGTTTCTCACCCGCATTCTTCACCCGCAAGAGGCTCACCCAGGTGACCACCCAGGTCTGGGACGGCAGCACCTACAAGGATGTCGACTCCTGGGCACTGACTCACCGCTGGGGCATGGCAGACACCGACTACCAGCTGCTGCTCGACTCCATCCAGCACACCGGACACACCGCCACCCCTTCCATCACCCTGCCGAAGACGACGTTCGCCTACACCCAGCTCGTCAACCGCCTCGACAAGACCGGTGACGGCTACCCGCCCTTCGTCAAGGACCGCCTTTCCACAGTCGCCGACGAGTCCGGCGGCCAGATAGACATCAACTACTCGCAGCCCGCCTGCGACTCCAACGCGCTGCCCACCCCCCAGACCAACACCACACGCTGCTTCCCCCAGTACATAGGCGGCAGCACCACGGACGACCCCGAACTGCAGTGGTTCAACAAGTACGTGGTCACCTCCGTGACCGCGACCGACCGCACCGGTGGCGCACCGGACCAGGTCACCTCCTACGCCTATCTGGGCGGGGCAGCCTGGCACTACGACGATGACGACGGTCTGACCAAGGAGAAGTTCAAGACCTGGTCGCAGTGGCGCGGCTACGGCCACGTGCGTGTGCAGACCGGCGGCCAGGGCGGCGCCTCGGCCATGAAATCGCAGGCGGACACCTACTTCCTGCGGGGCATGGACGGGGACCGCAAGGACACCTCCGGCGGCACCAAGTCCGTGACCATCACCCTGGACGGCGACGAAGGCGATCCGATCACCGACCACGAGTCGGCGGCAGGCTTCGCATACAAGACCGTCAGCTACTCCGGCCCCGACGGCAAGATCCTGGCCAAGACGGTCAACCGGCCCTGGCACCACGAAACAGCCAAGAAGACACGCGACTGGGGCACCGTCACCGCCAACTTCACCGGAACCTCCGACACCAAGAGCTGGACAACGCTGGACGACGGCGCCGGCTCCAAGTGGCGCACCACCTCCACCACCAACACCTACGACACCGTCGCCGGATGAATAAAGCAAGCCGACGACTTCGGCGACGACAGCACATCCGACGACGACACCTGCACGCGCACCTTCTACGCGACCAACACCACCGACAACATCCTCACCCTCCCATCCCGCGTCGAGACGGTGTCGAAGGCCTGCGCCGCAAGTACCAGCCGCCCCGCGGACGTGATGTCCGACGTACGAACCGCCTACGACGGCGGAGCCTACGACGCGGCTCCGACCAAGGGCGACGCCACGGCGAGCGCGACCCTCAAGGAGTACAACGGCACCACCGCCCTCTACCTGGAGTCCGGCGCCACCTACGACTCCTACGGCCGTGAGCTGACCAGCACCGACCTGACCGCCGACGTGACGGTCACCGCGGCCGGAACGATCACGCGAACCGAGCGCAAGGACGGCCGCACCACCACGACCGAACGCACCCCCGCCACCGGTTTCGCCACCACGGTGAAGGTAACCACGCCCCCCGCGAAAGCAGGCGACGCGACCACCGCACAGACGACGACCACCACCCAGGACATCCTGCGCGGCCTGCCCCAGGCACAGACCGACACCAACAACAACACCACCAACTTCGCCTACGACGCCCTCGGACGCTCGACCAAGGTATGGCTGGCCGACACCCTCACCGGCCAGACCCCCAACTACCAATTCACCTACACGGTCAACGACAACCAGCCAGTCGCCGTGGGCACCAAGACGCTCGGCAACAGAAGCGTCCAGCGCACCTCCTACACGCTCTACGACGGCTTCCTGCGACCCCGCCAGACCCAGGACCCAGGCCCGGACGGCGGACGCCTGCTGACCGACACCTTCTACGACGAACGCGGCCTCGTCTCACAGCAGTTCGCGACCTACTACGCAAACGGGGCACCCAGCACCGGCCTGCTCAAGCCCGCCGATGCCCTGAGCGTGGAAACGCAGAGCCGCTACAAGTACGACGGCCTGGGACGCCAAACCGAAGCGAAACAGATCGCAGGCAACGGCGACGGCGGCCCCACCCTGGCCACCACCACAACAATCTACGGCGGCGACCGCACCACAGTCATCCCACCCACCGGCGGCACCACCACCACCACGCTCGTCGACGCCCGCGGCCAGACCACCGAACTGCGCCAGCACCACACCCCAAGCGCGAACAGCGCATACGACAGCACTAAGTACACCTACACACCGCGCGGAGAACTGAAACGGATCACTGACCCGGCAGGCAACACCTGGGCCTACGAATACGACCTGCTCGGCCGGCAGAAGGTGACCACCGACCCGGACAAGGGCACCACCACCAGCACATACGACGACCACGGTCAGCTGACCACGACCAAGGACGCCCGCCCCCAAACCCCGGCCCTGTGGCACGGCTACGACAACCTCGGCCGCCAGACCGAACTACGAGAAAGCTCCGCCACCGGCACCCTGCGCGCCTCCTGGACATACGACACCATCAGCGGCGCCAAGGGCCAACTGGCACAGTCCACCCGCTACAACGACGGCAACGCCTACACCACCAAGGTCGTCGCCTACGACCACCTCTACCGCCCACTGCGCACCTCCATATCCATCCCGCCTTCCGAAGGCGATCTCAAGGGCGACTACCTGACGGGGACCACGTACAACACATCGGGCACAGTGCAGGGCATCGGCTACCCGAAGGCAGGCTCCCTGCCGGCAGCGACCGTGACCTACACCTACGAGGATGACACCCTGCGCCCGATCACGATGGGCAGCAGCCAGGGCCTGAACTCCGTCACCAGCTACTACCTCACCGGCAAACCATCCCAGTACGAGCTGAGCAAGAGCGGCAGCAAAAAGACCTGGGTCACCAACACCTACGAGTGGGGCACACAGCGCCTGGAGTCCTCACGGGTCGACCGCCAGGACATCGCCGGCGTCGACCAGAACAGCACCTACCACTACGACGACGCCGGCAACGTCCTGTCCGTCTCCGACGCCTCCCGCGACGGGACCGACACCCAGTGCTTCACCTACGACTACCTCGCCCGCCTCCGCGAAGCCTGGACCCAGAACACCACCAACTGCGCTAGCACCCCCAGCGGCAGTGTGCTGGGCGGCCCGGCCCCCTACTGGACGTCTTACACCTACGACCTCGTCGGCAACCGCTCCACGGAAACAGTCCACAACACCGCAGGCGATACCACCAAGGACACCGAGCGCACCTACCACTTCCCTGACCCGGGCAGCAACCAACCACACGCCCTCTCCTCGATCACGACCACCGGGCCCACCGGCACTGCAGAGGACAGCTACGACTACGACGAGACCGGCAACACCACCGGCCGCACCCTGAACGGCACAAAGCAAACACTCGACTGGGACATCGAAGGCCACCTCGCCAAGGTCACCGAACCCGGCGAAGGCAATACCAGCAAGACCACCGAATACCTCTACGACGCCGACGGCAACCGCCTCATCGGCCGCACCCCCACCGAAACCACCCTCTACCTCGGCAACACCGAAATCACCCTGACCAAGGGATCCACCACCCCCAAGGCCACCCGCTACTACGACCTCGGCGGCGGCCACACCGCCGTCCAGACCGACGACGGCAACGTCTCCTTCACCCTCGCCGACCACCACGGCACCGCCCAACTCGCCATCGACGCCACCACCCAGAAACTCACCCAGCGCCGCACCCTGCCGTTCGGCGGCACCCGCGGCACCGTGCCGACCACATGGCCCGGCACCAAGGGCTTCGTCGGCGGCACAGACGACACCAAAACCACTGGCCTTACCCACCTCGGCGCCCGCGAATATGACTCCACCACAGGCCGATTCCTCAGCGTCGACCCCCTCCTCGACAGCAGCGATCCGCAGGCCCTCAACGCGTACGCCTACAGCAACAACAGCCCTGTAACGCACTCCGACCCGGCTGGGTTGTGCTTCGCCGACGTCTGTGGCGTCGGTACTCCCAAGGGAAACGTGGTCGGTGGCTCAAGCGGCATCATCACAGACGGACCGATCGACCCAGGCAACCCCAGCGCTGGCAGCTGCCACCACGGACACTGCGGACCCGTCCATTACAACAAGTCGCCACACAACACGGGTAATCCCCGCAGCACCAGCAAGACCAGTAATGATGGCGGCACCGTTGTCTACTTCGTTGCCCCGACCATTGAGGACACCACTCCGCAGAGATACCAGTACGAGGTAAACGGAGTCTGCGTTTATGCAGTCGCAGGTAATTGCAATACTCCTCCGACTCCTCAGACTGCTGAGATCCCTGACCTTCCTTGCGTGGATGGCGATAAACTGTGCGGCATAAGGAATTCCTACTATAAAACGATGGTGGCGATGGCTCCTTCTGCCGGTCTGATCGCCGCCAAGGCTTGGGCCGAAGCGAACACTACGAAAGTTTTCCGGGTGGAGAGCTCCGGTAATGCGAGAATACGTGTTTCGGGAGGCGGATATCCTCTCATTCGAAACCCTAAGAAGATGCTTTTTCTGAACTTCGGCAACAAGAAGAGATTGACCGAATATCTTGAGCGTAAGAAATCCGACCCGAGGTATTCAGGTAGTACTGTCAAGTCGTTCCGGGTTGACGACTCCTTCGTTCAATGGCTACGAGACACTGCAGTGCCTGAGAGTATGGCGAAGGATTTTCCTGATGCACCACTGAAGGTCGATATGAAATTCCGGGACCAGTACGGCCTCCGCCCGCAGCACATACAGGAGATGTACAACCATATAATCCCGGGTAGTGCGGAAGAGAACTGAACTCGGCGAGGTCCGTTCCGGCGGGCCTCGCCGTCGATCCCTCGGAAGTGGTTTCATGCTGGAGATCTGTGCATCCGGTGATGAGGTTAGTCGACTCAGGCTGGCTGATGTCGTTGGAGTGCTTCGTCGCGTTAGAATTATGGGGAAAGTCGGGGAAGAATTTTGGGATGCCAACCTGCCTGAATGGCTGCTTGATAAATTCTCTCCTGAGCGGACCAGGGAAGAGAAAATGGCATGGCTGACTCAGTGGAGGCGAGCCAGTCTTGAGGTGCAAGCCCGCATGGTGGCCGAGCAAGGGTGGGAACTTATGCAATGGGCATATTGGTTCGGCGATGAAAACGAAGAATGGGTGCTGTGGTCCGTAGAGGCTGATGCAATGAACCATTTGCTTAAGATTCGGCTTAAGGGTGCAGATGAGCAGTCGCCTGTCAGTGCGGTGAAGTGGCTCGTTGAGCAGAGCGGTTGTCACGTGTCTGGAATGACAGTCTTCCAAGAGTAACAATCCGCACTCGGCGGAAAATGCTCCCGGCTCTTCATCGGCGAACCGCGGCAGGTACCGCCCGCCAAGGAAGCGCCGACCGTCGAGGAAATCGTCGCCCACCTGCAGCAGATTGACGATCGCAGCAGTTACGACGTCCTTCTCAGCGGCCTCGATGAAATTAACACCGCCCTGCCGCTAAAGACTGTCCCGTAACCATTGGCTGGCGCAGGCGTTGAGCCGCCCCCTGTGCTGGCCGCCGGGTGCCGCGGGCGTTGTCAGTGGGCGAGGGCACACTGAGCGCTTTCAGAGCGGCCACTGATCGGGTGACGGACCGGCGTCCCGCAACGCACGAGGCTCCTGTGCCGTTGAGAGAGATGTTCGACGTCTCAACTCATCAGCTCAGGAGCCTCGTTGGTTCCCTATCCTGCCGCACTTGACCTGCCTCACGCCCTGGTCGAGTGGATAACCATGCTCATCGTCACCCGTGAGGGTGACCGCCGCTGCAAGCTCCCGCCTCACCAACGTGCTCTCGTCGCCCTGGTCTACCTGCGCCGGCACGACCCGCTCGCGCAGATCGCCGCCGGCTTCGGCATATCCGTCGGCACCGCCCACGCCTACGTCAACACCGTCGTCGGCCACCTCTCCCGCCGGGCGCCCGGCCTGCTGCGGGTCTTGCGGGAGACCGATCCCGAGCACGTCCTGCTCGACGGGACGCTCGCCGAGTGCGACCGCGTCGGCGACAGCCGGGCCGACTTCTCGCAGAAGCACCGCCGTCACGGGGTGAACGTGCAGGTCGTGGCCGATCCCGCGGGCAGGCTGCTGTGGATCTCGCCCGCCCGTCCCGGCCGCACCCACGACCTGACCGCGGCCCGCGCCCACCGCATCATCCGGATCTGCGAACGCCAGGGCATTCCCGTTCTCGCCGACCGCGCCCACATCGGCGCCGGCTCCTGGGTGACCACGCCGGTCAGACGGCTCCCGCACCAGGACCTCACCGCGACTCAGCAGACGATCAACCGGGCCCTGTCGGCGGCGCGGGCGCCAGTCGAACGAAGCGTCGCGAGACTGAAGTCCTGGCGCGTCTTCCGTCGAGCCCGCTGCAGCCCCAACCATATGAGCGTCATCGCCGCCGCCGTCCTCACCCTGGAGAGGCAACGCTGAAAACGCTCACTGCCTGCATGAGCGAATCTTCATCCATCGCAGCCGATGCGTCCCATGCCTCCCCTGTCTGGGTGGAGTCGATGGGCGGCCCTTTGATCGTCGTCCCCGTCTCCGCCCTTAGTGCATGGTGCGGCTGCACTGAGAGCGGGGTCATGGCAGGAGACGCCACCGCTCCAGACGACTACGACCGGGCCTGTGCGGTGGACGATCTGGCCGATGTGATCACCGTTGGCGACAACGGTGCGCAAGCACTGGTGCTGGCGGACGAGCCGGCCACCAGCTGCTACCTGCCCGAGCGCCGAGCGTTCCTGCGGTGGCTTGCCGCCGACTCTGAGTCCGGACTGAGGGCCGCGGCAGACGCTGTCCTCGCAGATTCGGCCACAGCGTGGGAGGAGTGCGGCACCTGGGCGTCGGGCGGTCCGGCCGTGCTCATGGACTCCGCCGAAGCGGGCTCCGAACTCGGCATCGAGTATCCCGGCGGCGGGCTGCCCTCCCAGGCATCGGTCCCGCTGCCAGCTGGCCGCTGGAGGGTCCGGGCCACCCACACCAAGGTGGACAAGGAGAACTGGGTCGGTCTGGTTCAGCTCCTGCCCACCGATTCCTGAACGGGCAGTGCTTCCGTCGGATGCGGTTAGTACTCCAGTCGCAGTTCGCTATCGCTGCTGGTCAGAGCCCTGTTCTGGAGTGTACTCGACTGACGCATCGTCAGATAGGCGGGGTTCGTGACCTCGAGTGCGACGGGCCGTTGTGCTTGTCGTGCAAGATGATGTGCGGCCCGAGGTCTGATCGGCGGAACTGGAAGAGTTGCTGGTGCGGATCGGTCACCGGTTCGGGCGGGTTGATCTGCGGCGGCGGATGCGAGCCTATGTGCATGGCCTGCTCGGGCCGGTGGGCCGCAAGAACAGCTGGCAACTGGCCGAGCATGCCGGTCACCGCACTCCCGCCGGGCTGCAGCACCTGCTGAGCCGCGCCTGCTGGGACCCCGACGAGATCCGCGACGACCTGCAGGAATACGTTGCCGAGAAGCTCGGGACCCCGGCGGGTGTACTGATCATCGACGACACCGGGTTCATCAAGAAGGGCACGGTCTCGGCGGGGGTGCAGCGGCAGTACTCCGGCACCGCCGGCCGCACGGAGAACTGCCAGATCGGCGTGTTCGCCGCCTACTCCAGCGTCAGAGGCCGGGCGCTGGTGGACCGGGAACTCTACCTGCCGAAGTCCTGGACCTCCGATCCGGGCCGCTGCGCCCAGGCGAAGATCCCCGACGGGCGCGCGTTCGCCACCAAGGGCGACCTTGCGAAGGGCATCATCATGCGGGCACTGGCCTCCCCGCTGCCGATCTCCTGGGTGACCGCCGACTCGGCCTACGGCCAGGAGTGGCGGCTGCGCCGCATGCTGGAGGAGGCCGGCGTCGGCTATGTCCTGGCCGTGCCAAAGTCACAGCACGTGCACGCCGTTGGCCGCATCGACTTCGCCATCGCCCAGGCCCCCGAGGGCGCCTGGGAACGCCACTCCTGCGGGGCTGGCGCGAAGGGGCCACGCGTCTACGACTGGGCCGCAGCCCGGCTGCCCGTTATCGACGACTTCGACGGTGATGAGCCCACCCATGACCGGTGGGTGCTGGCCCGCCGCAGCCTGGCCCGTCCGGACGAGATCGCCTATTACCTCGCCTACGCGCCAGCCGGCACTCCCGTCGCCGAGCTGGCACGGATCGCCGGGGCGCGCTGGGCGATCGAGGAGGCCTTCCAGGCTGCGAAGAACGAATGCGGCCTGGATCAGTACGAGGTCCGCCGGTATCCCGGCTGGTACCGGCACATCACCCTGGCCATGCTCGCCCACGCCTTCCTCGCCGCAATGGCCGCCGCTGCGAGGACCGAAAGGGGGGCGGCAGAAACGGTTCCGACGCCCTCGCACCGCTCACCGTGGCGGAAATCCGGCGACTCCTGGCAACTGGCCGCCCCATGCCGACGCACCTGCGGCACACCGGTCACGCGCTGAACTGGTCTCGTTGGCGTCGCCGTCACCAGGCCACCGCCCGCCGCTGCCACTACCACCGTCGCACTCGAGGTCACGAACCCCGCCTATCTGACGATGCGTCAGTCGAGTACACTCCAGAACAGGGCTCTGACCAGCAGCGATGGCGAATTGCGACTGGAGTACTAGAGGGGTGGGCTGTCGATGGCGGGACGTCCTGAGAGCCCACTCGATCCCAGCACCGGGCCGGTGGCGCGGTTCGCGGCCGAGTTACGCAAACTCTGTGCGGAAGCCGGGAGCCCGACCTACCGGGTGATGGCGCAGCGCGCGGGTCAGGGGGCAAGCACCTTGTCGCAGGCTGCCGGGCGCCTCCGCGGTGTCGAGCAGGAGCGCGGCGGCGACCCGGCTGATGTCCCTGAACGAGATCATCTTCAGGGCGACGTCCTCCGGCAGCGGCAGCCTCAGCACGATCTCCCCATGCTCCAGGCTCGGTGCCATCACGCTCGCGAAGTTCTCCATGAAGGCGGTCGCGCGAACCATCGTGCCCCCTGAGGCCGGACTTCCTCAGGTGCTCCTTGGAGGACTTGCTGGAGTTGGCCGCCGCGGCCGGCCCGCTCGCGGCCGCCCCCGCTGCCTGGACCGCCGACGTCCTCAGGTACTCGCCGTCCTCGGCCGGCCGGAGCTCGCCGCGGTCTACCTCGCCGCCGCTGCGAGTGCCGCGCGCCACCCTGACACCTTCCCCGCTGGCCCGGCCGATGCCGTCCTCACCGCGCTCACCCTGAGTCGTGTCCTGCCCGCCCCTTGCCCCTCATGTCCCGGACGCGGTTGAGTTCACCGGCCGGGCATGGTCCGCTCTGCTGCGCTTCGTGTGGCGTACCGGCACCGGGCCTCGACGGTGACCTGCCGGCCGTCCTGGACCACTTGCACGCCTTCGTCGAGCCCCTGACCCGTCCCGCCGTCCCACCGGCCGGTTCGGCAGGCCTCGATGGCCGCGTCCTGGAGAGCCGCGGAAGGCAGCGGCGAAGCGAGGCGATGCGACGCGAGCAGAAACTCCACTGTCCGCCCTGCCCTTCGACCGGTCAGGGGGTGGACGAGGGGTTCCCGTGTCGCGTCGCTTTGTCTTAGAAACGCTGGATGGCGAGGATTTGTCCGTTGGTGGCGTATACGGTCACTTGGGCATAGCCTGTGCCGGTCTGCCAGTTTCGGTAGGCGGAGGCGATTTGCTGGGCTTGTGCGGTGTATCTGCTCGCGATGCGGCCGTCCCAGTCGGTGTGTATCTCTACTTTGTGATTGCCGGTGTGGGCGCTGAGTTGGGTGACGTGTCTGGTCGCGGTTTTCTCGGGTGGGGTGCCTTCCTGGGCGACCCATAGTTTGAAAGTGCTGGCCTCCGATGTTGGTGCGGCTCCAGTCTTGGGTGGTGCTTCGTCGAAGGTGTCACTGCCTTGGGTGGATGCGGTTTGCGTCGTGTGTGGGCTTTGTTCGGCGCTTGCGACGACGCCGACGACGGCCATGGCGATGATGCCGCCAGTGATCAGCTTTCCCTTGCGCATGGTGAAACCTCGTGTTCGAGTGAATGGGTGTGCTCCGGCCGCGGGAGCGGGAAGCGGGCGGGGGTTTGCCTGCCTGACCCCGTCCGGAGGCGTGAGATCACGGGTGCCGGCAGCGCGGCTGTCCTGTATTGGCGCCGCTGGGGGACATCGGCCGGCCGGGTTCCCGGTGGGCCTCGCTTGGAAGGCGCGGGCGGGGGAGTGGACGGCCGGGTGCTGTTGCTGGTTCCGCGGAGAGGTCATGCCGCATGCGGCTGTGACTTCCGTGCCGGTGGGCGGCGCCTGAAGAGTGGTCCCCGCCGCGTTCTGCGGGAGCGGCGGGGACCGGGTGGTGTGGCGGGGTCAGTTGAGTGCGCTGACCTCGGTCGCTGACAGCGTCCGCGGGTAGACGTGGACGTCAGCGACGGAGCCGGGGAAGGCCATGTAGGGGGTGGTGGCCGAGGCGCTGTTGACGCAGCCGCCGATGGTCAGGGGCATGGAGGAGTCGTATTGCGGGCTGAGGTTGGTGGCCGTTCCCATGAGGGTGCCGTTTTGGTAGAGGGCCATGGAGCCCGCGTTGGTTTGTCCGGGGACGGGCGCCCGGTAGGCGGCGACGAGGTGTGTCCAGGTGCCGGTGGGCGCGGAGTTGGGATCACCTTCGGCGGTGGGGAAGTCGGTGTTCTCGTCGTTGGTGGTTGTGGTCTGGAACATCCAGGCGGCGCTGGGTTTGTCGTAGGAGAGGTAGAAGGCCTGGTGTTGTGTGGTGCCCTGGCAGATGGCGGTGGTGCCGAGTGCTGAGTTGATTTTCACCCAGGCGGAGACGGTGTAGTCGCCGAGTGTGTTGACCCCGCTCTGCTTGCTCTTGAGGAATCCGGTGCTGCCGTCGAACGCGGTGCTGCCGGACAGTTTGCTGGGGGCGTCGGAGTTGAAGGAGACGCTGCCGGACGGGGTGAGCGCGTTGAGGGAGGCGGTGTCGGTGCCGTCCGAGGCGAGTCTCCACTCGTCCTCGGGCATGCCGTTGTCCCACCCGGAGGGGACGACCACGCTGTCCGCGCTCGCTTCGCTTGCCGCCATGGCGTACGGGTAGACCTGGACGTCGGAGACGGAGCCGGGGAAGGCGTTGTAGGGGGAGGTCGCGTCGGGTGTGTTGACGCAGCCGCCGATGGTCAGGGGCATGGAGGAGTCGTACTGCGGGGTGGGGTTGGTGGCGGTGCCCATCAGGGTGCCGTTTTGGTAGATGGACATCACGCCGGTGGTGTCGTCTCCGTCGACGGGGGCGGTGTAGGTGACCAGGAGATGTGTCCAGGTGCCCAGGGCCCCGGTGCCGGCGTCTCCCTCTGCGGTGGGGAAGTCGGCGCTGTCGTCGTTGGTGGTTGTGGTCTGGAACATCCAGCCCTGGTTGCTCCTGTCGTAGCCGAGGTAGAAGGCCTGGTGCTGGCTGGTTCCCTCGCAGAGGGCGGTGGCGGGGCCGGTTGCCGAGTCGAGTTTGACCCAGGCGGAGATGGTGTAGTCGGCGAGGGTGTTGACGGCGGTGTGGTCGCTTTCCAGGAATCCGGTGCTGCCGTCGAAGGAGGTGGCGGCGGCGGGGGCGTTGACGGCGTCGGGTCCGGCCGTGTTGAAGGTCGCGCCTCCGACCGCGGTGAGGGGGTTGTCGCCGCGTGCGTCGGTGCCGTCGGCGGCCAGGTCCCACGTGTTGTCGGGGGTGTCGCTGCCGGTGGCTTCAGGGACGATGAGGTTCGGCGCGATGACGACATCGGTGTTGGTGTCGTACAGGTACAGGCCGGCGAGGTCGGCGTAGTACGTGTCGGAGGGGTTGCCGCCGGCGAGGTCGGCCGCCTTGACGGTTGATGAGGTGGACGTGCCGTCCGTGGAGACCGCCGCTGCGAAGTCGATGACCTGCATCGGGTAGTTGTCGAGCAGGTAGCCGTTGACCTGTTCGCGGGCGGTTTCCTGGGCGGCGGTGCCGGGGTGGGCGGCGGTGAACGGCGGGATGGTGGTGAGGTAGACGGTGAGGTTGGAGCTTTGGGTCACCCGCGCCCCGTTGAGGAAAGTCTGCCCGTCGTCGGTGTAGTACGAGGTGAGTTCGCTGTTGAGGGCTGCCAGTCCGTTCTCGACCTTCGTCGCGCAGGTGTTGGCGTCGCTGGTGCAGTTGAGCAGGTCGGTGGCGCCGGTGGAGACGAGGACGGTGCGTACGTTGCCCTGGGCCAGGACGTTGCGGTCTACGGGGTTGAGCGCGCTTGTCGGGGTGTCGCTGTTGGTGATCTGCGGGAGCAGGTTGTTGTTCAGGCTGCCGCTGTTCGTCCCGGCGTTGAGGATGCCGTAGTCGACGGAGTGGTCCCCGTTGTCGTCGTTGGCGATGGCGTCGGTGATGGCGTCGCTCAGGTGGTGCCGGCCGTCGGCGCTGCCGGTGTCGGCGTTGACGCTCTGGTCGCCGTAGAGGACCAGGGAGCCGGTGGGAGCGCTGGCGGGTGTGGTGACGTCGATCCCGGCCAGGTACGGCAGCCCGGTGTACGTCGTCTGTGTGTAGTTGCCGGCTGCGGTGTCACCGGTGCGGTTGGCTGCGTCGCTGGCCCACACGGGTGTCTGGGCCGTGGCGTGGCCGGGCATGGCGGACACCGAGCCGTGCACCTGCACGCTGACCAGCAAGGTCGCCTGCTGTGGGACGGCCAGCGTCACCGGGTCGCTGGTGACGTCGCCGCCCGCCGGGATGGTGACGGAAGCCTTGCCGCCGAAGGTCAGCAAGGTCGGCGCCGCGGCCGCCGCGGCGCCGCCCGCGGTGGTGTCCTGCGGGGCGATGGAAGCCGCGTCGAAGGTCACCGGGGCGGTGCCCAGAGCGTTGGACAGGTGAACGCGGACCCCATTGTGGCCATCAGTGCCGACGCTGATATGCGCCGGGATACGTAGCGTCTTACCGGTCACGCTCGCGGTGCTGCCGTCGGACTGCTGCACCTTGGCGGTGTCCTGGACGGAGGACCACGTGCCGACCCAGTGCTGGGCGTCGGACCCGCTGCCTGCGACGCTCATCGGGCGCAGGCCGAGGCCGAGGATGTGCAGTGAGGGCTGTCCGGCCTGGACTCCGTTGGTGAACAGGGGCAGGGAGATACTGCTGATGATCGAGCCGGGGCACTGGAGCGGGACACTGACGGCGTAGATTTTCGGGCCGGAGCTTGGGCTGGTCTGGGTGTTGTCCTTGTGGTTCTCGTGGACCAGGGTCAGCGAGGCCGCCGCGGTGGGCCCGCTGATCCAGTCGGGCACGCTGTCCAGCTGGTACGACTGGTCAGCCGGGTTGCCGTCCGGGTCCAGGCAGTTGTCCTTGGCGTAGGTGATGGTGCCGATGGCTCCCTTGGCCGCACCGCCGGTGGCGAAGGCAAGGAAGACCACCGAGTCACCGGTGTTCACCACACCGCTGTCCGGGACGGTGATGGTCTGGCCGGAGGCGAGCATGTTGTCGTAAGCGCCGCTGCCGAACTTCGGCAGCGTGACGTTGGCGCCGTCCACGGTGACCGTCTGCCCACCCTGCCAGCCCGAGGCACTTGTCAGGTCGGCGGAGTTGATGCTGTTGCCGGATCCGTCGGCGTCGGCGGTGCTGGTCGTGGTCGTGAACGTGCTGGTGGCGGTGTTGTTCAGGCAGCTTCCGGTGCTGTTGATCGCGCACGCCAGCGCCGGTCCGAGCCGCAGCACGTCGATACCCGCCTGGAACCCAGAGGAACTGGGATTCTTGCCCGTCAGGGTGAGCGTCAGCGTGTGGACACCCTGCCTGAGGGTGAGCAACTGGCCGCTGGAGTCCTTCGGTACGCCCAGGTTGAGGAACTGGGTGGTGACGTAGGAGTTGTAGGCGTCGTACCCGCTGATCAGCGTCGACTGCGTGGGCTTGCCCGCGTCCAGGACCAGCCGGTAGATGCCGTAGTCCTTTGCCTTGGTCAGGTTGGCACCGAAACTCCAGGGCCCGTCTTTCGGAATGTCGAAGCTGAGGGTGACACTGTCACCGGAGACGACCTTCGAGGTACTGCTCTTGTTGCCGAGGAACGCCTGGTAGCCGTCAGCGAACTCGTAGCCGCTGCCGGCGGCCTGGCTGATCAGCTGACCACCCTTGGTGGTGACCGTAGCCGCGGGCACCGAGGTCGTCGTATTGTCCGCGTTGGTCGCGCTCCAACCGGTGATCATCTTGTCGCCGTAGGCGTACGCCGGAGTGCTGCTACCCGCGTAGAAGACGTAGGACGCCTGAGTGAGAGACGTCGAGCCTGCCTGGTCCACGGCCTTCGCATACAGCGTGTGCGGTCCCGTTGCCCCGGGAGCAAAAGCGGGGGAGGCACTGCCGTTGATGACCGACGTGCCGGTGCCCGAAGCGTTGTCGGAGCTGACGTAGTACGCCGTGCCCGGCGCGATCTTCGTGCCCGTGCTCCACTTGGTGACACCACTGCTGGTGTACATGGTGTTCCCGAGCGTGCTGTCCAGACGGAACAGATAGCCAGTGATGTTGTTGGTGTGATTGTTGCTGAGGGTGAAGGTTCCCTTGTCGCCGTAGGCGGCACCGATCTGTTTGGCCGGGAACTGACTCGACGTCACCGTCGGGGCCGGCGGCGCGCTGGTGTCGACGGTGAAGGTCTGCGTCTTCGTCCAGACGCCAGAGCCCGTCCCGGCCCAATAGCCGGCCGCGTTCTGAGCGGTAGCCTTCCAGGTGTAGGTGCCGTCCGGCAGACTCGGCGAGGTCCAGTCACTGCCGTTGGTGTTGTACCGGGCACGCTTCTTCGAATCCGTGCTGGGGCCAAAACCCTGATGTATCAGCGTGCCGGAGGAGTTGTAGACGTTGTACTCCATGCGGACCAGTTCGCTGCCGCCGGCCAGGTCGGGATCGACCGCGCGCGCGGACAGCGTCGGGGTGTGGGTGGTGGTCATCGTCTTGCCCATGCTCACCGTGGACGGCTTGAGCGCGGGAGTGCCGTTCAGCTTGGGCCGGTAACTGTAGGTGACCGACATAGTGGCGCCGCCACCGTAGGCAAGCTGCTTCCACTGAGTGGCGTCGTTCATGTCGGGTGACTGGACCATCAGCGTCATGCTCTTCCAGCCGCCGGCCGCCGCGCTCTGCGCACGCGAGGTCACGTCGAACTCGAGCGATGGCGGGCTGACCCAGGAGTTGGCCCCATCGGTCACCGGACAGGTGCCGGCCTCATGGCTCTTCGGGTTCGAACCCAACGCGCCGGTACGCCCTCCGGGCTCGTGGCCCCAGTACAGCGAGGAGGAACTCCAACCGGCGGGGCGGTCGGTGCCGTAAACGGCAGCCGGGGTGTCGGAGCAGGAGGCGGCGGAGAGCTGCTTCACATACAGCGAGGCGTGAGTGACCACGGCACCTTTAATGCCGCTGGTGTTCATCTGGTAGTACGTCCGAGCCCGTTCACCGTTGCCGGGGTAGGAGTTGTCCCATCCCTCGCGGGCGTTGGTGGAACCCGAGGTGGACGTCGAGTTGTAGACGTTCCACCCGTTGTCGGAGATCCGAGCCCAGTCCAGTTGGGATGGTCGGCCGCTCCACTCGGGGTCGATGTAGACAGGATAGGCCGTGCTCTTGGCCGAAAGCAGGTTCTCGTCAACCCCCAGCAGCTGCTTGCCGGACTCGAGGCTCATCCTGACCTGGGCGTGGTGCTTGCCGACCTTGGCCGCCGCCCGATGCTCGGCCCGGGCCGAAGACACGGACGTGGTGCGCACCAGAGAGGCGGGGGTCTTCTGGCCGGTGCTGTCCCACATCAGCGCGGTGTCGCTGTGGAACACCGTCCTGCCGGTGTGCTTGTCCGTGGCCTGGACGCCGCCGTCGCGCGTCGCGGCCAGCTTGATACCGGCCGACGAGGTGCCGAGGGCGAGGCGCCGCAGCCGCGGATCGGTCGCCGCCTTCGCGGATTTGACCACAAGGACCGAGGAGTAGCCAGAGGCGTCCGCGGTCAGCTGGAGATCGACCTGGGGCAGCACGTCCGGATACGTAGCAGTGTCTCCGGACACCACTGGTGTGGGCAGGGCGCCCGGCCAGGAGAAGCCCAGCTTGTCCTGGCCGTTACGCATCGTGGCCAGCGCACCGGAGCCACCACCGGAGAAGGACACGTCCGTGACCACGGCCTTGGGCGCCCAGGTCCCGTCAGACCGCCGCACCAGCGTGGTGTCGATCGGCACCCACTTCCCGTGCTGGAAGGTGCGCTGCGGCATGGAAGAGTCGGTGCGGGTGAAGGTGCCATCCGGGTTGGCCACCACCACCGTTCCGGTATCGGTGAGTTGATCGATGGTCACCGGTTTACCCGTGGCCTTCGCCCGTGCAGAGGCGGACTCGGTGGCGTTGAGGCTGCGTTGGGCCCCCGGTGTGCTGCCGGACGAATCTGCATGCGGCGACCGGGTGGGGCCGGCCGGTGCCGCATGGGCCACCACGGCCGAAGTCAGTGACCCGGCGGCGAGAGCGGCGACGACGGTGACGGCAACGGGTCTGGACGTGGAACGTCTGAATGCCCATATGGCTGGGCGAAAGGCTGACATCGAGGTTGGCGTCCTTCGCGGGACTCAGGCGGCCCCCCCTTGGGTCCGCGCCGCTGTGCATTCTGAATGCAAGGAGCGGCGTGAACCATCGACAATCGACCGCCGAGCGCACGTGTCTGGCTTATTCTTGACGTACTTCCATAGCCGGTCTTGCTATCCAGATGCCTACTTGCGCATGTTTTGCCGGGCAGGTGCAGGGCGAGCGATGTCAGGCTCGCGCGGGGTGTTGTGTAGCACTGTGCCCTATATGGGGGTGAGGAATCGGGTCAGGTCGGGGTCGGAGTATGCGGGACGCAGCTACGTCTTGGGAGCCCGGGCCTAATTGAGCGCTCGACTGGTTGCCGTTGATGCGGGTGACCTATTCTCGATCGTGGACTACGAGATTCCGTTCCATTCAAGGTAATTCCTTTACTGATTCACAAAAGTTTTTTTACTTTAAGTGTTGGTCTGACCGCTTAGCGTGAGACTTTGCGGGGGGAGTGATCTATGTTTGCCCCTGCTTTGACGTGCCCTCAAACAGCGCCGGCAGAAGAGTGCTTGTGCTTGCGAGGCGTTGAGGAGGGGAACGCACGGTATGGGGCGGGTAGCCTGGTGGAGACGGGACAGCCGGTCGGTCTGGGCCGGTCACAGTGTTCGACGTACGGCAGTTGTCGCCGTCGGTGCCCTGGTTGTGGGGCTACTGCCCGCGGACGCGGTGGCGGCCCCCTCTTCGACAAAGCACGGCGTCGCAATCTCTGCGGCACCGCATAACAAGCGGATTCCGTTCACGCGGCAAACGCCTAGGCGGGGACCGTCTCCCAAGCCGTTCAAGCATTTCAACCCCAGTGGGCACGCGAAGCTTCCCGCCCCGGGCAGCGCCACCGTCACCTTGCCCGTCACAGTCGCCCCAGGCCTGAGTGCCAAAGCGACTCAAGTCCGGGCCGGGAAGATGCCCGTGCTGCTCAGCACCGCACCGAGTGTGCAGGACCGGTCGGCAGCTGTCACTGCAACGCAGCGCGTACGAGTGACGATGCTGGACCAGAAGTCCGCGCTCGCGGCCGGCATCCACGGCGCACTGTTCACCTTGCAACGCACAAGCCCTGGCAACGGCAAGATCGCGCTTCAGGTGGACGACTCCTCATTCCGCTATGCCTTCGGCGGAGACTTCGCCTCCCGCCTTCATCTCGTCGAACTCCCCGCGTGCGTGCTGACGACACCGAAACTGGCACGTTGCCAGGTACAGACGTCGGTGCGCACGACACCAGATGCACCACTGTCTGGTCAGGTGTCTGTCCCAGGTGCAACCCATGTGAAAGCTGGCGGTACCTCCGGTCGCCACGAAGTGCCCGCATCCGGGACCACGGTTGTCATGGCCGCCACCTCCGGCACCTCGGGCTCCTCCGGCGACTACTCAGCGACCAGTCTGTCACCGGCCGGTTCCTGGTCGACCTCGGCGAACACTGGAGCGTTCACCTACAGCTATCCGATCACAGTGCCACCAGCTGTCGGTGGAGCATCACCGAGCGTGACTCTGTCGTATGACTCCTCCAGCCAGGACGCGCGTACCGAGGGCACGAACAACCAGTCCTCGTGGTTGGGTGACGGCTGGAGCATGGCAGACAGCTATATCGAGCGCACCTACAAGCCATGCAGCGACGACTCCTCGTCCGGCGCGCCGAAGGGCGACGGTGACGAATGCTGGGCAGGCCAGATCCTGACTCTGTCGCTGAACGGGGCATCCACCGACATCGTGTACGACGATGCCACCAAAACTTTCCGGCCAACCTCCGACGACTCCACCACCAAAATCGAAGACCTGACTGGTGCCTCGAACGGCACGGCGAACGGGGAGTACTTCAAGGTCACCGAGGGCGGTGTGCAGTACTTCTTCGGTCTCAACCACCTGCCGGGCTGGTCCAGTAGCAAGGACGAGACCAAATCCGCCTGGACCGTTCCGGTTTACCACGCTCACAGCGGTGTCTCCGCGTGTCCGGACAGCACGGACTTTGCCTCCACTACTTGCACACTGGGTTACCGATTCAACCTGGACTACGCGGTCGACACACACAACAACGCCACCGCCTGGTACTACACGCCGGAGACTGGCTACTACGGCGCAGATATGAAGGACACCGCAGTCGCCTACACCCGCGGCGGCACCCTCGCACGCATCGACTACGGCATGACCTCCTCGACCATCTACTCCGGCACCGCACCGGAACAGGTCGTCTTCAACACCGCCGAGCGCTGCATTTCGGGAACTCCGTCGGGAAACACCTGCGCCGACAGCCAGTTCACGCCGTCGAACGCCTCCTACTGGCCAGATGTGCCCGTCGACCTCAACTGCACTTCTTCAGGAGCAAGCTGCACCAACCATGGCCCGAACTTCTGGTCACGCAAGCGGCTGACTTCCATCATTACGCAAATCCAGACGAACGGTGCGACCCAGCAAGTAGACAGGTACACCTTCACCCAGTCCTTCCCCGACGGCGGTGACCACGCTCCGACCTTGTGGCTGGACTCCATTCAACGCACCGGCCTCGACACTCTGGGCGGAGCCACGGGCAGCATCTCCACGCCGGCGGTGAACTTCGACCCGCCGCTGCAACTGCCCAACCGGGTGGGAACGATCCCGCAGATGCCGCTGATGTACCACGACCGCATCCAGACCGTCACCAGCGAGACCGACGCCCAGACCACCGTCACCTACGACCGCCCAGACTGCTCCAAAGCCCCCGCCAGCGACCCCAACGACCCGACCGACGCAGCCGCCCAGTCGTTCGCCTCAACCAACACCCTCTCCTGCTTCCCGGTGTACTGGACGCCCTACGGGCAGCCGTCACCATGGATGGACTGGTTCTACAAGTACAAGGTCTCGTCGGTCGTCACCGAAGACACGCACAACTCCTACCAGGACGGTACCGAGCCCAAGCTGGAGACGGACTACGACTACAAGGGCAACCCGGGCTGGCACTACGACGACGACGAGGTCGTCAAGGCGAAAACCGGACCTGGGGCCAGTTCCGTGGTTACCCCGAGGTGGACGTCACCACCGGCGACCCGACTGTCTTCCATGAAACGAATGGCGCCGCGGTCCATGACAAGAAGACGCTGACGAAGACGTACTACTTCCTGGGCATGAACGGCGACACACTGCCAGGCGGAAAAACCCGCTCGGTGCCGGCACTCAAGAGCCAAGACGGCGCCACTACAGTTGCAGACGACAACGCCCTGGCCGGCCAGACGTTCGAGACTGATACCTACACCGCCTCGGACGGTGGGCTTGACAACGCAGTCGTCGACGTCCCCACGGTCATCGGTCCGACCGCAAGCCGTTCACGTTCCGGACTGGCGCACTAACGGCACAGATGGTCCGCCCGGCCAAGAGCCTCACTCGCAAGACAGTCTCCTACGGCTGGCGTAAGACCGAGACCGACACCTTCTACGAACGACCTCGGCAAGCCAACGACCGGCATGCCCGTCCAGGTCGACGACCGCGGCGAGACGGCAGACAGTACAACATCTCCAAGTGCAC